>NZ_JBIAWP010000004.1:0-378946 GCF_042895785.1 Streptomyces sp. NPDC001380 | reverse complement strand
ATCCGGGGGTGGTCCGCCCCCTGGGCCCCCCCCAACTCCACATGCTACCCCCCCCACACCGCGCCCACTACTCCCCTACCCGGTAATGGTGCGGGGGGCGCGGCCGGGGCCCCGGGGCCCCCGCCCGGCTCCGGCGGGGCCTCAGCCCAGCAGGACGTCGTCGTCGCCCAGCTGCTTCAGCTCGCGGATCAGCAGCGCGGTGCTGGTGACCAGCGCGACGGCGGCGATCACCGCGTTGACCAGCTTCAGGGTGTCGCTGTCCCCCCGGGCCTTCTTGACATCGCGGAGGATGCCGAGGGCGCCGAAGGCGCTGCTGCCGATGCCCAGGTACAGGCCGGGGCGGGAGTGCTTGAAACCCTTGAGCTGCGCGGCCTTGCCGCCCTTCGAGGAACTGCTCACAGTGCCGGTGCCTCCTCCAGCAGGGGGTGTCCCCACTTCTCGGTGAATGCGGCCTCGACGGCGCCGCCCACCCGGTAGAGGCGGTCGTCCGCCATCGCGGGAGCGATGATCTGCAGGCCGACCGGGAGATTGTCCTCCGGGGCCAGACCGCACGGCACGGACATGGCCGCGTTGCCGGCGAGGTTCGACGGGATGGTGCAGAGGTCCGCCAGGTACATCGCCATCGGGTCGTCGGCGCGCTCGCCGATCGGGAAGGCGGTGGTGGGGGTGGTCGGCGAGATCAGCACGTCCACGCCGGCGAAGGCCGCGTCGAAGTCGCGGGAGATCAGCGTCCGCACCTTCTGCGCCGAGCCGTAGTAGGCGTCGTAGTAGCCGGAGGACAGGGCGTAGGTGCCCAGCATGATCCGGCGCTTGACCTCGGGGCCGAAGCCCGCCTCGCGGGTGAGGGCGGTGACGTCCTCGGCGGAGCGGGTGCCGTCGTCGCCGACCCGCAGGCCGTAGCGCATGGCGTCGAAGCGGGCCAGGTTGGAGGAGGCCTCGCTCGGCGCGATCAGGTAGTAGGCGGGCAGCGCCAGGGTGAACGACGGGCAGGAGACCTCGACGACCTCGGCGCCCAGCCCGCGCAGCAGCTCCACGGCCTCGTGGAAGCGCTGCATCACGCCGGGCTGGTAGCCCTCGCCGCCGAACTCCTTGACCACGCCGACGCGCATGCCGCGGACGTCGCGCATCCGCGCCGCCTCGACCACCGGCGGGACCGGCGCGTCGATGGAGGTGGAGTCCAGCGGGTCGTGGCCGGCGATGGCCTCGTGCAGCAGCGCCGCGTCCAGCACGGTGCGGGCGCAGGGGCCGCCCTGGTCCAGGGAGGAGGAGAAGGCGACCAGGCCGTAGCGGGAGACCGCGCCGTAGGTCGGCTTCACGCCGACGGTGCCGGTGACGGCGCCGGGCTGGCGGATGGAGCCGCCGGTGTCGGTGCCGATCGCCAGCGGCGCCTCGAAGGCGGCGAGCGCGGCGGAGGAGCCGCCGCCGGAGCCGCCGGGGATGCGGGAGAGGTCCCACGGGTTGCCGGTGGGGCCGTAGGCGCTGTTCTCGGTGGAGGACCCCATGGCGAACTCGTCCATGTTGGTCTTGCCGAGGATGACGACGCCGGCCTCCTTGAGGCGGCGGGTGAGCGTCGCGTCGTACGGCGGCACCCAGCCCTCGAGGATCTTCGAGCCGCAGGTCGTGGGGACGCCCTTGGTGGTGAAGACGTCCTTGAGCGCGAGCGGGACGCCGGCCAGCGGGCCCAGCTCCTCGCCCCGCGCGCGCCTGTCGTCCACGGCGCGGGCGGCGGCGAGGGCGCCCTCGGTGTCGACGTGCAGGAAGGCGTGGACCTTCTCGTCGACGGCGGCGATGCGGTCCAGGTGCGCCTGGGCCACCTCGACGGCGGAGACGTCGCCGGAGGCGACGGCCGCGGCGGTCTCGGCGGCGGTGTACCGGGTCAGGTCGGCCATGGTCAGTCCTCCCCGAGGATCTGCGGGACGCGGAAGCGCTGCTCCTCCGACGCCGGGGCGCCGGCCAGGGCCTCGGCGGGGGTCAGCGACGGCCGCACCTCGTCGGCGCGCATGACGTTGGTCAGCGGCAGCGGGTGGGAGGTCGGCGGGACGTCCTGTCCGGCGACCTCGGAAACGCGGGCGACCGCGCCGATGATCACGTCGAGCTGCTCGGCGAAGTGGTCGAGCTCTTCGTCCTTCAGCTCAAGACGCGACAGCCGGGCGAGGTGGGCGACCTCCTCGCGCGTGATGCCAGGCATGCAGCGATCCTCAAGGGTGAGTTCTGGTGAGGCCGGTCGCGGGGAACGGCCCGGACGGCGGCCTGCGCGGCCTGTCCGTCCTCTTGCTCTGTGGTTGCTCTGTGGACCCCATCCTATGGCCCCGCGGGGGGTCGGGCGGGCGGACACCGGACGGGCGGCCGGGGCGCGGACGCGGACGCGGGCCGCCGTGCGCGGGCCGCGGGCGTCGCGGGGCGCCCCGCCGGGGCGGCGGCGGACGGCCGGGGAGGCGGGCCGCGGGGCGGCGGCGGACGGCCGCGGCGGCGGGGGCGTGATGTGCGAGGCGCAAGGCGCGGCAGCAGCAGCGGGTGCCGGTGCGGACCGGGCGGGGCCGGCACCCGGTGGCGGGCACGCCGCGGGGCCGGGAGGCAGGGGTGCAGGGACGGGGCCACCGGGGCAGGGCCACCGGTGCGGGGCTACGCGGGCGGGGCCTGGGCGGCGGGGTCCGGCGGCAGCAGCGGCTCCTGGGGCAGGGCCGGTACCGGCGGCGGGGCGGCGGGGGCCACCAGCTCCGGCGCCGGCGCGGCGGTGCGCCGCACCCGCAGCCAGGCGGAGGCCTGGTCGGCGGGGAGGGCGGCGGAGACCAGCCAGCCCTGCACCGCGTCGACGCCCATGCCGTGCAGCCGCTCCCAGGTCTCGTCGTCCTCCACGCCCTCGGCGACCACGGTCAGGCCGAGCGAGTGGGCCAGCTGGACCGAGCAGCGGACCACCGCCGCGTCGTGGGCGTCGGCGACCATCCGGGAGACGAACGACCGGTCGATCTTGAGCTCGCCGACGGGGAGGCTGCGCAGCCGCACGAGGGAGGAGTGGCCGGTCCCGAAGTCGTCCAGGGACATGCCGACCCCGTAGCGGCGCAGCTCGTCCAGGGTGTCGGCGGCACGGTGCGAGTCGTCCAGCAGCATCCGCTCGGTGATCTCCAGCTGGAGGGCCTGCGGCGGCACGGCCGCGCGGGCGAGGCGGTCGGCGACACCGGCCGCGAAGCCCGGGGTGAGCACGTCGCGGGGCGAGACGTTGACCGCGACCTGCACCTCCAGGCCCTGGGAGCGCCACTCGGCGAGCTGGTGGACGGCGGCGTCCAGGACGTAGTCGGTGAGGCGGGGCATCAGGCCGCTGGACTCGGCCAGCCCGACGAACTCCTCCGGGCTGATCCGGCCCCGGCCGGGGCGCTCCCAGCGCAGCAGCGCCTCCAGGCCGACGACACGGCCGTCGAAGGCGACCTTCGGCTGGTAGTGGAGCTCGACCTCGCCCGCCTCCAAGGCGCGCCGCAGGTCGCCGAGCAGGCCCACGCGGACGGGCGTGTCGGCATCGCGCTCCTGGTCGTACACCTCCACGCCGGTGCGGCCGCGCTGGGCGTGCCCCATGGCGACGTCGGCGCGGCGCAGCAGGGACTCGGCGTCGGGGGCGTGGTCGGGGAAGATGCAGACGCCGGCACTGGCCTCCAGCACCACGAGCAGGCCGTCGACCCGGCTGGGGGCGGCGAGTTCGGCGATCAGGGCGCGGGCGAGGCGCTGCAGGGTGACCGCGCACCCCACGCCGGGGAGCAGGACGGCGAACTCGTCTCCCCCCATGCGGGCGACGACGGCGCGGCTGACGCCCTGCACCGGGGGCGGGAGCACGGAGAAGGGGTCGTCGGAGCGGCGGCGGCCGCGGCCGGTCCGCGGCTCGGCGGGGAGCAGGCCGCCGCTGCTGAGGGCGGCGTGCAGCCGGCGCGAGATCTGGACGAGGAGCCGGTCGCCGGCGGAGTGGCCCAGGGTGTCGTTGAGCGACCGGAAGCGGTCGAGGTCGAGCAGGATCAGCCCGACCCGGCCGGCGGGGTCGGCGGGCGGGGCGGTGCTGCCGTCGGCGATGGCGGCCCGGGCGGCCAGCAGCAGCGCCTGGCGGTTGGGCAGGCCGGTGAGCGGGTCGGTGAGCTGGTCGCGGGCCCGGTCGCGGGCGATCCGCCAGGCGGCGACGAGGACCGCGAGCGGCACCGCGAAGAGCGGCAGCAGCTCCGCCTCGTACCGGCCGACCAGCAGGGCGAGCGGTATGAGGGGCGCGGCGCCCGCGAGCAGGATGCCGAGCAGCAGTGCCGCACCCGTCAGCCCCTGGGCAGGGTGGGGGGTGTCCCCCCGGGGGTGCCGTTCCGTGCGCAGTTCCATGCGCGCTTCCTCCGTCGGTCCCCGCCCCGCCTGGCCGCCCCTCCGTGCCCGCGCTGCCGTCCGACGCCGGCCGCCGCCCGGTGCGGGGACCGCACGTCTCCCCTGCCGCGGCCCTGTCGGGCGGCACCGGCGCACGTCCGAGGGTCTCCCCGCGGTGCGAGCGGTGGGTGCCTCGCCTGATTGTCCGCGCGCGACAGCGCCGTCGCCGCGGCCCCGCTCGCGCGGGCAGGCTGCGTCCCAGGGTAAGTCCACGCCGGGAGGAGGGGCAGGGTTTCGGACATGCGAACCCGCGCCGTTGTGCGGGAGACCCCCCGGAGACCGGTCCATGCCAACGGGATCCGGCCACCGGAGGGGTGACGTCCGGTCAGTCCTGCGGCTGCCCCTCCGGAACGGGGTCCGGCGAGGGGGCCGCCGCGGAGTCCTGCGCGGCGGCGTCCTGTGCGGGGTCCTGTGCGGCGGCGTCCTCCCGGGGGTCGCCGTCTCCGGGGGAGCCCTGCGCGGCGGCCTCGCCGGAGGCGCCCCCGGCCCCGGCCTCCGCCCCGGCCCCGACGGGCTCCTTCTTCCTCGGGGCCCGTTTCCTCGGGGCCGCCTTCGCAGCCTCGGCCTCCTCCCCCACGGGCAGGCCGAGCCGGATGCGGGCGGCGTCGGACCCCTGCTCCAGCAGGACCGCGAAGCCGTCGTCGTCCAGGACGGGCAGGCCGAGCTCCACGGCCTTGTCGTACTTGGAGCCGGGGTTGTCGCCCACGACCACGAAGTCGGTCTTCTTCGACACCGACCCGGTGACCTTGGCCCCGCGCGACACCAGGGCCTCCTTGGCGCCGTCGCGGGTGTGGGAGGCCAGGGTGCCGGTGACCACCACGGTGAGGCCGGCCAGCAGGTCGGACCCCTCGCTCCCGGCGGCGTCCTCGGTGAAGCGGACGCCGGCCCGCCGCCACTTCTCGATGATCTCCCGGTGCCAGTCCTCCGCGAACCACTGCGTGATGGAGGCGGCGATGGTCGGGCCGACGCCCTCGGTGGCGGCCAGCTCCTCCTCGCTCGCCGCCGCGATGCGGTCGAGGTCGCGGAACTCGCGGGCCAGCGCCTGGGCGGCGACCGGTCCCACGTGGCGGATGGAGAGGCCCGCGATGATCCGGGCGAGCGGCCGCTCCTTGACGGCCTGCAGGTTCTCCAGCAGGGCGGTGGCGGTCTTCTTCGGCTCGCCCTTGAGGTTGGCGAAGAAGGTGACGACCTTCTCCTCGCCGGTCTTCGGGTCCCGCTTGGGCAGGCCGGTGTCGGGGTCGCGGACCACGGCCTTGATGGGCAGCAGCTGCTCGACCGTCAGGTCGAAGAGGTCGCCCTCGTCCCGCAGCGGCGGCTCGGCGGGCTCCAGCGGCTGGGTGAGGGCGGTCGCCGCGACGTAGCCCAGCGCCTCGATGTCGAGGCACTTCCGGCTGGCCAGGTAGAAGATCCGCTCGCGCAGCTGGGCCGGGCAGGAGCGGGCGTTGGGGCAGCGCAGGTCGACGTCGCCCTCGGACATCGGCCGCAGCGGCGTGCCGCACTCGGGGCACGCGGACGGCATCACGAACTCCCGCTCGGTGCCGTCGCGCAGGTCCACCACCGGGCCGAGCACCTCGGGGATGACGTCGCCCGCCTTGCGGAGCACCACGGTGTCGCCGATCAGCACGCCCTTGGCCTTGACGACGTCCTGGTTGTGCAGGGTGGCGTACTCGACCTCCGAGCCGGCCACCGTGACCGGCTCCATCACCGCGTACGGGGTGCAGCGGCCGGTGCGGCCGACGTTGACCCGGATGTCCAGCAGCCGGGTGTTGACCTCCTCCGGCGGGTACTTCCAGGCGATGGCCCAGCGGGGCGCCCGGGAGGTGGCGCCGAGGCGGCCCTGCAGCGCCACCTCGTCGACCTTGACGACCACGCCGTCGATCTCGTGCTCCACCGAGTGCCGGTGCTCGCCGAAGTGGGCGACGAAGTCCTTGACCTCGGCGAGGGTGCGCACGGCCTTGTTGTGGCGGGCCGTGGGCAGGCCCCACGCGCGCAGCATGTCGTAGGCGTGCGACTGGCGGTCGATCGCGAAGCCCCGGCGGGCGCCGATGCCGTGGACCACCATGTGCAGCGGCCGGGTCGCGGTGATCCGGGGGTCCTTCTGCCGCAGGGACCCGGAGGCGGAGTTGCGCGGGTTGGCGAAGGGCTTGTCCCCCGCCGCGACCAGCGAGGCGTTGAGCTGCTCGAACTCCTCGGTGGGGAAGTAGATCTCGCCCCGGACCTCCACCAGCTCGGGCACGGGGTGCCCGGCGTCGCCGCGCAGCCGGTCCGGGATCTCGGCGATGGTGCGGACGTTGGCCGTGACGTCCTCGCCGGTGCGGCCGTCGCCGCGGGTGGCGGCGCGCACCAGCCGGCCGTCCTCGTACACCAGGCTGATGGCGGTGCCGTCGACCTTGAGCTCGCACAGGAAGTGGTACTCCTGGTCGCCGAGCTCGCGGGCGACGCGGTCGCCCCAGGCGTCCAGCTCCTCCCCGGTGAAGGCGTTGTCCAGGCTGAGCATCCGCTCCAGGTGCGCGACCTCGGCGAACTCGTTGGAGTACGTGCCGCCGACCTTCTGCGTGGGCGAGTCGGGCGTGCGCAGCTCCGGGTAGCGCTCCTCGATGCCCTCCAGCTCCCGCATCAGGGCGTCGAACTCGGCGTCGCTGACGACGGGCGCGTCCCTGACGTAGTAGCGGAAGCGGTGCTCCTCGATCTCCTGCGCCAGCACGACGTGGCGCTCGCGGACGTCCGCCGGCGCCCCCGCCGGGTCCGCGACCCTGCCGTCACCCGCCACGCGGGCCTCCCTCACCTCGATGCGCCTACTCGGGCGTGTCCGCCAGGCTCCGGGCCGCCATGACGCTCCGTGACAGCGCACGGCGGGCGTAGGCGGGGGAGGCCCCCGCGAGCCCGCAGCTCGGCGTCACCACGACACGGCGGGCCAGGGACTCCGGGGCGAACCCCAGCCTGCGCCACAACCTCCTGACGACAGCGACACTACCGGCAGGGTCCGACAACGGGGCGTCGGTGCCCGGCAGGACCCCGGCGAGGAGCACGGTGCCGGCCTCGACGGCCTCCCCGACCGCGTCGTCGTCACGCTCGGTCAGCAGGGACGCGTCGAGGGAGACCGCGGCGGCGCCCGCCCGGCGCAGCAGGGCGATCGGCACCCCGGGGGCGCAGCAGTGCACCGCGACCGGGGCGTCGACGGCCCCGACGACCTGGCGCAGGACGTCCTCGGCGACCTGCCGGTCCACCGCCCGCAGCCGCTGGAAGCCGCTGGCCGTGGGCACCTGCCCGGTCAGCACGGCGGGCAGTGAGGGCTCGTCGAGCTGGAGCACCACCTCGGCGCCGGGCACGCGGCGCCGCACGTCGACGAGGTGGCGGCGCAGGCCCTCGGCGAGCGAGCCGGCCACGTCGCGGCAGGCGCCGGGGTCGGCGAGCGCCTTCTCGCCGTGCTTCAGCTCGATCGAGGCGGCGAGCGTCCACGGCCCCACGGCCTGGACCTTCAGCGGCCCGGACCGGCCCTGGGTGAACTCCTCCAGGGCGTCGAGGTCCTCGACCAGCCAGGAGTGGGCGCGCCGGGTGTCGCGGCCGGGCCGGTCGGCGAACCGCCAGCCGGACGGCTCCACCTGCGCGTACAGCTCCACCAGCAGTCCGGCGCCGCGCCCGACCATGTCGGCGCCCGGCCCGCGGGCGGGCAGCTCGGGCAGGTGCGGCAGCGCCTCCAGCTCGCCGACGACGGTCCGCACGGCCTCCCGCGCGTCGGTGCCGGGCATCGAGCCGACACCGGTGGCGGCGGCCTCCAGTTCGGGGAAGGGGTGCTCAGCGCTCTCAGTGGTCACGTCGGAAGGGTACGAGACGCGGGGCCCGCCGCCGTCCGCCCGGGCGGTCGCGTGCCGTTCCCGCAGCGGCCGGGGCCGGGGGTCCTCCCGGCAGACCCTCCCGGGGGGCCTGGGCGGCACGGACGGCGGGGGCGGCCGCGCGGCGCCGGGACGCGGCCCCGTCCCGGAGGTGCCGCCGGCCGCAGGCGCGCCCGTCAGCGGCCCGGGCGGACCGTCACGTCGGTGATCTCCGCGTCGCGCGGCAGGTCGAGGGCGGTGAGCACGGTCGCGGCCACCGACTCGGGGTCGATCCAGGCCGCGGGGTCGTAGGCCCTGCCCTCCTGGGCGTGGACCTTCTCCTGCATGGGCGTGGCCGTGCGGCCCGGGTAGACGCTGGTCACCCGCACGCCGTTGCCGTGCTCCTCCTCGCGCAGGGCGTCGGCGAGCGCCCGCAGCGCGAACTTGCTGGCCGCGTAGGCGCTCCACTGGGCGTTGGCCCGCAGCCCGGCGCCGGAGTTGACGAAGAGGACGCGGCCGCGGGCCTGCCGCAGCGAGGGCAGCAGGAGCCGGGTGACCTCGGCGGGGGCGACCGTGTTCACGGCGAGGGTCTGCTGCCAGACCTTGGGCGGCAGCTCCCCCACCGGTCCCAGCTCGACGACGCCCGCCACGTGGACCAGGGAGTCCAGCTCCACCGGGAGCTCCTGGTGGCCGAAGGCCCAGGAGAGCCGTTCGGGCTCGGCGAGGTCGCCGACGAGCGTGCGGCTGCCGGGGAACCGCTCGCGCAGCTCCTTGGCGCGCCGGGCGTCCCGCGCCAGCAGCCACAGCTCGTCGCCGCGCCCGGCCAGCCGCCGGGCGACCGCCGCGCCGATGCCGGACCCTGCCCCCGTGATCAGATGTGTTGCCATGGGCCGATTCCTACCACGGCCCGCTCCCCGCCGGTGCGCGGAGGGGGCGGTCCGGGGGCGGACGGCTCAGCCCGCCGTGGCGGCGGCCTCCAGGTCGGCCAGGGCGGTGGCGGGGTCCTCGGCGAAGAGGGCCAGCTCGTCCAGCGGCAGGGGCAGGAAGCCCTCGGCGTCCATCCGCTGCAGCTGGCTGCGCAGGCCGTCGTAGAAGCCCTCGCTGTCGAGGACCACGACCGGCTTGGCGTGCAGGCCGTGCTTCTTCAGCTCCAGCACCTCGGTGAGCTCGTCGAGCGTGCCGAGGCCGCCGGCGAGCACCACGACCGCGTCGGCGCGGGCGAGCAGCGCGGCCTTGCGCTCGGCCAGGTCGCGGGTGGTCACGAGCTCGTCGGCGCCCTGGTAGGCCTTGTGGGCCAGCAGCTCGACGGAGATGCCGACCAGGCGGCCCCCGGCGGCCTTGACGCCGTCGGCGAGGACGCCCATCAGGCCGGCGTGGGAGCCGCCCCAGACGAGGGTGTGGCCGCGCTCGCCGAGCAGGGCGGCGAACTTCCGGGCCGGGGCGGTGTAGCGGTCGTCGAGGTCGGCGGCGGAGCAGAAGACGGTGATGTCCATGGTGCCTCCATGCGTATCACGCGCCCCCGTCCCCGGGCCACGGGGCTGCGGCGGCGGGGCCGGGGGTGCGGCGGCCGGGGCCGCCCGGCCCGCTCCGGACCCGGCCCGGCGGGGGTCAGGCCCGGCGGGGGTCAGGCCCGGCGGGGGGTCAGGCCCGGGCCGCGCTGCGCCGCTCGGTGGCGGCGATGGTGGCCGAGCCGACCACGCGCGTCCCCTCGTAGAGCACCACGGCCTGGCCCGGGGCGATCCCCCGGGCGGGCTCGGCGAGGCGCACCCGCAGCTCGCCGTCCACGAGCTCCGCGGTCACCGGCACCTCGCCGCCGTGGGCGCGCAGCTGGGCGGTGTACTCCCCCGGGCCGGCCGGGGCCGGGCCGCACCAGCGGGGGCGGATGCCGGTGAGCGCCACGACGTCCAGGGCCTCGGCGGGGCCGACCGTGACCCGGTTGTCGACCGGGGAGACGTCGAGGACGTAGCGGGGCTTCCCGTCGGCGGCGGGGCGGCCGATCCGCAGGCCCTTGCGCTGGCCGACGGTGAAGCCGTAGGCGCCCTGGTGCTCGCCGACCTTGGTCCCGTCGGTGTCGACGATGTCGCCGGGGGAGGTGCCCAGGCGCTGCGCGAGGAAGCCCTGGGTGTCGCCGTCGGCGATGAAGCAGATGTCGTGGCTGTCGGGCTTGCGGGCGACGGCGAGGTCCCGGCGCTCGGCCTCCTCGCGGATCAGCTCCTTGGGGGTGTCGCCGAGCGGGAAGAGGGCGTGGGCGAGCTGGTCGGCGTCGAGCACGCCCAGCACGTACGACTGGTCCTTGGCGGCGTCGGCGGCCCGGTGCAGCTCGCGGCCGGCGGGGCCGTCCACGACGCGCGCGTAGTGGCCGGTGCAGACGGCGTCGAAGCCGAGGGCGAGGGCCTTGTCCAGCAGCGCCGCGAACTTGATCTTCTCGTTGCAGCGCAGGCACGGGTTGGGGGTGCGCCCGGCGGCGTACTCGGCGACGAAGTCGTCGACGACGTCCTCGCGGAAGCGCTCGGCCATGTCCCAGACGTAGAAGGGGATGCCGATCACGTCGGCGGCGCGGCGGGCGTCGCGGGAGTCCTCCAGCGTGCAGCAGCCGCGGGCGCCGGTGCGGAAGGACTGCGGGTTGGCGGAGAGGGCGAGGTGGACACCGGTCACGTCGTGGCCGGCCTCGGCGGCGCGGGCGGCCGCGACCGCGGAGTCCACGCCTCCGGACATGGCCGCCAGGACCCGCAGGCGGCGCCCGCCGCCGGGGCCGGCCGGCCCGTCCGCTCCGGGCAGGGCCGCGCCGGGCCTGCTGCCCGTACCAGGAAAGTCGCTCATGATGCCCACCAGGGTACGGGCCGGTTCAGCGCCGTGCCGAGGCGAGGCCCGCGTTCCGGGCGCGCTCGACGACCGGGCCGATGGCCTCGGCCAGCGCCTCGACGTCCGCCGCGGTGCTGGTGTGGCCGAGCGAGAAGCGCAGCGAGGCCCGGGCCAGGTCCGGCTCGGCGCCGGCGGCCAGCAGCACGTGGCTGGGCTGGGGCACCCCGGCGGAGCAGGCGGATCCGGTGGAGCACTCGATGCCGCGGGCGTCCAGCAGCATCAGCAGGGCGTCGCCCTCGCAGCCGGGGAAGGAGAAGTGGGCGTTGGCGGGGAGCCGCCCGGCGGGGTCGGGGTCGCCGTTGAGCACGGCGTCGGGGACGGCCGCGCGGACCGCCGCGACCAGGGCGTCCCGCAGCGCGGCGGTCTCCTTGGCGTGGACGGCCTGCCGCTCCACCGCGATCCGGGCGGCGGCGGCGAAGCCGGCGGCGCCCGGCACGTCGAGCGTCCCGGAGCGGACGTCGCGCTCCTGCCCGCCGCCGTGCAGCAGCGGGACGGGGGTGAAGGCCCGGGAGAGGACGAGGGCGCCGATCCCGTACGGGCCGCCGACCTTGTGGCCGGTGACGGTCATCGCGTCGAGGCCGGAGTCGGCGAAGGACACCGGGACCTGGCCGAGCGCCTGCACGGCGTCGGAGTGCACCGGGATCCCGTACGCGTGGGCCGTCTCGACCAGCTCGGCGACCGGCTGCAGGGTGCCGACCTCGTTGTTGGCCCACATCACGGTGACCAGCGCGACCGTCCCGGGGCCGGTGCCGCCCTCGATCGCGGCGCGCAGCGCCTCGGGGTGCACCCGGCCGTACCGGTCGACCGGCAGGAACTCGACCTGCGCGCCCTCGTGGTCGCCGAGCCAGTGGACCGCGTCCAGGACGGCGTGGTGCTCGACCGGGCTGCAGAGCACCCTGGTCCGGGCGGGGTCGGCGTCGCGGCGGGCCCAGTACAGGCCCTTGACCGCGAGGTTGTCGGACTCGGTGCCGCCGCCGGTGAGGACGACCTCGCTCGGCCTGGCGCCCAGGGCCCGCGCCAGCGCCTCCCGGGACTCCTCGACGACGCGCCGGGCGCGCCGTCCCGCCGCGTGCAGGGACGACGCGTTGCCGGTGCTGCCGAGGTGCGCCGTCACGGCGCTGATCGCCTCGGGGAGCATCGGGGTGGTCGCCGCGTGATCGAGGTAGGGCATGGCCCGTCCATAGTAGGGCCAGCCCGGTCCGCGGGTGACCGCCGTACGCCGCCCGGCGGGCGGGCGGGCGCCGTCCTCGCAGGCCGGCTGCGGCAGGGCCCGCGCGCCGCCCGCCGCGGGCCCCCCTCACCCGGCCGTTACGGGGGCCGCTCCCCGGGGCCGCCCACCCGGGGCCGCTCCCCGCCGGTCACTCCCCGCAGGTCACTCCTCGCAGGTCACTCCTCGCCGGTGCGGGCGCCGTTGCGGTGCCAGGCCCGCGGGGCGCGCCACCCGTACCGGAGCGCCAGCATCCGCAGCACGAAGGCGACCAGGGCGGCCGCGGTGCCGGTGACCGGCCCGAGCGCGTCGGCCGCGATGAGCACCGCCACGAGGACGGCGGCCGCCATCGCGGGCACCGCGTAGATCTCGCGGTCCCAGCGCAGCAGGGAGGGGACCTCGTTGGCCAGCACGTCGCGGACCACGCCGCCGCCCACCGCGGTCGCCACGCCCAGCGCCACCGAGGCGACCGCGCCCAGCCCGTAGTCGTGGGCCTTGGCGGTGCCGGTGACCGCGAAGAGGCCGAGGCCGAGGGCGTCCAGGGACTGCACGGTCCAGGTGATCCGCTCCACCTCGGGGTGGAGGAAGAAGACGACGACCGCGGCGGCGAGCGGCGTGAAGAAGTAGCCGGTGTCGGTGAAGGCCGCCGGCGGCACCGCGCCGATGATCAGGTCGCGCAGCACGCCGCCGCCCAGGGCGGTGACCTCGGCGAGCATCGCGATGCCGAAGATGTCGAGGTTCTTGCGGACGGCGAGCAGGCCGCCGGAGAGGGCGAAGACGAAGATGCCGGCGATGTCGAGGGTGTGCTGGACGTCGGGGGTGAAGAGCTGCGAGGTCACCGCTCCATGGTCCACGGTGCGCCGGAGCGGCCGGAGAGGGGACCGGACGGGAGGCGGACCGGGCGGGAGGCGCGTGCGCGCATCCCGCCCGGTGTCCGTGCGGTCACCCCGCGGCCGCGGCCGCCTTCTTCTCCCCGCCCTCGCTGCCGGGGGCGTTCTCGGGGAAGTGGCAGGCCACCTGGTGGCCCGAGGCCAGGGCGACCAGCGGCGGCTCCTGGGAGGCGCACTTCTCCTGCGCCTTCCAGCAGCGGGTGCGGAACCGGCAGCCGCTGGGCGGGTTGATCGGCGACGGCACGTCGCCGGTGAGCAGGATGCGCTCCCGCTTGGTCCTGCGCCGGGGGTCGGGCACCGGCACGGCCGACATCAGCGCGTTGGTGTACGGGTGCATCGGCCGGGAGTACAGGGCGTCCCGGTCGGCCAGCTCCACGATCTTGCCGAGGTACATCACGGCGACGCGGTCGGAGACGTGCCGGACCACCGACAGGTCGTGCGCGATGATCATGTAGGTGAGGCCGAGCTCCTTCTGGAGGTCGTCCAGCAGGTTGACCACCTGCGCCTGGATGGAGACGTCCAGCGCGGAGACCGGCTCGTCCGCCACGACCATCTTCGGCTTGAGCGCCAGGGCGCGGGCGATGCCGATGCGCTGCCGCTGGCCGCCGGAGAACTCGTGCGGGTAGCGGTTGTAGTGCTCCGGGCTGAGCCCGCAGAGCTCCAGCAGCTCCTGCACGGCCTTCTTCACGCCGGCCTCGGTCTGCACCTTCTGCAGCCGGAAGGGGGCGCCGACGATGGTGCCGATGGTGTGCCGCGGGTTGAGCGACGAGTACGGGTCCTGGAAGATCATCTGGATGTCGCGGCGCAGCGGCCGCATCTTCGCGGTGGACAGGTGCGTGATGTCCACGCCCTCGAACTCGATCGTCCCGGCGGTCGGCTCCATCAGCCGGGTGACCAGCCGGCCGGTGGTCGACTTGCCGCAGCCGGACTCGCCCACCACGCCCAGGGTCTCGCCGGGCGCGACGGAGAAGTCGACCCCGTCCACCGCCTGCACGGCCCCGGTCTGGCGGCGCAGCAGCCCCTTGTGGATGGGGAAGTGCTTCGTCAGCCCGGTCACCTTGAGCAGCGGCTCGCGCTCGGAGGCGGGTGCGGGTGCGGGCGCCGGTACCGCCGCCGCAGCCTCCGCAGCGGTGTCGCTCTCATCAGCCATGGTTGTTCTCGTCTCCTCGGAAGTCGGGCCGGCCGTGCGGTCCGACGTGGTGCCGCGTGTGGTGCTGGCCGGCCCCGCCGGCCCGTGGCCGGCGAGGCCGGGACCCGGCCGTCAGAGCCGGGGTGCGATCTCCTCGGCGAAGATGCGGTGCCGGGTCTCGGCGGGGAGGTGGCAGGCCGCCCGGTGCCCGGGCGCCGCCTCGACCAGCTCGGGGACCTCGCTGGTGCAGCGCCCCTCGTTCCGGTCGGCGTACGGGCAGCGCGGGTTGAAGGCGCAGCCGGACGGCAGGTTGATCAGGCTGGGCGGGCTGCCCTTGACGGGGATCAGCCGGTCCTGGAGGTCCCGGTCGATGCGCGGCATCGAGCCCAGCAGGCCCCAGGTGTAGGGGTGCTCGGGCTTGTCGAAGAGGTCGGCCGCCGGGCCCTTCTCGACGCACTTGCCGCCGTACATCACCAGGATGTCGTCGGCCAGCTCGGCCACCACGCCGAGGTCGTGGGTGATGATGATCACCGACGAGCCGAACTCCTTCTGCAGGTCGCGGATGAGGTCCAGGATCTGCGCCTGGACGGTGACGTCCAGGGCGGTGGTGGGCTCGTCCGCGATCAGCAGGGAGGGGTCGTTGGCCAGCGCCATCGCGATCATCGCGCGCTGGCGCATGCCGCCGGAGAACTCGTGCGGGTAGCTGTCCACCCGCTTGTCCGGCTGGGGGATGCCGACCCGGTCGAGCAGCTGGATCGCGTGGTCGCGGGCCTGCTGCTTCTTCGCGTCCGGGTGGTGCTGGCGGTAGCCCTCGATGATCTGGTGGCCGACCGAGTAGAAGGGGTGCATCGCGGTCAGCGGGTCCTGGAAGATCATCGCCATCTTCTGGCCGCGCAGGCGCCGCACCTCCTCGGGGGAGGCGCCGACCAGCTCCTTGCCGTCGAGCCAGATCTCCCCGCTGATCCTCGGGCCGGACTTCTTGCCGACGTTGCGGTGCAGGCCCATGACGGAGAGCGAGGTGACCGACTTGCCGGAGCCGGACTCGCCCACGATGCCCAGGGTCTTGCCGCGCTCCAGCGTGAAGCTCAGGCCGTCGACGGACTTGACCACGCCGTCGTCGGTGGGGAAGTGCACCCGCAGGTCGCGCACCGCGAGGAACTCGGAGGGCGCGTCCTTGGCGAGGTCGACGAGGGGCTCGGTGGAAGGGGTGTCGGTCATGCGAGCCTCACTCGGGGGTCGACGACCGCGTAGAGCAGGTCGACGATCAGGTTGGCCATCACGATGAAGAAGGCCGCAAACAGGGTGACACCCATGATCATGGGCAGGTCGTTCTTGGTGATGCCGTTGAGCGCGTCGTAGCCGAGGCCGTGCAGGTTGAACACGTTCTCGGTGAGGATCGCGCCGCCGAGCAGTCCGCCCAGGTCCATGCCGAACACGGTGAGGACCGGGGTCATCGTCGCGCGCATGGCGTGCTTGCCGATGACCTTGCCTTCGCGCAGGCCCTTGGCCCGGGCGGTGCGGATGTAGTCCTCGCCCAGGACGTCGAGCATGGTGGCGCGGGTGAGGCGGGCGTAGGTCGCCGCGAAGAGGAAGGCCAGCGTGATCCAGGGCAGCAGCATGTTCTGGAACCACGCCACCGGGTCGTCGGCCAGGGTCACGCCGGGATCGGACTCCGGGAGCCAGCCCAGGTTGTAGACGAAGAGGGCGGAGGTGACCAGGCCGGTGAAGTACACGGGCAGGGAGACGCCGGCGAGGGCCGTCACCATGGTCACCCGGTCGAGCACCGAGCGCTTGCGCAGCGCGGAGAGCACGCCGGTGCCGACGCCGAAGACGAGCCAGAGGGTGGCCGCGCCCGCGGCGAGCCAGGCGGTGACGGGGAAGTCGCCCGTCAGCTGGCCCCAGACGGGGGTCTGGGTCTGGGTGGAGATGCCCATGCAGGGGGCCGGGCACCAGGTGGTGTCCGGGCCGTTGTTGTACGAGCGGCCGGCGACCAGGCCCTTGAGGTACAGCCAGAACTGCTCGTAGATCGGCTTGTCCAGGCCCAGCTTGACCTTGATGCCCTCGATGGCCACCGGGTTCGCGTTCTTGCCGACGTAGCGCAGGACCGGGTCGGTGTGCTGCAGCCACGGCACCAGGAAGAAGATGCCGAAGGTGATCGTGGCGACCACCAGCAGCATGACGACCACGTTCAGGAGTCGTCGGACGATGTACAGGAGCACTGCGGTCGGCTGGCCGGCGGTGGGCCGGCCGCCCCTCGTGGGGGCGGCCGGCCGGACCCGGCCCGCCTTCACCTGCCCTTCGGTCTAGCTGTGCTTACAGGTGAGGACGGCGCGGGTCACTTGCCGTCGGACAGGCCGAGGGCCGAGAAGTCGATCATCCCGAGGGACTGGGAGAACATCACGTTGGTCAGCCGCGGGTTGTAGTAGTTGAGCGACTGCTCCACCACGCCCGGGACGTACAGCGCGAGGTCCATGACCTTGTGGTTGATCTTGGTGTAGTCGGCGGCGGCCGCGGCCGGGTCGGTCGACTTGGCGGCGTCGTCGATCCAGCCGTTGATCTCCGGGTCGTTGATCTCGGAGTAGTTGTTGTTGCCGGACTTCGAGATCAGGCGGCCGTCGATCAGGACGCTCAGGAAGCCCGAGCCGGTCGGGTAGTCGGAGCCCCAGCCGAAGACGTTCAGGCCGATGTTGTGGCTGTGCATGAACGCGGGGGAGCCGACGGTGGAGGCCGACTGCGAGCCGTCGTACTGGAAGACGTTGGCGGTGATGCCGACGGCCTTCAGCGCGGCCTGGGCGGCCACGGCCTGCTTGACGTCCTTCGGGCTGGTGCTGCGGGCCGCGATCGTGGTGGAGAAGCCGTTCGGCTTGCCGCACGCGGCGAGCGCCTCCTTGGCCTTGTCGATCTGCGGCTTGCCGGCGGCCAGGTTGTACGGGTCGTAGGTGTCCGAGCCCGGGATGGACGGCGGCAGCATGCTGGTGGCGATCTTGCCGGCCCACTGGCCGCCGCGGGCGGTCTGCTGGTCGGTCGGGTTGATCGCGTACTCGACCGCCTTGCGGCAGTTGACGTTGTCGAACGGCTTGACCTTGGTCTGCAGCGAGATGTAGCGGATGGTCGCCGCGGGGGCGTCCACCGTGCTCGCCTTCAGCTTCGGGGTCCGGAGGATCTTGCCCTGGGCGGCGGTCTGCACGCCGCGCTGGCCCGCGTCGATGTCGATGGAGCCGGCCAGCAGGCGGCTGTCCAGGTCGTCCGCGTTGGAGGTCACGGTGAAGGTGACCTTGTCCGGCAGGGCCGGGCGCAGCTTGTCGGTGGAGGCGTCCCAGTTGGGGTTGCGCACCATCTCGAAGCCCTTGTTGGCCACGTAGCCCTGGATCTTGTACGGGCCGCTGGAGACCGGGTGCTTGGCGTAGGAGGCGCCGTCGTCCTTGGCACGCGGGACCGGGGCGGCGCCGCCCATGGCCAGGTGGTACAGGAAGTCGGAGTTCGGCTGGGAGAGCTTGAAGACGATGGTGCTGTCGTCCGGGGTCTGGACGGACTTCAGGCCCAGCTTGTCCTTGTCCTTGTCCTTGTACGGGCCGGGGTACTTCTGGCCCTGGTCGAGGTCGCCGATCAGGTAGATCGGGCCGTTGGGGATCACGTCCTGCGCGAAGACGCGCTCGATGCCGTACTTGACGTCCTTGGACGTGATCGGGGTGCCGTCCTCGAACTTCAGGCCCTGCTTGAGCTTGAAGGTGTAGGTCTTGCCGCCGTCGGTGATCGTCGGCATGGCCTCGGCCAGGTCGGGCTGGAGCGCCAGGCCGTCCTTGCCCGGCTTCGAGGGGTAGTTGACCAGGGTGCGGGTGTAGAAGCGCTGCAGGTCCCAGACGAAGGCGTAGTAGCCGATCGCCGGGTCGAGCGAGTCGACGTCCTGGGTGCTCCAGAGCTTGAGGGTGCCGCCCTTCTTGGTGGAAGGGTTCACGATGCTGGTCGCGGCGGCGTTGAAGGTCGACGAGCCGCCGCCCTTGCCCGAACCGCCGTCGGAGCTCTTGGAGCCGCCACCGCACGCGGAGGTGGTGAGGGCCAGCGCCCCGACCAGGACGGCGGCGGCGAGCGCCTTGTTACGAGTAGTCACGGTAATGTCAACCTCCGAGAGTGCCCAGTGCCCGGGGATGGGCCCTGGCCGTCTGATGGACGAGTCCCTGCTCTCCATCGGGTCCTGCGCCGCGCCGGAGCGCGGGCCGGTCAGTTCCCCTTCGGGTCGAGGGCGTCGCGCAGCCCGTCGCCGAAGAGGTTGAAGGACAGCACGGTGATGAAGATCGCCAGACCGGGGATCACCATGTAGGCCGGGTCCACCGTGTAGTACTGGACCGAGTCCGACAGCATCTGGCCCCACGAGGGCGTGGGGGGCTGGACACCCACGCCGAGGAAGCTGAGGGCCGCCTCGTTCAGGATGTTGGTCGGGATCATCAGCGTGGTGTAGACCAGGATGGGAGCGACCAGGTTGGGCAGCAGCTCCTTGAGCAGGATGTGCACCCGGCCGGCGCCCAGGCTGCGGGCGGCCTCGACGAACTCGCGCTCCCGCAGGGAGAGGGTCTGGCCGCGGACGATGCGCCCGATGTAGGGCCACCCGAAGAAGCCGATCACGAAGATCAGGACGAGGATGCGCGGCCCGCTGCCCGAGAGCCCGAACAGCTTGGTCGGGACGACCGACACCAGGGCGATCGAGAAGAGCAGCTGCGGGAAGGCCAGGAGCACGTCCATCGTGCGGCTGATGAACGAGTCCACCCAGCCGCCGAAGAAGCCGGCCGCCATGCCCAGCAGCACGCCGATCACGACGGCGAGGGCGGCGGCGCCGAAGGCGACGATCAGCGAGATCTGCGCGCCGTAGACGATGCGGCTGAAGATGTCGCGGCCGTAGGTGGGGTCGATGCCCAGCAGGTGGGTGGAGCTCATGCCGCCGAAGGCGCCCTTGGGCGTCCCGATGCCGAGCGAGGCGTCGAGCAGGTCGGTGTGGAACACGTCCGGCTCCTGGCCGACCAGGGCGCAGAGGACGGGCGCGAGCGCGCCCACCAGCAGCAGGAGGACGACCACGATGCCGCCGCCGAGGGCGACCTTGTCCCGCTTGAGGCGTTCCCAGGCGATCCGGCCGAGGGAGCGGCCCTCGATCTGCTTGGCGGAGGCGCCCGCGAGCACGGCCTCGGGAGGCGCCTCGGCCACGGAACCGGTGGTCTCGATGGGTGCAGTCATTGTCCTGTCAGATCCCCTCGCCGGCGGTGGCCGGCACACGGTGCCCGGACGGCCGGTCCGCGCCCGGGGTGGGGTGCGGGCCGTATGCCGGTCGTGGTGCGCGGTGTTCGGCTGCGGCAGTACAGATGGTGCGTCAGGTGCGGTGGTGCGATGTGCTGGTGTGCCCGGAGGCACGGGGGCGGATGGCCCCGGTTCGACGTACTGGACCCGGTGGGGCCCTCGGTACGCACTGGCGCGAGAGGCAACCTCGGCTCACCGCGTGCGGCGCAACTCTCCTGCGTCCGAATAGCGGTGCGCCAGACCCCCGGGGCGATGTTTGCGCAACTGTGATCTGCCTGCATGCAGAGCCGAAACCAGCGAATGGATCCCTTCACACGGCTGTAACAAGGGGATTGCGCCGCAGGCGGACGCGAGTAGACCTTCCCGCGTTCCGGAATACGGACATCTGAGTCCGCATAGCGCGACGGTCCACCGCTCCCGGTGCGGGGGGACGGACACCGGACACGGCGGTTCGCGCACGGCGGACCCGGGCGGGGCGGCACGGGGGCGGCGCGGGGGCGGCACTGACGGTCCCGCAGGGCCTCCGGGGGCCGCCGCGTCGGTACCGTCGGGTGCCATGGAGCAGCGCCTGCGCGCGGTGTGCGACCTGACGGTCCCGACGGTCCGCGAGGCGGCCGGGCGGCACGAGTACGACGGGCGGGTGCAGGACCTCTCACCGGACGGGGTGCGGGCCGGGCTGGCGGCGCTGCGGCGGGCGCGGGCCGCGGGCGCGGCGGGAGGGGCCGGGGCGGGAGGGGCCGGGGCGGGACGGGCCGGGGACGCCCGCGGGGAGGACGGCGGCGCGGTCGTGCCCGGCTCCCTGGACGACGCGCACCTCGCCGTCTTCGAGGACGCCCTGGAGGTGCAGCTGGACACGCTCCAGCTGCACCGCCGCGACCCCTCGCTGCACCTCGCCAACCTCGAACTCGCCTGCTACGAGCGGGAGTACGCGCCGGCCGAGGAGCGGGCCATCGCCCGCCGCCGCCACCTGGCCGCCTGGCCGGACGCCGTGGACGCCGCCATCGCCTCCCTGGACCGGCTCTCCGCCCCCGTCGCGGCCGCCCTGCTGGGCGCGGTGCGCGGCCTGGCCGCCGGCCTGCACCCCGGTCACGGCAACAGCCGCAGCCGCGGCAGCGGTCAGGGCCGCGGACCGGGCTCCGGCCGGGGCGCGGGGGCGCCCGGGGCCGCACCGGACGAGGACGCGCCGGACGGTGCGCCGGCGCCCGGCGCCCCGGCGCCCGACCCGCCGGCGCCCGACCCGCCGGCGCCCGACCCGCCGGCGCCCGACCCGCTGGTGACCGACGCGCTGGCGGCCCACGCCCGGCTGGTGGCCCACGTGGCGCGGGCGGCCCGCGGGTGCGACCCCGGCTTCGCCCTCGGCGGCGGCGCCCTGGCCCTGCTGATGGGCAGCCAGGAGGGCGTCCGGGTGGACCTCGGACGCCTCGCGGAGCGCGCCGAGGCCGAGCGGGACCGGATGCGGGAGCTGCTCGCCGAGGCCTGCCGGGCGCTCGACCCGCGGCGCACCCCGGCGGAGCTCGTCCCGGAGCTGCTGGCCGACCACCCCGGCGCGGACGGGGTGGTCCCCGAGGCCGCCCGGCTCGCCGGGGAGCTGCTGGCCTTCACCCGCGAACGCGGCCTGGCCCCGCACACCGACGGGGTCTGCCGGGTGGGCCCGGCGCCGGAGTCGCGCCGCTGGTCCACGGCGATGATGACCTGGGCGGCGCCCGGCGAGCCGGACGCGCCGTCCTGGTACCACGTCACCCCGCCGGACCCGTCCTGGCCCGCGGCGGAGGCCGAGGAGTGGCTCGCCGTCCTCTCCCGCACGACGCTGCCCGCGGTCACGGCGCACGAGGTGGCGCCCGGGCACTTCGCCCACGCACGGTCGCTGCGGCGGGCCGCGACGCCGGTGCGCCGCACCCTGTTCTCGCCGGCCTTCTGCGAGGGGTGGGCGCACTACGCCGAGGAGGTCTGCCTGGAGGAGGGGTTCCGGGCGGGCGACGCCCGGTTCGCCGCCGGGGTAGCCCTGGAGGGGCTGGTCCGGGCCACCCGGCTGGCCTGTGCGATCGGGCTGCACACCGGGGCCATGGACGTCGGGGAGGCCGTCCGGCGCTTCGCGGCCGACGCCCACCTGCCGCGGACGGCGGCGGCGGCGGAGGCCCGGCGCGGGACGGCCGACCCCTGCTACGGCCGGTACACCTGGGGCAAGCTGGAGGTCCGGGCGCTGCGGGAGCGCACCCGGTCCGCGGCGGGCGCGCGGTTCACCCTGCGGGGGTTCCACGCGGCGCTGCTGGAGCGGGGCAGTCCGCCGCTGGGCCTGCTGCCGGCGGGGCCCCTGCGGCTGCCCTGACCGCGGGGCGCCGCGGGGGCGGGGGCGGGCCGGGCACCGCCCCGGCGGGTCGTCGCGGAGGGGCCGCGGTCAGCGCGGCGGGTGGCCGGGCCACTGCTGCGGCTGCGGCTGCGGCTGCGGCTGCGGCTGGTGCGGGTAGCCGTACTGCTGCCCCTGCGGCGGGTAGCCGTAGCCCGGCGCCGGCTGCGGCGGGGCGGCGCCCGCCAGCTCGCGGTCGAAGAACGGCCGGGCGAAGGCGGCCATCCACATCGCCACCGGGTCGTACTCGTCCGCCATCGCCACGGTCGACACCGCGAGCCCCGCCGGGGCGACCGCGATCGAGCGCTGCATCATGCCGCGCACCGCGTCGACCGCCTGCGGGCCGGTGTCGTAGAGGTCCAGGCCGATCGCCAGGTACGGCTCGCCGACCGCGGGCCGCACCCAGGCGCGGCGCAGCGTGCGGACCACCGGGGTCGCGTACGCCTGCTGGGTCAGCAGGGCGTAGTAGTGCGGCGCCTGGACCTGGGGCTCGCTCAGCGACAGCGGGCCGGCCGGCAGCCGGTCCAGCCCGGCCGCGACGCGCCGCAGGTCCGCCCAGGGCACGCCGACGCCGCCGCCCGGGGCGTGCGGGTCCAGCCACAGGCCCCAGCGGTCCCGGTACAGGGAGGCGGCGACCTCGCGCCCGGAGACCTGCTCGTGGGCGCGGGTCCAGCCGCTGGCCGCGAGCTGCTCGGGCGAGGTCGCGCACGGCACGTAGCGGTGGCCGCCGACCTCCATGTTCCCGTACTGGGCGTCCGGGCTGCCGGGCGTGCCCTGCCAGAGCAGCATCCACACCTGCCCGTCGGCGATCGCGTGCAGCAGCGCCTCGTACGCGTCGTAGCGGCCCGGCGCCACCTCGCGCAGTGCCCGCTCGACCGCCCCCGGGGCCGCCCACTGCCCGTGCGCGCCCCCGCCTGCCGCTCCCGCGCTCAACTCCGCCCTCACCTTCTGCATGCGTCGGCAGCACCCTACGGCGCCCGGCACCCGGGCGTCATGCCGCCCGGGGCCGGGGCGCGTCCCGGACACGGGCGCGGGGCGCGGGGCGCGGGTGCGCGTCCCGGCGGGCCAGGGTGCGGGGCGCGGGTGCGGGGCGCGCGTCCCGGCGGGCTCAGGCGCGGACGAAGAAGGGGGCGACCTGCTGCGCCATCCACTCGCCGACCGGGTCCCGGGCGATGTCGAGCAGCACGATGCTGACCTGCCAGGGCAGCGGCGCCACGCCCAGGGCGCGGCCGAGCGCCTCGGTGGCCGCCGCCTTGTCCCCGGGCTCCCAGGCCGTGAGCTCGACGCCGACGAAGAGCACCGGGTCGGAGCCCTCCACCGAGGCGAGCGCCCGGCGGGCGCTCAGCACCACCGGCACGGCGGCGAGCTCGGCGGCGGCCGCGGCGAGGAAGTCCACCGGCTCCTCGTGCATGCCGGGCTCGCGCAGCGCCACCCGCGACCCCGGGGCGGGCTCGGCGGCCCAGCGGTCGTCGCGCGGGCCGCGGCAGAGCTCGTGGACGCCCTCGGGCGGCACCGGGACCCCCACGGGTGCGTCCGGGTTGACCGCGATGCCCACCCCCACCGGCAGGCCGCGGGCGAACTCCCACATCGGCGCGACCGCGAACGGCAGGTTCCCGGCGGTCCGGAGGAAGGTCTCCTCGGAGCTGAAGACCGGGACGTAGGGTGCGCCGGCCAGCTCGACGGCCGGCAGGTCCAGTCCGACGCCGTCGGCGGGGGCGGCGCCGGAGGGCAGCGGCACCCAGACGTGGCTGCGGGCCAGCACCTCGAACAGCCGGGGGGTGGCCCCCGGGTCGCCGATCGCCGCCGAGAGGACCTGCTCCAGCTCGTTGGCGGGCCAGCCGGACTGCTGGTCCCGGGGCGGGTGCCCGGCGGCCTGCTGCGGGTCCGCGTGCCCGCCCTCGGCGTGGTGGCCGTTGGGGTACCGGCCCTCGGCGTACTGGCCGCCGGGGTACTGCCCCTGCGCGTCCTGGCCGCCGGCGTACCCGCCGTACGCCGGGTCCGCCGGGTCCGGGTGCCCGACCGGGGCGTACCCGGGCTGCGCCCAGCCGCCCGTCAGGGGGTCGGCCGCCGTGTGGTCGGCCGGTGTGTGCTCGGCCGGTGTGTACCCGAGGGGGGTGCCGTCCGCCGGAAAGCCCATCTGCCCTGAACCGCCGTTCTCGCCTCGCCCGTACCGGGGCGTGCCCGCGCCGGTACAGGGCACGATAGCCGCCCGGCCCCCGGCGGAGGACGCCCCTCACCGCAGGACCCGTACCGCAGGACGGGAGGGCGCGGGGTCCCGGCCGCGGGCCCGGTCACGGCGCCCCCCGCACCGCCCCGGACCGCCCGCCCCGGGACCGGTCCTCCTCGGGCAGCTCCTCCGCCGGCCGCCTCCCCGCAGGCAGCCCGCCCCCGGCCCGCTCCCCCCCGAACCGGACCAGCAGCGGCGGTCCCGCCCCCGCCCGGTCCAGCAGCACCACCGACACCGCCCCGCCCGGCAGGCGGCCGCCCGGGGCCGCCCGCTCCACCTCCGCCAGCAGCCGCCGCCACCCGGCCAGGTGGCGGGCGAAGGCCGCGGCGGACACGGCCCGGCCGCGCGCCCGCTGGCCGCCCGAGGCCTGCTCCGGGTCGACGTCCAGCAGGAGCAGGTGCAGGCCCCGGCCCTGCCGCCGCGCCCGGCGGCCCAGCCAGCCCCGCACCCAGCCGCGCTCCCCGCAGTCGTGCACCACCACCGGACCGCCGCCGCGCACCGCTCCGCGCAGCCGCCAGTAGTGGACGGCCCGCACCAGCGGCCGGTAGACCGCGTACGGGAGCCGGTCCGGCAGCCGCCGGGCGAAGTCCGCCCGCACGTCGTGGGAGTCGATCCGCCGGACGCCGGGCGGGACGGCCCGCCCGATCAGGGTGCTCTTGCCGCTGCCGGGCAGGCCGGAGACCACGAGCAGGTCCCCCGCCGGGTAGTGCAGCTCCCGGCCGGCCCCGCGGCCGCGCAGGTCCTGGACCCCCTGCGGCCGCAGCACCCCCGCGGTCGCGCGTGCCTCGTCCACACCGGCCCTCCCGTCTCCGGCCGTGCGGGGTCGCACGGGCCCGGGAACACCAAGAAAGAGTAAAGGCCGGGGCGGGGCAAAGGGGAGCGAACAGGCGCGGAGCCGCCCTCGCGCCGCCCGGTCAGCCGTGTCATGATGGGCGCGCCCAACTCCATACCGGCCGTTCGAACCCGCGCGGGAGAGTCCGGCCGCCCGACCGCCCGCACCCCGGGCCGGGCGGCACCGGCGCCGAAGGAGCAAGTCCTCCCCGGAATCTCTCAGGCACAGCTACCGCGCGGGCGAGGCACATCTGGAAAGCGGACACGGCCCTCCGTGCTCCCACCCACGGTGCAAGCCGCCGACGCCCCGACCGCGGGCGGGCGCGGTGAAGCTCTCAGGTTGCGACGACAGATGGGGAGACCCGGGCCGCCGCATGCCCCCGTGCATGCCCGGCAGGTCCGTGCCCGTCCCCCGTCCGCCGCGCCCGACAGCCCGGCCCCACCGAGGAGCACCCCCATGACCGCCGGCCCCCGCCGCACCGCCCTGGACGCCGTCCACCGCGCCCTCGGCGCCACCATGACCGACTTCGCGGGCTGGGACATGCCGCTGCGCTACGGCAGCGAGCGCGACGAGCACAACGCCGTCCGCACCCGGGCCGGGCTCTTCGACCTCTCCCACATGGGCGAGATCACCGTCAGCGGCCCGCAGGCCGGCGAGGCCCTGGACCACGCCCTGGTCGGCTTCGTCTCCGCGCTCGGCCCGCACCGCGCCCGGTACACCATGATCTGCGCCGAGGACGGCGGCATCCTGGACGACCTGATCGTCTACCGCACCGGGGAGCAGGAGTTCCTCGTGGTGGCGAACGCCTCCAACGCCCAGGTCGTCCTGGACGCGCTCACCGCCCGCGCCGCCGGCTTCGACGCCGCCGTCCGCGACGACCGCGACGCGTACGCGCTCGTCGCCGTGCAGGGCCCGGAGGCCGCCGCGATCCTGGGCGCCCTCACCGACGCCGACCTGGCGGGGCTGAAGTACTACGCCTGCCTGCCCGCGACCGTGGCCGGCCGCGAGGTCCTGCTCGCCCGCACGGGCTACACCGGCGAGGACGGCTTCGAGGTCTTCGCCGCGCCCGCCGACGCGGAGCACCTGTGGCAGGCCCTCACCGAGGCCGGTGCCGGGCACGGGCTGGTCCCGTGCGGCCTGTCCTGCCGCGACACGCTGCGGCTGGAGGCCGGCATGCCGCTGTACGGGCACGAGCTGACCGCCGCCACCACCCCCTTCGACGCGGGCCTCGGCCGGGTCGTCCGCTTCGACAAGACGACCAACGGCGGGGACTTCGTCGGCCGCGCCGCCCTGGAGAAGGCCGCAGCCGACGCCGAGGCCGCCCCGCCGCGCCGCCTGGTCGGCCTGGTCTCCGCGGGCCGCCGGGTGCCGCGGGCCGGGTACGCCGTGGTGGACGCGGACGGCGCGCCGGTCGGCGAGGTGACCTCCGGCGCCCCCTCCCCCACCCTGGGGAAGCCGATCGCCATCGCCTACGTGGACGCCGCCCACGCCGCCCCGGGCTCCTCCGTCGCCGTCGACGTGCGCGGCACCCGCGAGCCGGTCGAGGTCGTGGCGCTGCCGTTCTACAAGCGCGCCCGCTGACGGCGGGCCGCACCCCCCGCCGCCGCCCGCGCGGACCCCGCCCCCTCCGGGCGGTGCCGCACCCGCAGGCGCGCCGCTGACCTGCCGCTTCGCCGGAGCCCCGGCCGACATGCGGCCCGTTTCGCCGTACCCGCATCCCATCCTGGAGAATTGCCGCCATGAGCAACCCGCAGCACCTGCAGTTCAGCAAGGAGCACGAGTGG
Source organism: Streptomyces sp. NPDC001380 (assembly GCF_042895785.1). Lineage (NCBI taxonomy): Bacteria > Bacillati > Actinomycetota > Actinomycetes > Kitasatosporales > Streptomycetaceae > Streptomyces > Streptomyces sp. NPDC001380. The sequence goes on along the minus strand of NZ_JBIAWP010000004.1, from coordinate 352,193 downwards.
CTGACCGCCCCGGAGGGCGGCGTGTCCACCGTCGGCATCACCGCGCACGCCGCCGACGCGCTCGGCGACGTGGTCTACGTCCAGCTTCCCGAGGTCGGCCAGGCCGTCACCGCCGGCGAGCCGTGCGGCGAGCTCGAGTCCACCAAGTCGGTCAGCGACCTGTACTCCCCCGCCAGCGGCGAGGTGACCGAGGTCAACCAGGCCGTGGTGGACGACCCCGCGCTCGTGAACTCCGGCCCGTTCGAGGACGGCTGGCTGTTCAAGGTCCGGCTCGACGGCGACCCCGAGGGCCTGCTGAGCGCCGACGAGTACACCGCCTTCACCGGCGGCTGAGCACTCGCCGGCCACCCCCGCAGCGGCCGCAGCCGGGCAGGACCCCTGCGCTGCGGCCGCCCCGGTCTCCCCGCCCGCCCTTTCACCGGAAGACCCCTGATGACGGTTCTCAACCAGTCCCTGCACGCCCTCGACCCCGAGGTCGCCGCCGCGGTCGACGCCGAGCTCACCCGCCAGCAGACCACCCTCGAGATGATCGCCTCCGAGAACTTCGCCCCGGTGGCGGTCATGGAGGCGCAGGGCTCGGTCCTCACCAACAAGTACGCCGAGGGCTACCCCGGCCGCCGCTACTACGGCGGCTGCGAGCACGTCGACACGGTCGAGCAGATCGCGATCGACCGCATCAAGGAGCTGTTCGGCGCCGAGGCCGCCAACGTGCAGCCGCACTCCGGCGCGCAGGCCAACGCCGCCGCGATGTTCGCCCTGCTCCAGCCGGGCGACACCATCCTGGGCCTGGATCTGGCGCACGGCGGCCACCTGACCCACGGCATGCGGCTCAACTTCTCCGGCAAGCTCTACAACGTGGTGGCGTACCACGTCGACGAGCAGACCAGCCTGGTCGACATGGACGAGGTGGAGCGCCTGGCGAAGGAGCACCGGCCGAAGCTGATCGTGGCCGGCTGGTCCGCGTACCCGCGGCAGCTGGACTTCGCCGCCTTCCGCCGGATCGCGGACGAGGTCGGCGCCTACCTGATGGTGGACATGGCCCACTTCGCCGGCCTGGTGGCCGCGGGCCTGCACCCCTCGCCGGTGCCGTACGCGGACGTGGTGACCACCACCACCCACAAGACGCTGGGCGGCCCGCGCGGCGGCGTGATCCTCTCCAAGGCCGAGCTGGCCAAGAAGATCAACTCCGCGGTCTTCCCCGGCCAGCAGGGCGGCCCGCTGGAGCACGTGATCGCCGCCAAGGCGGTCGCCTTCAAGGTCGCGGCCTCGGAGGAGTTCAAGGAGCGCCAGCAGCGCACCCTGGAGGGCGCGGCGATCCTCGCCGAGCGCCTGGGCCGCGCCGACGCCGCCGAGGCGGGCGTGGCCGTCCTCTCCGGCGGCACCGACGTCCACCTGGTCCTCGTGGACCTGCGCACCAGCGAGCTGGACGGCCGCCAGGCCGAGGACCGGCTCCACGAGGTCGGCATCACCGTCAACCGCAACGCGGTGCCCTTCGACCCGCGCCCGCCGATGGTCACCTCCGGCCTGCGGATCGGCACCCCGGCGCTGGCCACCCGCGGCTTCGGCGCCGAGGACTTCCGCGAGGTCGCCGACATCATCGCCGAGGCCCTCAAGCCGGGCTTCGACGAGGCGCGGGCCGAGGAGCTGAAGGCCCGCGTCGCCGCGCTGGCCGCGAAGCACCCCCTCTACCCGGGGCTCTGACCCGCAGCCCGGGCCGGGGACTCCGGCCCGGGCGGCCTCCGCGCGGGGCGGCGCGCGCCGCCCCGCGCGGAGGCCGCCGCCCCTCCGGGGCACCCGCCTTTTGGGGGGCCCCGCCCTCCGGGTGACACTGGGGGCGGGCGGACGCGACCCGTCCGCCCGCCCCGTTCGCTTTCCCCCGTCCGCGCGCCCCCTCCCCCGGCACCCCCGGGGAGGGCCGTGCGGACCCGAACCAGCCCCACACCGCCGTGGGGCCCCCGGGAGTCGGTTCCACCGTGGCCATCAGCGTCTTCGACCTCTTCTCCATCGGCATCGGCCCGTCCAGTTCCCACACGGTCGGCCCGATGCGCGCCGCCCGGATGTTCGCCCGGCGGCTGAAGTCCGAGGGGCTGCTGGTCCGCACCGCCTCCGTGCGCGCCGAGCTCTTCGGCTCGCTCGGCGCCACCGGCCACGGCCACGGCACGCCCAAGGCGGTGCTGCTCGGCCTGGAGGGCCACTCCCCGCGCACCGTGGACGTCGAGGAGGCCGGGCAGAGCGTGGAGCGGATCCGGGCGACCGGCCGCCTCAGCCTGCTGGGCGCCCACGAGATCGCCTTCGACCCGGACCGCCAGCTGATCCTGCACCGCCGCCGCTCACTGCCGTACCACGCCAACGGCATGACCCTGTGCGCGTACGACGAGGCCGGGGTGCCGGTGCTGGAGAAGACCTACTACTCGGTCGGCGGCGGCTTCGTCGTGGACGAGGACGCCATCGGCGCCGACCGGGTCAAGCCCGACGACACCGTGCTGCGCCACCCGTTCCGCACGGGCGAGGAGCTGCTGCACCTGACCCGCACCACCGGGCTGTCGATCTCCGCGCTGATGCTGGAGAACGAGAGGGCCTGGCGCAGCGAGGCCGAGATCCGGGCCGGGCTGCTGGAGATCTGGGGCGTGATGCAGGAGTGCGTGCGGGCCGGGATGACCCGCGAGGGCATCCTGCCGGGCGGCCTGAAGGTCCGCCGCCGGGCCGCCACCGCCGCCCGCGCGCTGCGCGCCGAGGGGATCGGCCCGGCCAACGCGATGGAGTGGGTCACCCTCTACGCGATGGCCGTCAACGAGGAGAACGCGGCGGGCGGCCGGGTCGTCACCGCGCCCACCAACGGCGCCGCCGGGATCGTGCCGGCCGTGCTGCACTACTACATGAACTTCGTGCCGGGGGCGGACGAGGACGGCGTGGTCCGCTTCATGCTGGCGGCGGGCGCCATCGGCATGCTCTTCAAGGAGAACGCCTCGATCTCCGGCGCCGAGGTCGGCTGCCAGGGCGAGGTCGGCTCGGCCTGCTCGATGGCGGCGGGCGGCCTGGCCGAGGTGCTGGGCGGCACCCCGGAGCAGGTGGAGAACGCGGCCGAGATCGGCATCGAGCACAACCTCGGGCTGACCTGCGACCCGGTGGGCGGGCTGGTCCAGATCCCGTGCATCGAGCGCAACGGCATGGCGTCGGTGAAGGCCGTCACGGCGGCCCGGATGGCGCTGCGCGGCGACGGCCGCCACCACGTCTCCCTCGACAAGGCGATCAAGACCATGAAGGAGACCGGCGCCGACATGAAGGTCAAGTACAAGGAGACCTCGCGCGGCGGCCTCGCGGTCAACGTCATCGAGTGCTGACGGGGCGGGTGCGGACCGCACGTTCCGGTCCGCCACGGCCCCCGGTGCTCCTCCTCCGCCCGGCCGGGCGGAGGAGGAGCACCGGCGGGGGCACGCGACCGTGACGTCACCGGCGCCGTTGCCACGCCCGCCCCACGGAGCCCCGGAGGCGTCCTCGCCCTCCGGGGCCGTGGCGGCCGGTCACCTGGGGCGGCGCCTGCGTGCTCTGCGCTTCCGGGACGCCGGCACCCCGGGGGAGTCGTCGGGGGCGGAGGCGGCCTCCCGGCCGAGGAACAGCATGGAGGCGAACTTCAGCACGTCGCTGCGCACCCCCTCGCCCTTCCGGGAGAACCACTCCAGGACGAGCAGTTTGAGCAGCACGGCGGCGGCCAGGACGGCGATGCCGACGGCGAGGGCCTGGAACGGGGAGAGGCCGGCGACGTGGGCGATGACGGAGCCGGTGCCGACGGCGGCAGAGGTCTTCACGGACGTGGTGGGCATGGGACTCACTCCTGCGGGGAGGCTCGGCCCTTCCTGGGCCTGCGGGCCGGGTGCCCGTGGAACCCAGGAAACCGGGCACTCCTCAGCCGCCCCATGGGCTTCGTTCTGAACTTCAACCCGCCTGGCAGAAAAGGGTGCTGACCTTGGTTCAGGTAAGGTTCAGACAGCCCCTCCCGCTCCGGCGGGACATGCCCCGGGAGGGCGCCGCAGCGAGGCTCGCCGCCCCGTGGCGCGGACGATCCTGACCTCCCCGCGGAGGCGGGAGAGAAACCGGTCCGGACCGGGCGGGCCCGCGCCCGTCCCCCGGGGGTCCGGGAGCCTCGCTCCCGTGCTGGGGGCGGGCGCCTCGGATGCACCCGTCCCTGCCCGGTCCGCCGTACCGCGCTCTAGCATGAGGCCATGGGGGACGGGGTTCCGGAGCAGGACAGGCCGTGCGTCAGCGCGCTCGGCGAACTGGTCGTGGAGAGCCCCGTGGGGGGGCAAACGCCGCTCGTCGGGGTGGGAGCGGCCATCCTGCTGCGGCTGCTCTTCATGCAGGGGCAGCTGGTGTCCTGCGAGAGCATCAGGGACATGCTGCCGCGCCGGGGGTCCTCCGGCGCGGTGTACACCCATGTCGGCAAGGTGAACGCGGTCCTCAGGAGGCACGGGGTCGAGATCCCCAGGTCGGCCTCGAGCGGCTACCGGCTGCCGAAGGACCTCCTCCGCCTGGACGCGCTCGAATTCCCGGGCCGGGTCGCGGCCCTGGGAGGAGCACCGGACACCGGCGAGGTGGCCCGCCTGCTCGCGATGTGGCGCGGGGATCCGCTCCAGGTGCACCACCTGGTCGAGGACAGGCACTGGAACGCGGCGGTCAGGGCACGGCGGCAGCTGGTGGACGCCGTGTCGGCGCTGTTCCGGCAGGGTGTGGAGGTGGAGGGCTGGGCCGTGTTCGCGGACCGGTTCGGACACGACCCGGCCGTGGGGCGGGCGGACGCGCTGTACCCGGGGCGGAGGACCAGGACGCGGCGGCGATTGCTGATCGTCGAGGACGACGAGCAGATGTGCCGGCTGCTGGAGACCCTGTTCGGGGACTGCGACATCACCACGGTCAGGGACCTGGACGAGTACCACCGGCTCATGGCCGGCGATCCGCCGCAGTTCCACGGTGCCCTGGTCGACCGCCACCTGACCCCGCGCAACGACGACAACCACGGCTTCCACGCCCTGATGGACCTCCAGAAGCGCAGGATTCCGAGGATCCTCATCACCGCGTACTTCCTGAGCGGCGACGTCCAGCAGAACTACCGGAACCTCACCGAGCGCTTCGGGCTGTCCGGAATCTGCACCAAGGCCGACCGGACGGACGGCGCCTTCGACAGCCTCCATGTCCGGGAGGCGGTCGACCGCATGCTGGGCCCGGGCTGACCCCTCAGCCGGCGGGGGCCCCGGTGACCGGCAGCTCGATGCGCACGTGGGCTCCGCGGAGCTCGTGCGAGCGCCCCAGGAACCGGAGGGTGCCGTTGTGGTCCACGATGAAGTTCCGCGCGAAGGCGACCCCCCGGCCGCTGCCCTTGGGCGCGGCCGGCGGAGGGCCGCCCACCAGCCCGTTGAGGAAGGGCAGCCAGCACTCGGCCACCCCCGGCCCGCTGTCCTCCACGTCGATCCGGGCGACGGGGCTGCCGGCTCCCCCGCGTCCGCGCGGCAGGAGGCCGAGGGTGACCCGGATCCTTCCGTCGGTCCCGACCTCGCGGAGCGCGTTGTCGAGGAGGTTGCCCACAGCCATCTTGAGGAGCTGGTGGCTGGCCCAGACGACCACCTCCCGGTCGGTGCCCGGCACGAAGTCGACGGCGACGCCGGGCGGCGCCTCGGCCAGCAGGCCCAGGCAGTGGCTCTCGAGTTCGGACCGCAGGTCCAGAGGCTCCTTGGCGTTCAGGTCGTCGTACAGGCGCTTGGGGTCGCGGGCCCGCGCCTCCGCCAGCTGGCTCTCCTCCACGGCCCGCAGTGCGCCGTGCAGGTTGGCGCGCCCGCCCTCCGAAAGGTCGTCGCGCTCCAGCGTGCGCCTGATGGCGTCGGCCGCTCCGGCCAGCCGGTTGACCCTCGTGTGCGCGTACGACTCGCGCACCTCCAGCAGGCCGAGCACCGCGCTCTCCTCGCTCCGGTCCCGGCGGTCGTAGAGCTCCCGCAGGTCCTGGTCGAGGAGGGACTCGACACGACGCGGGTCGGGGCCGGTGAGGAGGGCCGCCAGTCCGGACCCGTTCCAGCGGTACCGGCCGCTCCCCGGGTCCTGGCGCAGGAAGCCGGCGGCCGCGACCCGGGAGAGGGCGGCACCCAGTTCCATCGGAAGGCTCCCCGCCGTGGACGCGGACGGCCCGAGGACCGCCGCGACGTCCTCGGGCGACAGGGCCAGGTCCGGCTCACCGCGGACGAGCAGCAGGACCGAGCGCAGTGCAGCGGCCGCCTCACGGTCGGAGCCGAGGAACGACTGCTCCACCACCGCGTCGTGGAAGGCCGCCTGGGCGTCGGGGTCGGCGCGCCACTCCTCCAGCGCCTCGGACGTCAGCTCGTAGGGCCGGTCGGTGTCCGGTATCAGCCCTGCCAGCGCGGCCCGCAGCGCCACAGGATGGCCGTCGGTGTCGTACAGGAGCATGTCGACGGCGGCATCGGTGGAACGGACGCCGAGGAGGTCCAGCCACCAGGCGAGGTCCTCGTGCTCCTCGTGCGGATGGGCGGCGGGACCGGAGCGGTCGTCCGGCAGCGGCTGCCGGCCGACGATGTCCACGACCCGCAGGCCCCGGCCCATGGACCGCAGCAGGTTGACCGTGCGGTGGCCTCGTGAGGTGGCCCGGCCGTGGCGGTCCGGGGCGGCGAGCTGGAGCACCGTACGGACGTCGAGGACCGCCACGCCCGGCGGGACGAGCTCCCGCTGCCCGGCCGTGGCCTGCATGCGCAGAACCAGCCAGGCCGCCGGCCGGTCCTTCTCCGGGACCTCGGGCGCCCAGCCGTCCGGGCCCACGTACAGCCGGAGCTTGCGGGGCAGGGCGAGTTGCGGGATGCGCTGGTAGTCGGCGACACCCGAGAGCCAGGTGACGAATCCGCCTCCGTGCTCCTCCACCTGGTGCCGGGCGGCGTCGGCTCCGAGATGGGTGTCGAGGGCGTTGGCGAAGCCGCGCACGGTCTCGGCCGACATGTGCAGGTGCAGCTCTGCGAGTGCCGCCACCAGCGCGGCACCGGACTCGTCGTCCGGCCGCCACTGGCTGCCGAACTCCGGTCGGGCGCCCACCGATCCGGCGTACCACGCCAGCGCCTCGCGCACGGGCACGTCCGCCCACGGCCAGATCCGTTGGGCGGGCACGGTGAGCGGTCCGCCGACGGCATCCGGGGAGGGGCCTGCGTCCAGCAGCCTTTCGGCGGCGGCGAGTTCCCCCTGGCGCAGGCAGTTCCGTACGGCCTGCTCCCAGTCGGCGCAGGCCTGACCGGGCGCGTCGGCCCCGCCCGAGGTCCAGCCGTCCTCCTCCACCGCAGCGCAGAGCCGGTCCTCCAGTTCGGCGATCCGGCGCCTCTCGGCCTGCTCCAGGCGCCCCTGCCAGTCGGCGAGGACCGCGTCGGCGTCCGCCGACCGGACCTCCAGCAGCGGCTCCAGCCCCTCCGGCGGCCGGTCGGCGAGGCCGGCGCGGACCGCCCGGCGGGCCAACCGGTCGAGACGGCGCCCGAGCCGGGCCCTGGCCTCGGCGACGGCCGCCTCGACGGCGCCCTCCACGTCGGCCCAGCCGGGCACCTGCCGGGCCGCTGCGAACTCGCCCCGCTCGATGAGCGCCGATGCCGTGTGCTCGGGGAGCCCCATCGGGCGGGCGAGTCCGTCGGCGATCGCGTCCGCCGCCGCGTCGGCTCCGAGCACCGCACCCTCGTCCGTGCGGCTGAGCAGGGCCAGCAAGGACGGGTAGCGCCATCGCCCGGCCCAGTGGGCCACCAGGTCGCGGGGGACGGCGGGGACCTCGGGCTGCTCCTGCGCTGCGGTCATACGGATCCCCCCCAGGCGGCGATGTCGGACAGTCGGGAGAGCACGTCCCGGGCGAGCAGCGGCTCGGGGCCGTCCAGGTCCTCCGCCGCGGCAACCACCCGGGGCAGCAGCGAGGACAGCGCGCGGGCCACGGGGGCGTGCCCGGCAAGCCTGCGGGTGCCTGCCGGGCTGTCCGCGTTCAGGAGCGCCACAAGGTCGGCGGCGCCCTCGGCGACCTCGACGAGCCTGGCGACGAAGTTGAGACGCTGGTTGTTGGCCATCAGCCGAAGCTCGTGTGCGGCATCCACCGAACGGGTGGCACGGTCCAGGACCCGGTCGACGTCGGAGGCCGGATGAGCGGCCAGCCACTGCCGTACGGCGTCGCCGTCCTTGGCGTCGATCGGGCCCTTGAGGCAGCCGAAGTCGCCGTCGGGGCCGAAGAGCCGGGCATGGGTGCGGGTGCCGGACTGGAAGCGGAAGGTGACCTGGGCCGCGCGGCCGTGGCGCCGGGCCAGTTCCTCCCACGCCCGGTCGACTTCCGTCCGGTGCCGGGTGCGGTCCGCCTGGACCCGGATCTCGGCCACGGGCACCGGGCCCAGAGTGCCGTCGCCCCAGTGGTCCCGGCCGAGCCGGGAGAGGGACCTCCAGGGGTCGGCGAGGTACTGCTCCAGCAGGTCCAGGGCCTCCGCGGCGGCGTCTCCCCGCTCCGCGGTCAGGATCTCCGCCACACACAGCGACACCAGGGCGGCGGCCTCGGCGCCGGCCCAGGGTCTGGACCGCTTCAGGCTGTCCTCGACGTCGAGGGCGGCCTCCAGCACCGCTTCGTCGAAGTGGGCGCCGCCGCGAGCGGCCGCCACCAGCGACAGCGGCAGGCGGGGGCGGGTGTGGTCCCCGGGGATGGCTGCACGCAGCACCACGGCCTCGACGAACATGCCGCGCTCCCAGCAGTCGCGCATCAGCCAGCGGCGCCAGGCCCGGGCCTCGGGGCTCCCGGCGAACCGTCCGCTCGCGTACGCGGCCGCCGGACGCAGCACCGGGCGGTAGGCGTCGTGCCGCCTCAGGGTGTCGAGCAGGGCCCACACGGCGTCGCCCCCCTGGGCTGCGAGCTGCTCGACGCAGTCACGGACCAGTGCCGCAACGGCGGCCGGGTCTCCGGACGGGGCCTCCTGCGCCACGGTGTTGAGCAGGCGCTGGGCGCGGCCGGCCATGTCCGGTGCCGCCGCCTCGACCCCGGTGGCCGTGGGCGCGCTGCTCTCCACCGGATCCGGCGCGTCGCGCTGCGGGGCACCGTGCACGGCATCGACCAGCCGGTCGGCTGTGCGCCGGTCGATGAGCCTGAGACCGATCTCGCTGGGACGCTTGTGGGAGAGACCGGGAGCCTGGCTGCCGAGGGAGAGCAGGTCGAAGCTGCCGACCAGCGCCTCGTCGTCGCTCACCATCAGACGGGCGTTGGTCGCCTGCTGGACGACCTGGAGACCACGGTCGGCGAAGGCCGCCTTCAGGCCGGCCAGCAGCCGGCGGGGGCCTTCGGCGACGCCGGTCGACTCGGTGGGCCGGCCGTGGGCGACGGTCACCCGGACACCTGCCCGGAGCAGCTTCTCCAGGGCCGCGGACGCGCGGAAGTCGAAGGCGTCCGGGCCGACCCGGGCACCCGACAGCAGCAGTCGGGAGCGGCTGTGGCGCAGCGCCTGCCACAGGGTCTCACGGTGCGCCCCGTCCACCTGGACCATGGCCCACGGCAGTGTGCGGGCCTCGAGCTGCCGGCGCAGGGCGGCCGCGTGCTCGACCCATGCCTGGCCCCACACCGCCGTCACCGCCGCGGAGGGCGGCGCGCCGTCGGCGGGCACGGCGGGTTCGGCGGGGAGCTCGGGGAGCAGGGGCTCCCAGGAGGAGGACCGCTCCTCCTCGGCCTCCCCCTGCCTCGCTGCACCACCGGGCGGCTCTCCGCCGGACGCGGTGCTCGCGCCTTCGGTACCCGCAACCTCCGTGAAGTCGCTGTGCCGGATGTGGACCTTCTGGCCGACCGAGTAGTCCGGCACTGCGGTCCTGGCCCAGCGCAGGATCCCTTCCACGGGGTCGCAGGGGCCGGAGGTCGGGGCCTCGACCCGCACACCGACCTGCAGGGCGCGGTTCTGCCGGTCGCGGCCCTCCCTGCCGTGCCGGGGCGGTGGAGGGCTCAGGAAGCGGTGGCCCGTCACCAGCGCGGCCCGGTCGTCGCAGACCGCCAGGCAGGCATGGGTCCGGCTGGGACGGTAGGTCCATACGAGCTTGCCGCGGCCCGCCCGCCGCAGGTCGTTGAGGAGGTTGCGCACCTTCTCCGAGAGCTCGTCCCCGTGCCTCTCCCCCCACAGCAGGACCACGTGGACGCCTCTGGCCAGCGCCTGGCGCAGGTGCTCGGAAACGGCGTAGAGGGACTCGTAGCCGACGGAGGGGCAGGCGAGGACGATCTGCCGGCGCGCGCGTTCGATCAGCTCGACGACGGTCTCGCGGTGGTCGTCCGGGTCGACCACGACACGGGTGCGGACCTCGGAGGCGACCCGCAGCCGCAGCAGTTCCGTCACCTGGCGGCTCTGCCTGGCGAGTTCGTTGTGCCGGGCGTGCTGTGTCCCGGGGGCGGATCCGGAGACCCCGGCCGCCGCCTGCTCCAGTCGCTCCAGGGCCGTCTCCAGGGACGGGGCCTCGACGAACTGGCTGTTGGCGGCACGGCGTACCTGGGTGGCGAAGGCGTTCTCCGGCAGGGTCTCCAGCAGCTCGGCGATCCGGCTGAGGGCGCGCAGCCGGCTCTCGGTGGGAAATGCCGGGTCGTCGGAGAAGAGCCGGATCTTCTGGGCGTCGTTGTCCCACCCCACGGTGATGCTCAGGGGCAGCCAGCGGTTCTGCGGCGGCGGACGGAGGTCGGCGGGGACGAGCTGGGCGGTGAGCACGCGCTGCTCCCGGCCCTGTGCGCCCTGACGGCGCTCCTGGCGGCGCTCCTGGCGCAAGTGCTCGTGGAGGGCGTCGGCCAGCTCGGCCTGGGTGAACTTGTCGTCCGTGGCCCAGCGGTCGAGCACCGGGACGACGTGGTGGCCCTCCTGCGGCCGGGGGGAGCCGTTGACCGGCATGAGGGTGCCGGTCAGGGAGTCCACCATCAGGGGGTACTCGACGCTGTGGACCTCGGCGCCCTCCAGCTCGTGCAGCGTCCCCTGCGCCGCGCGGCGCCGGACGTGGTCCGCGGCCCGCACCACGCCCCGGGCGAGGTCCAGGGTGATGTAGTTCTTGTGCCACAGGTCGGAGATGATGTCGAGGGTGAGGCGCTGACCGAGGCCGAGGCTTCGGGCCAGTTCGTCGGCTCCGTAGACAGCCGGCTCGTCGAGGCCGTCGGCCTCGTGGAGCGTGAGCTTCTTCAGGACGATCTGTTCGATCGGGGAGACGAACCGGCCGTAGCCCAGCGTGACCCTGACCGGCACCACCACGCACCGCACACTGACCGTCAGGTTGCCCATCCGTGCTCCTCCCCCGTCACCCGTGCGCCGGCCGGACCTGCCGTGCCGCGGCGGTCAGTCACCGAACATCCGCCCGGCCGGCAGCACCAGGCCGTACTGCCGGAACGCCTCGCAGACCTGCGCCCAGAAGTCCACCCCGCTGCCTGCGAAATGCTCGAGGTCGCCGACCATGACCAGAAGCCGCCGGGCGCGCGAGCACATCACATTGACCAGATCGGGCTGGACCAGGTGGCCCAGGTTCTTCCACGGCTGGTCCTTGGCCTCGCTCCGGTTGCGGTCCCGGACCAGGGAGACGACGACCGCCTCGGCCTCCCGCCCCTGGTAGGCGTGGACGGTGTGGACGAAAGGGGCCAGGTCGCTGCGGGCGCGCAGCAGATCGGTCTGCTGCCGGTACGGGGCGAGCACGGCCAGGGCATCATGGCCCCCGCCCTCGCGACGCGGCTGGGGACGCGGGCTGAGCCGGGACACCAGCTCGGCCACGACCTCGACCTCACCGCGGTTCTTCCAGGCGGGCTCGTCCTCGCAGCCGGTCAGGGCGTGCGTGTCCAGCCAGACGAGCGACGCGTCGCCCAGCCATTCCGGCGCACCGTAGCCGTGCGGCTCGTCGGCCTTCCCGGTGCGGATGAGCCCCTCGCCCCCGGGGTCCTCGGGATCAGGGTAGAAGACCCGGCTGATCAGGTTCCCGATGGGCCGGTTCATCCGGAACTGCGTGCTGAGCGTGCGTACGGGCCGGGACAGGGAGCCGTCGGCCCGGTCGGTGCCGGCGGCCGGCCGGTCGAAGAGGCTGCCGAACATGTTGAAGACGCGCAGGTACTCGGCACTGCGGAAACCGTGCAGGGCCAGAGCGGGGTCGGGGTGGTCGGCGGAGTCGTGCAGGAAGCGTTCGACGTCCTGTCTGCGGTGGGCCGGGAGCTGGTGGTGATCGCCGATGAGGGTCCATCGCAGGCCCTGAGCGAGGGGGATGGCGATCTCGGTGGGCCACGCCTTGGCAGCCTCCTCGATCAGCACCCAGTCGAACGGCTCCTCGTTGCCGGTGACCGACATGTGCTCCGGGTCGGCGGACGAGCAGGTCGCGAAGACGAGGTTGGCGGAGCGCCGGATGCGGTCCGTGAGTTCGGGCACGGCCCCCTTCGCCACCTTCTCCCACTCTTTGAGCAGCTGCAGCTCCCGGCTGTCCCGGCCGGCCTCCTTCTGCGCCCTGACGGCGTACTTCTGGAGGGCCTCGGAACGAGCCTCGGCGAGCTCTGCGGGACGGAAGGGGCGCAGGCGGTCGTCCACGCGGTCGGCGGAGGAACTCGTGGTGACACGCAGCGCGATGATGTCGCCCACGGTGAGTGCGTCGAGCGGACGGTTCTCCGACGCGTCCTTCCCGCCGGCCTCCCCCTGCTGCTCGCCCTCCGGGGCGAGCCGCTCCAGGATCCGGGCGGCCAGGTTGTCCAGGGCCCAGTTGGACTGGGCCGAGACCATCACCCGGGCAGCGGGCTCCTGCCTGAGGTAGGCGATGACCGCTCTCGCGGTCATCTCGGTCTTGCCGGTGCCGGGGGGCCCCTGGAGAGCGAAGAACGGCTGCGACACCAGCATGTCGGTCACCACCTCGCCCCCCACCAGGCCGGTGCCCGCGTCCTTCCAGCGCTCCGGAAGCCCCTTGATCGTCGTCGGGTTCTGGAGCTGCTGGAGGAGCACCTTGTTTCCCAGGAGCTTCCAGCGCGCGTGCAGCTGGCGGCGGTAGGCGACCCAGCTTCCGAGATCCCCCGCGGGGCGGATCCAGCCCCGGTCCGGGGGCCTGCCGCTGTCGGAGTGCAGGCGGACCCGGATGGCCTGCTCGCCCAGCTGATCGTCGAGGCTGACGAGGACCCGGCGGTCGCGATGGCGCCGGGGAGCGCCGTTGCGGTCGTCCAGGACCTCGATGTCGCCCCCCTCCTCGGAGGCGAAGGAGGCGAAGAAGTCGCCGAGGGGCGGCCGGAGCGCCGGGTCCTCGCAGTAGTAGGTCAGCATGGCGTTGCGGTGCCTGCGGGCGTCGTCGCGCGCCGCGTCCAGCCGCAGCGTCAGGTAGCGGGCTCCGCTGTCCTCCTTGTCGACCTCGTAGGCGTACTCACGGGCCTGGAGTTCCACCTCCTGGTAGCTCAGCAGCCAGTCGAAGGCCTGCTCGTAGACCAGGTCGGTCGGCGAGTCGACCACCGCCCGCGCGATCGCATCGACGAGCGGGGTCCACTTGGGCCGGCCGGCCTGCGCCCTGGCGAACTCCGCCGGGTGGATGTTGTAGGCGACGGCCTCGACTGAGGGGATGGTGCGGTGGAAGCGGGTCCGGGCGACGTCGTCCAGGATCGAACGGCCTGCGGAGCTGTCGAGGGACACCGTGTACTTGATCACCAGGGTGTCCTCGCGGGGCGGGCCCAGCGCGGTGCCGAGCGCGCTGAACGGCCGGTAGCGCTGGCAGAACCAGGCCGCCCGCGCCCCGATCAGGAGCAGCTGGGCCTCCCGCTTGGTCTGCTTGTCCCCCGGAACGACGTAGGGCACTGCCCCGTGCGGCGCGTGGACCAGGCGCGCCCCGCACAGGTCCTGCTCGATGAGCTCGGCGAGCTCCCGGTGCCCTTCCTCGGACTCCGGGTCATGGGTCAGCCATCCCCAGTGGTACAGCGTATGGCGGGACTCGGCGGGGAGGAAGGCCATCAGGTAGGGCAGTTGGACGTCCGAGACCTGGGCCCAGTGGCCCGATATCTCCTCGTAGTTGCTGCTGATCCGCTCCACGACCTCGTAGCTGGTGGGCCGTTCGCGGTGGTGGTGGGCGAGCATGTCGGTGAGGAGCGCCCGCAGGGGGCCGGGAAGGTCGGGGTGGTCAGCGAGGGCTTCCCGCAGGGCCGTGTGCCGGTTGCGCGCCCAGGCGAGCAGGTGGTCGCTTCCCGGGGCGGACGGAGCCGCCGGACCGGGCCTCTCGGGGAGGAACCACTCGGCGACGGTGGCGCCCAGGCTGAAGACGTCGGAACTGGCGTGGTCGGCGGGCTCGGTCCCCTGGACCGGGAAGAGGTAGGCGAGCCTCTCCGGGGCGCAGTAGGCCAACGCCTCGGTGTCCTGCCCGAGCAGGAGACGGGTGACCTGCTCGGCGGCGTACTCGGTGTCCATCTCGGTCGCCCGCAGCAGATTGCCGATGAGGGCGCTCATCTCGAAGCGGGAGAGTCGCAGCTGCAGCCGCTCGGGGCCGACCGGCATGGAGGTGTCCTGGTGGACGTCGATGCTGCCGGGCCACAGGTTCCGGTGCACGATCTTTTGTCCGTGCAGTACGGACAGTGCGTCCGCAAGGAAGAAGAACTGCCTGACCGCCACCGCGTGCTGTCCCCGGAGGTCGTCCAGGAGGCCGCCGTCCGCGAGGCTGTCGACAGCGCCCTTGGTGACCACGTACGCGAATCCGTTGACGTCGAAGCCCTTGGAGCGGGTCGCCTCGGCATCCCGGTAGCCGCCGGTGACGATCTCCGGTAGTGCCGGGTGGCGCAGGGCCGCCGCGCGCAGCAGCACGCGGACCTCCTGTTCCCACAGGTGGCCCGCGACGTTGGAGAGTCCCTGGTAGAGCTGGAGCGTCACCGGGAACTGGCCGCCGTCGGTGAGGTCGTACCGGTGCAGCGCACCGGAGATCAGCTCGTGGCTGCACTCGGCGACGTTCCGTCCGGCGGGTGTGCCGTAGCGCCCCAGGGCGGTCTGGGGGTCGCAGAAGAAGTACTCGACCAGCCGGTCCGTCTCCGCCGCTTCCACTGCGCCTCCGCTTGCCCCCGGGTCCCCGCTCGCACCGCGGCTCGTCCATACATAGCGCAAACCGGCCCGGGAATCAGCCGGTTGGCACGGTGACGGATCCTTCCGGCACCAGGGCCGCCGGCTGCCCCGCACGCACGCGCCCCCGACGGTCCGGCCGGACCGTCGGGGGCGCGTGCGTGCGGGGCGGCCGTGCGCGGGGGCGGTCAGCCCGCGGTGCAGACCGGGGTGAGCGTGCCGGGCGGGCCGGTCACGTTCGCCTGGAAGCCCAGGTCGGTCGAGGCCCCGGGCGCCACCGACGCGTTGTAGTCGACGTTGGCGGCGGAGACGGACGCGCCGCTCTGCACGACCGTGGCGTTCCAGGAATTGACGATCCGCTGGTCGCCGCCGAAGGTCCAGGTGACCTTCCAGCCCTTCGTCGGCGCGGTTCCGGTGTTCTTCACGGTGACGATGCCGATGAAGCCGCCGCTCCACTGGTTGTCCACGCGGAAGGACGCGGTGCAGCCGGGGTCGCCGCCGCCCGTGCTCCCCGCCTGGGTGGTGGCGGTGACGGCGGCGGACGCGGGCGAGGTGTTGCCGGCCGCGTCACGGGCCTTCACGGTGTAGGCGTAGGCGGTGGAGGCGGTCAGGCCGGTGTCCGTGTAGGAGGTGCCGGCGGTGCTGCCGACCTTGGCGCCGCCGCGGTAGACGTCGTAGCCGGCCACGCCGGTGTCGTCGGTGGCGGCTCCCCAGGAGAGCGAGACGCTGCTGCTCGTGGTGGCGGTGACGACCGGTGCGCCGGGCGCGGTGGGCGGCGTGGTGTCGGTCCCGCCCCCGCCGGTGCCGCTGTAGACGGACGCCTCCTTCGCGGTGGACCGGATGCCGTTGGCGCCGTTGAAGACCCGCTGGCCCCAGCTGGTCAGCCGGGAGGCGCCGAAGCCCGTCGCCATGTCGAGGTACTCGACCCCGCCGCCGTTGCCGCTCCAGGACCAGCCCAGGTAGCCCAGCCCCAGCGACTGCGCGGTGGACATGATCGCGTCCTCGTCGGGGTCGCCGTCAGTGTGCTTCCAGCCGAACTCGCCGACCACGACGGGCAGTTTCGCCGAGACGAAGCGGTTGAGGTAGTCGCTCACCTTGGCGGCGGTGTTGAAGACGCCGTACATGTGCACCGAGAAGACCGTGTTGGCCTCGGGGTCGGCTGAGAAGACCGTGCGGGCGTTGTCGCGCATGGTGAAGGACCAGTCCTGGCCCCAGTTCGGCGCGTCGACCATGAGGGTGTGGTGGAAGCCGGCGGCGCGCATCTTCCGGATCGCGTTGGCGGTGTCGTTGGTCCAGGCACCGGTGTTGGTGTTGCCGTAGGGCTCGTTGCCGATGTTGATGACGACGTAGTCCTCCTGGCCGTCCAGCGCGCTCTTCACGCCGGCCCAGTAGTCGGCGGCCCGGCTCAGGGAGACGGCGCCGCTGCTCTCGCCGTAGCCGGTGGTGTCGTGGACCTCCAGGACGCAGATCAGGCGGTCGGCCTTGCACCGGGAGACGACATCGGCGACGTCGGCCGTGTCGTTCTTCGTGTAGAGGTCCCCGCTGGAGAGCACCACCCGGACGGTGTTGGCGCCGAGCGCCTTGATGTCGTCGAGGGCGTCGAGGTGGGTGGGGTACCAGGTGTGCGCGTGGCTGACGCCGCGCATGACGAAGTCGCTGCCGCCGGCCTCCACCAGACGGCCGTTGCTCACGTGGAGGCCGGTCGCGGCGTGCGCGGGCTGGGCGGCGGCGAGCATCGGGACGACGAGTGCGAAAAGCGCCGCCAGGGCACCGGCAATGCGTTTTCTCATGGGACGACTCCCCTGTCGGGAGGAATCTCGCGGATTCCGTTCGGGGGTCGCGGCACAGCACGGCGACCGGACTCTGCCCCTGTTCCGACCTGGGGCTTCGGCACCGTGTCGACCGGCGACATCGTCGCCCGGGGCCGGGGCGCAGGGCGCCCTTCCGGCTGCCCGAATGGTCGACGGCATTCGGTGCGGGACTCAGCGTAAAGGCGTACCCGAACGATGACAACGGTGTGAACCGAACCGGTTTAGCAGATTCCCCGGGAGGCTGCCCGGGCCCTCCCCGCGGACACTGCGCGGACGCCGCACGGGCCCTGCCCGGACGCCCCGCCGGGGGTGCGGACGCCGTGCGGGCAGGGCCGCGCCGGGGGGCGGACGCGCACCCCGGAGCCGGAGATCCGGCGCAAACAAGGCCTGCAGCCCGACAGGCTCACGAACACAAGGTGAATCGATATGCACACCTTTGAATGCCAGGCGTACGGTTTGCCCGACTGTCCCACCCTGTGGGACACTGGCACCCGTTGACCACGGCCTCCGCACGACCCGGCACGGCCGTCACGCACCGCACGGCACGCACCCCCTCTGGCCTGCGCGGTGAGCTGCAGGGCCCCCGCACCGCCTCATCACGGCGCACGGGGGCCCGCATGCGTTCCGGGCGCCTCCCGGCGCCTCCCCGGCGGTCCTGCCTCCCGGGCGGCCCTCGGCCCCCTCAGCGCTCGCGCACCCGCAGCTCGAACCAGACGCTCTTGCCCCGCGACAGCAGGTCGGCGCCCCAGCGGTCGGACATCGCCTCGACCAGCTGCAGCCCCCGCCCGGAGTCCGCGTCGGCCTCCACCCGGATCAGGCACGGCAGCGCCCGCGACGGGTCCCGCACCTCGACGCGCAGGCAGCCCGGCCGGCGGGCGAACCGCACGCCCACCGTGCGGCCGCCGGTGTGCCGTACGGCGTTGGCGACCAGCTCGCCCACGAGCTGCTCGGCGGCCTCCCGCTGCTGCACCAGACCCCAGAGCTCCAGCACGGAGAGGGTCAGCCGCCGCGCCTCGCCGGCCGACTCCGCCGTCGCCGGCAGCCGCACCTCGTCGACGGCGGGGTGCGAGAGGCGGTCGAAGAAGGCGGCCTCCAGCGGGTCCGGGGCGAACTCGTCCGGGAACCCCGGGCTCGGGTGGTGCGTCCGCTCTGCTTCTCCCCGGCCCGACATGCGCCCATCATGGCCGCTGCGGCCCCCGGACGTGGCCACAACCGGGAAAGGATCATCAGTCGTACGATCGCGCCGCCCGCGCCGCGGCGGGGTCCGGCCGCGGCGCGGGCGGCGGTCACGGGCGGCGCCCACGGGCGCCCGGCCACGGCGCGGGCGGGGCGCGGGCGTGTCAGCGGAACTTCGCCTTGCCCGGGCCCTCCTCGACGAAGCTGCGCATCCCGATCTCGCGGTCCTCGGTGGCGAAGAGCCCCGCGAAGAGGCTCCGCTCGATCGCGAGCCCCGAGTCCAGGTCGGTCTCCAGGCCGCGGTCGACGGCCTCCTTGGCGGCGCGCAGCGCCAGCGCCGGGCCGGCGGCGAGCTTCGCGGCCCACGCGTGCGCGGTCGCGTACACCTCCTCGGCGGGGACCACCCGGTCGACGAGGCCGATGCGCAGCGCCTCGTCGGCCTTGACGTGCCGGCCGGTGAAGATCAGGTCCTTGGCCCGGGAGGGGCCGACGAGCCGGGCCAGCCGCTGGGTACCGCCCGCACCGGGGATCAGGCCGAGCAGGATCTCGGGCTGGCCGAGGCGGGCGTTGTCCGCCGCGACGCGGACGTCGGCGCACAGGGCGAGTTCGCAGCCGCCCCCCAGCGCGTAGCCGGTGACCGCGGCGACCACCGGCTTGGGGATGCGGGCCACGGCCGTGAAGGCCTCCTGGAGCGGGCCCCCGCGCTCGGCCATGTCGGCGTACGACATGGCCTGCATCTCCTTGATGTCGGCGCCGGCCGCGAAGACCTTCTCCCCGCCCCAGAGCACGACCGCGCGCACGTCGGACCGGCGCGACGCCTCCTCGGCGGCCTCGCGGAGCTGGTCCTGCATGGCGGCGTCGAGGGCGTTCATCGGCGGGCGGTCCAGGCGGACGGTGCCGACGCCGTCCTCGACGTCGAGGTGGACGGAACGCGTCATTGCGGCCTCCGGGGCGGGTGGTGCGGAACGGGTCCGGTGCGGGCGGGGTGCCGCCCGGGCCGACCCTAGCGCGTGGCCGCCCGGGGGCCGGGACGGAGGGCCGGGCACGGCGGCCCGGACACGGCCGGGGCCCGGCCCCGGGCACTCGCGGTGCTCCGGGCCGGGCCCCGGCGGGCGGCCTGGCGGCCACGGGCCGGTCAGCTGCCGGCCGTCCACTGCGACCAGTCCATGTTCCAGCCGTTGATGCCGTTGAACGGGTCGACGGTCCTGTCGTGCGAGTGGACCACCTCGACCACGTCGCCGATCAGCGAGTGGGAGAAGAACCAGGCGCCCGGGGTCCCCGGGTCCTTCGCCCCCTTGGCGTCGCGCAGGCCCACGCAGCCGTGGCTGGTGTTCTCGGCGCCGAAGATGCCCGGCCTGCCCCAGTAGTTGCCGTGCACGAAGGTGCCGGAGGTGGTGAGCCGCATGGCGTGCGGCACGTCCTTGATGTCGTACTCGCCCTTGAAGCCGACCGAGTCGCCGTTCATGCGGGTCTCGGTGTACTTCTCGGAGATCACCATCCTGCCGTTGTAGGTGGTGTTCTGCGGCGACCCGGCGGAGATCGGGATCGTCCGGAGCACGGCGCCGTTCTTGCGCACCGTCATGGTGTGCTTCTCGGCGTCCACCAGGCTGACCTGCGAGCGGCCGATGGAGAACTTCACGTCCTTGGACTGCACGCCGTACACGCCCGGGGAGCCCTGGACGCCGTTGAGCCGCAGGCCCAGGGTGACCTGGGTGCCGGGCGCCCAGTAGTCCTTGGGGCGGAAGTCCAGCCGCTGGCCGTCGACCCAGTGGCCGACCACGTCGACCGCGGGGTTCGCGGTCACCTTGATGTGGCCGAGGACGTCCTTGCGGTTGGCGATCGGCTTGTTGAACCGCAGCGAGACGATCATGCCGACGCCGTAGGTCTGCCCCTGCTCGGTGTTGAAGTAGCCGATGAAGGTGTTGGCGGGCGTCAGCGTGGTGAAGGTGGCGTTCTCCACCGCCTCCAGGTTCTTGGCGTCCTTGGCGTGCGCCTCGACCCGGTACTTGACGCCGGTGTTCAGGGAGTCGGCCGGCGTCCAGCTGCTGCCGTCGGCGGCGAGGGCGCCGGCGACGGCCGCGCCGGACTCCGAGGTGACCTTGACCGAGGTGAGCTTCCCCTTGGCGACGGTGACCTTGAGGGCGTCGCGGGTCGGGACGTTGGAGGCGCCGTCCTTGGGCGTGATGGAGATCACGGCGTCGGAGGTCTTCTGCGCGGCGGCCTTGTCGGCCTGGCTGGCGCCCTTGTCGGCGCCGCCCTTGTCCCCGGACGCGTCCGAGGACTTCGACCCGCCGGAGCTGCAGGCGGTGACGAGGGCCAGCAGGAGGCCGAGGAGCAGGGCGAGCGCACCCCGCGCGGCGCCCCGGTTCCTGCCTCGTACGGCGCTCGGGCGTATCGCGGCGGCTGCCGCCTGTTCCGGCTTCACGTGTGTGCTCCCCTCCCGGTTTCACCTCACTACACGCACAGGGGAGCGGGCCGGTTGCACCGGGCCGTGATCCTGCACGCGGCTGGACATCCGAGGATAACGGCAGGCAGCGGCGGCCCCGGAGCGAGGGCGCGGGCGGCCGCGGAGCGGGCGGGGCCCGGCAGGGGGACGCGGTCAGCGGGGCTGGGGGCTCCACTGCGACCAGGGGAGGTTCCAGCCGTTGAGCCCGTTGGCCGGGTCGACCGTGCGGTCGTCGGAGCCCTCCACGCGGACGACGTCGCCGATCAGCGAGTGGGCGAAGAACCAGCCGGCCGGGGTGTCGGCGCCGCCGCCCTTGGTGTCGGCGAGGCCCACGCAGCCGTGGCTGGTGTTCTCGGCGCCGAAGACCGAGCGGGGGGCCCAGTAGTTGCCGTGCACGAAGGTGCCGGAGCCGGTCAGCCGCATGGCGTGCGGCACGTCGGGGATGTCGTACTCGCTGCCCAGGCCCACGGTCCGGGAGTTCATCCGGGTCACCGCGAACTTCTCGGACACCACCAGGTACCCGTTGTAGGTGGGGTGCTGCGGGCTGCCCGCCGAGATCGGCAGGGTGCGCAGCACGCCGCCGTCGCGGCGCACCGTCATGGTGCGGGCCCTGACGTCGACGGTGGAGACCTGCGAGCGGCCGACGGTGAACCGCACGTCCTTGCGCTGCACCCCGTACACGCCCGGCGCGACCCGCTGGTCGCGCAGGCGCAGCGACAGCAGCACCCGGGTGCCGGGCTTCCAGAAGTACTTGGGCCGGAAGTCCAGGCGGGTGCCGTCGAACCAGTGCAGCCGCACCGGGACGGGCGGGTCCGCGGTGACCCGCACCGCCCGCTCCACCGCGGCCCGGTCGGCGATCGGCCGGGTGAACCGCAGCGAGACGGGCATGCCGACGCCGACCGTCGAGCCGGCCTCGGGCGTGAAGAACGCGACGGCGGTGTGCTTCGGCACGAGGGTGGTGAAGACGGCGTGCCGGGCGGCCTCCAGGCCCTCGGCGTCCCGGGCGGTGGCGTCCACGGTGTAGCGGGTGGAGAGCGCCAGCGGCGCGTCGGGCAGCCAGGCTGCGCCGCCCGGCTCCAGGTGGCCGGGGACGGGGTGCCCGCCGTCGTCCGCCAGCCGGACCGAGGTCAGCCGCCCCCGCTCGGCGGTGACGCGGACGGAGCCGGTCGGCGCGACGTCGGAGGCGCCGTCGGCCGGTACGACCGTGACGGCGGCGCGGGAGACCCGCGGGGGCGCGGGGGTGGCGGCGACGGCGCCGTCCGAGGAGGGGTGCACGGGGTCGGCGGGTCGGCATCCCGCCAGTGCGGCCAGCACGAGCAGGACCCCGCCGACCGCGGCGAGGGCGGTGCGCCCGCCCCGCGCGGTGCTTCCCGGGTGCATCCCGGCGCCTCCCTGGACTCACTCGGACGGCCGATCCCGCAGGTGCCGACCGGGCCGGGCCCGGCGCCCGGCCAACCGTCCCAACGATCCGGCGCCCGCAAGGACACGGCTGCATCACCCAAAGCGGTGGAGCGGTCACGGAGGGTCGCTGACGGATTCCGTGCGTGACAGGCGCCCCCGATCTGGGGAAACAAGGAGTGACGGGGCACGGGACGCCCCACGGCGGGAGGGTGCGCCATGGCGGCATGGCAGCAGGTCGGCGGCGGACCGGACGAGGGCCGTGCCCGCTCCGACCCACGCCCGGGGACCGAGCTGCGGCTCGTCCCGACCGGGCCGGTCGCGGCGCCGCCGGAGCCCGACCCGGGACCGGAGCCCGCGTGGCCGGGCAGCTGGCAGCCGCTGGGCGCCCGGTACCGGACGGCGGCCGACGGCACCCCGGGCACCAACTTCGCCCTGTGGGCGGCGGGCGCCGAGGCCGTGGAGCTGTGCCTCTTCGACGACGACGGCGCCGAGACCCGCCACCCGCTCGCCGAGCAGACCTTCCAGACCTGGCACGGCTTCCTGCCGGGGGTCGCCCCGGGGCAGCGGTACGGCTTCCGGGTGCACGGCCGCTGGGACCCGTGGACCGGCGCCCGGTGGAACCCGGCCAAGCTGCTGCTGGACCCGTACGCCCGGGCCGTCGACGGCGTCGCGCGCACCCACGACGCCCAGTGCGGCTCGGTCCGCGACTGGCCGGAGGCCGACGTGGCCGACACGGTCCGCGACAACCGGGACTCGGCCCCGTACGTGCCCAAGGCCGTGGTGGTGCAGGACGACGACGACTGGCAGGACGACCGGCGGCCGAAGACGCCGTGGGCGGAGACGGTCCTCTACGAGGTGCACGTGCGCGGCTTCACCATGCGCCACCCCGGCGTGCCCGAGCACCTGCGGGGCACCTACGCCGGGCTGGGGCACCCCGCCGCCGTGGAGCACCTGGTGCGGCTCGGGGTGACCGCGGTGGAGCTGCTGCCGGTGCACCAGTTCGCCGACGAGGACCACCTGCAGCGCCGCGGCCTGCGCAACTACTGGGGGTACAACACCCTCGCCTTCTTCGCCCCGCACGGCGGCTACTCCTCCTCGGGCACCCGGGGGCAGCAGGTCGGCGAGTTCAAGCGGATGGTGCGGGCGCTGCACGCGGCCGGGATCGAGGTGATCCTGGACGTGGTCTACAACCACACCGCGGAGGGCGGGGCCGGCGGCCCCACGCTGTCCTTCCGCGGCATCGACAACGCCGCCTACTACCGGCTGCCGCCGCTGCACCGGCGCGGCTACGCCGACTACACCGGCTGCGGCAACACCCTGGACACCCGCCGGCCGCACGTGGTGCGGCTGATCACCGACTCGCTGCGCTACTGGGTCGCCGAGATGGGCGTGGACGGCTTCCGCTTCGATTTGGCGGCGGCGCTGACCCGCGGCAGCGACGGCGTGGACATGGACTCCCCGTTCCTCGCCGCCGTGTCCCAGGACCCGGTGCTCAGCCGGGTGAAGCTGATCGCCGAGCCGTGGGACGTCGCCCCCGGCGGCTACCAGGTGGGCGGCTTCCCGCCGCTGTGGGCCGAGTGGAACGACCGCTACCGGGACACCGTGCGGGACTTCTGGCGCGGCGCCCACCCCGACGTGCGGCAGCTCGGCTACCGGCTCTCCGGCTCCTCCGACCTGTACCAGCGCGGCGGCCGCCGCCCCTACGCCTCCGTCAACTTCGTCACCGCGCACGACGGCTTCACCCTGCGCGACCTGGTCTCCTACGACCGCAAGCACAACGAGGCCAACGGCGAGGACAACCGCGACGGCACCGACGACAACCGGTCGTGGAACTGCGGCCACGAGGGGGAGACCGCAGACCCGGAGGTGACCGCGCTGCGCCGCCGCCAGCTGCGCAACATGCTGGCCACCCTGCTGCTCTCCGCCGGCGTGCCGATGCTGGTCGCCGGCGACGAGATGGGCCGCACCCAGGGCGGCAACAACAACGCCTACTGCCAGGACAACGAGACCGGCTGGGTCGACTGGTCGCTCCTGGACGACCCCGGCTGGCGGGCGCTCGCCGACCTGGCCGGGCGGCTGGTCCGGCTGCGCCGGGAGCACCCGGTGCTGCGGCAGCGGGCGTTCTTCTCCGGGCGGCCCGGGCACCCCGGCGGCCTGCGGGACCTGGCCTGGTTCACGCCCGCCGGGCGGGAGATGACCGAGGCGGACTGGTACGAGCACACCGGGACGCTGGGGATGTTCCTGTCCGGCAGCGACATGGCGGAGCGCGACCCGGCGGGGCGGCCGGTGCGGGACGACAGCTTCCTGCTGCTGCTGAACGCCTCCCACCGCGACGTGCCCTTCGCCCTGCCCGGCCGGCCCTGGGCCGGCGGCTGGCGCACGGTGGCGGACACCGCCGCGGAGGAGCAGGCGCAGGCCCCCGGCGAGGTGCTCGCCGCGGGCGCGGAACGCGTGCTGGAGGGCCGTTCGCTGCTGCTCCTGCGCGCGGTTGAGCCCTCGTCATAACCTCAGCCTCAGGTCATCCTTAAGGGAGTCTAGGGTGCCTTGAACCACTCTGCGGCAACGGGCGTACTGGACCCATGCAGCAGACAGCCACGGCAACAACGACCATCACGGCCCACAGCGACTCGGAGTGGGTGCGAGCCCTGTACGCGCGGTACGGACGCTCTGTCCTCGGACACGTCCTGCGGCTGCTGCACGGCGACTACCAGCGGGCGGAGGACCTGGTGCAGGAGACGTTCCTGCGGGCGTGGCAGCACCGGGCCACCCTCGACCCCGAGCGCGCCGGGCCGTGGCTGCACACGGTGGCCCACAACCTGGTGGTGTCCGCCTTCCGCCGGACGCAGGCGCGTCCGCCGGAGAGCCCGCTCGGCGAGGAGGAGCCCCCCGGGCGCGGCGAGGACGAGCTGGACCGGATGCTGGAGAGCTGGCAGATGGCGGAGGCCCTGCGGGGGCTGCGGCCGGACCACCGTGCGGTCCTGGTCCAGGTGTACTACCTGCGGCGTACGGTGGCGGAGGCCGCCCAGCACCTGGGCATACCCGCGGGGACGGTCAAGTCGCGCTGCTACTACGCGCTGCGCGCACTGCGGAACGTGCTGGAGGAACGAGGGGTGACAGCACCATGACGTGCCAGGAGAGCGTCTCTCTGGGCGCCTACATGCTCGGAGCGCTCGACGGCCGGGAGCGCGCCGCGCTCGAACGGCACCTCGACGGATGCCCGCGCTGCCGGGACGAGCTGGTCCAGCTCGCACCCCTGCCGGGGCTGCTGCGGCGCACGCCGTTCGAGGAGATGGCGGAGACCGCGGAGGACGCGGAGGCGTTCCCCCGGCTCGCGGCGGTGCCCCGGACGGCCGGGCCGCCCGCGGAGCCGGCACCCCCGTCGCCGGGCGGCGGCGGGACCGTCCTCCCCTCGGCACGCGGCGGACCGCCGTCGCACCGCGCCGCTCCCCACCACGAGCCGGCGCCGGTCTCGCACCGCCGGGACCACAGGACGAGGCGGCTGCTGACCGCCGCCTCCGTCGCGGTGGCGGCCTGCGCCACCGGTGCCGCCGTCTACCTCGGGGTGACGCGCGGCGACACCGCAGCCGCGCAGCCGGCGGCGGCGACCCTGCACGCGACCGACCCCGCCAGCCGGGTCGGCGCCACGGCGGGCCTGGTCCGCAAGGCGTGGGGCACCCAGGTGGAGCTGCGGCTCGACGGGCTGCCGCAGGGCATCCGCTGCTCCATGGTGGTGCACACCCGGGACGGGCGCACCGAGACCGGGGGCACCTGGGGGTCGGGCTACGCCGACACCACCGCCGTACCCGCCTCCACCTCGGCCCGGCCGGAGGACATCAGCAGCATCGACATCGTGTCCGACTCCGGGCACCGGCTGGTGCGGCTGACACAGGGCCGGGGGGCCCGGCGGGACGGGTAGCCGTCCCCGGCCGGCAGGCCGCAGCAGGCGGCACGCCCAGCACGCCCAGCACGCCCAGCACGCAGCACGGGACACACCGGGATGGCGGAGCCGTCCCGGCCTTTCGCATGCCGGTCCTCCGCGGGTCCGGCGCCCCTCCTCCCGTGCCGGGACACGCCGGGCCGCGGGCGCGCCGCGGCCCCCTCCCGGGCGGAGCGGCCGGAAAACCGGGTGTGCTTGTCGGTGGTGAGTCGTACGCTCGCGAACGATGTCCGAAGACCCGGCCGCAGCCGCCACCCCGTCCCCTGCTCCGGCGCCCGCACCCGCGCCGAAGCGCTCCGCCGTGCGCTCCCTGCTCCGCCTGTGGCCCTACGTGCGGCCGGTGCGCTGGTTCCTGGCGGGCTCCACCACGGCCGCCCTGGTCGCCTCCAGCGCGGCGCTCCTGGTGCCGCTGGTCCTGCGGCGGATCGTGGACGGCCCGATCGCCCGCCACGACACCGCCGGGCTCTGGCCGCTCGCCGGCCTGCTCCTGCTGCTGGGCATGGCCGAGGCCGGACTGTTCGGCGTCCGGCGCTGGCTGATCGCCCGTCCGCTGGCCCGGGTCGAGCGGACCATGCGGGGCGACCTGCACGCCCGGCTCCAGCGCCTCCCCGTCTCCTTCCACGACCGCTGGGCCTCCGGGCAGCTGCTGTCGCGCGCCACCTCGGACCTCTTCACGCTGCGGCTCTTCCTGGCCTTCCCGCTGGTCTTCCTGATCGTCAACACGGCGACCTTCCTGACCGGCGTGGCCATCATGTTCTCGCTGGACTGGCGGCTCGGGCTGATCCTCGTGCTGCCCGCCGCCCCGCTGGTGCTGCTCTGCTCGTACTTCGAGGCCCGGTACAGCAGGGCCGCCCGCCGGGCCCAGGACCAGATCGGCGACCTCGCCACGGTCGTCGAGGAGTCGGTCCTCGGGATCCGCATCCTCAAGGCCTTCGGCCGCCACCGCACCATGGCCCGGCGCTTCCGGGAGCAGGCGTCCGAGCTGCGCTCCACCGAGCTGCACAAGGCGCGGCTGCTGGCCGACCTGTGGGCGGTCGTCGTCGGCCTGCCCGAGGTCGCGCTCGGCGCGGCCCTGTGCACGGGGTGCGTGCTGGTCGCCCACGGCCACCTCAGCGCGGGGACCCTGGTCGCCTTCCTCTCCACCGCGCTGGCGCTGCGCTGGCCGGTGGAGTCCCTGGGCTGGCTGCTGGCGTACAGCAACGAGGCGGCGACCGCGGCCGACCGGTTCTTCGAGGTCATGGACACCCCCGAGGCCGAGGAGCAGGACGCGTCCGCCGCGGCCCGGGCCCGGGCGGGCCGGCCGCAGGCCGACCGGGCCTCCGGCGGCGCCGCGCCGGACGGCATCCGCTTCACCGGCGTCCGGTTCCGCTACCCCGACGCGCCGCCGGACTCCCCCGACCTGCTGCGCGGCGTCGACCTGCACGTCCGGCCCGGCGAGACGATGGCCCTGGTGGGCGCAACCGGCAGCGGCAAGACCACCCTCACCGCCCTGATCCCCCGCCTGTACGACGCCACCGCCGGATCGATCACGCTGGACGGCACCGACGTCCGCGACCTGTCCCGGCGGCAGGTGCGCGAACGGGTCGCCACCGCCTTCGAGGAGCCCACGCTCTTCTCCGCCTCGGTGCGGGAGAACGTCCTGATGGGCGCCCCCGACGCCGGGCAGGAGGCGCTGGACCGGGCCCTGGACACCGCCCAGGCCCACTTCACCCGCCGACTGCCCGACGGCCTGGACACCCAGGTCGGCGAGCAGGGCCTCAGCCTCTCCGGCGGCCAGCGCCAGCGGCTGGCCCTGGCCCGCGCCGTCGTCGGCCGACCCGCCTTCCTGGTGCTCGACGACCCGCTGTCCGCGCTGGACGTGCACACCGAGGCCCTGGTGGAGGAGGCCCTGCGCCACGTCCTCGCCGACACCACGGCACTGGTGGTGGCGCACCGGCCGAGCACCGTGCTGCTCGCCGACCGGGTGGCGCTGCTGGCCGACGGCCGGATCGCCGCGGTCGGCACGCACCAGGAGCTGCTGGGGTCCTGTCCCGCCTACCGGGAGCTGATGTCCGGCGAACCGGCCGGCCGGGAGCACACCGCGGACGGCACCGGTGGGGCGGACGGCACGGAGAGCGCGGTGGGCACGGTGGGCACGGAGCCTGCGGACCGCACCGGCAGGACGGACACCGTCCGGGAAAGGAGCACGGCCCGATGACCTCGACCACCGAGACGGAGCCGGACGCCCTGCGGGACGGCCCCGGCCCGGAGCCCGCGGGCACCGGGACCGCGGCCCCGGCCGGCGCCCCCGCCGACGGCACCTCCGAGGACACCCCCGGCGGCATTGCCGCCGACGACGCCGGGCCCCCGCACGGGGAGGACGAGGACATCCCCGTCCCGCCGGGCGCCCCCCGCGCGCTGCTGCGCAGCCTGATGGGCCCCCACCGGCGGCGGATCGCCGTCGCCATGCTGCTGATCCTGGTCCAGCAGGCAGCCCTCCAGGCCGGGCCGCTGCTGGTGTCGGTCGCCATCGACCGGGCCATCCCCGCGCTGCGCCGCAGCGAATCCGGCCCGCTGGTGGCCGTCACCGCCGCCTACCTGGGCTGCGCCCTGCTGGGCACCCTGCTCCAGCGGGCCTTCATCCGGCTCTCCGGCCGCATCAACCAGGACGTCCTGCTGGACCTGCGCGGCCGCATCTTCCGGCACGCCCAGCGGCTCAGCCTGGACTTCCACGAGCGCTACACCTCCGGACGGATCATCTCCCGGGCCACCAGCGACGTGGACGCCCTGCGGGAGCTCCTCAACGAGGGCCTGCAGGAGCTGCTCTCGGTCGCCCTGTCGGTCACCTACATCTCGGTGCTGCTGCTGGTGATGGACTGGCGCCTGGGCCTCGCCTCCCTGGCGTCCTTCGTGCCCGTGTACCTGCTCACCCGGTCCTTCCGGCGCCGGTCCCGCACGGTGTACCGGCGCTCCCGCACCGCCGTGGCGACGGTGATCGTCCGCTTCACCGAGACCATGAACGGCATCCGGCCGGTGCAGGCGTTCCGCCGGGAGCAGGCCAACGACGAGGCGTTCGGCGTCGTCAACGCCGAGTACGCGACGGCCAACGCGGACGGACTGCTCGCGATGGCCCGCTTCGTCGCCTCCTCCCGCGCCACCGCGAACGCGTGGATCACGGCCGTGGTGCTGTGGGGCGCGTACCTGGTCGCCGACGGGAGCCTGCGGCTGGGCGTGCTGGCCGCCTTCGTGCTGTACCTGCGGCGGCTGTTCGACCCCATCGACCACCTGGCCATGTTCCTCAACAGCTACCAGTCGGCGTCCGCGGCCCTGGAGAAGATCGCCGGCCTGCTGGCCCACGAGCCGACCGTCGCCGAGCCCGCCGAGCCCGAGCGGCTGCCGGAGCGGCCGGAGGCGTCGGCCAAGGGGCTCGAGGTGGCCTTCGAGGGCGTCTCCTTCGCCTACCGGAACGGCAAGGAGGTGCTGCCCCGCTTCGACCTGGTGCTGCCCGCCGGGCAGACGGTCGCCGTGGTCGGCGCGACCGGCGCGGGCAAGTCCACGCTCGCCAAGCTGCTGGCCCGCTTCCACGACCCCACGGACGGCCGGATCACCCTGGACGGCGTGGACCTGCGCCGGCTCTCCACCCCCGACCTGCGCCGCGGCGTGGTGATGGTGACCCAGGAGTCCTTCCTCTTCTCCGGGACGGTCGCCGACAACATCGCCGTCGGCCGCCCCGGGGCCACCCGCGAGGAGGTGGAGGAGGCCGCCCGGGCCATCGGGGCGTACGACTTCGTCGCCGCGCTGCCGGAGGGCTTCGACACCGACGTGCGCAAGCGCGGCGGACGGATCTCGGCGGGCCAGCGGCAGCTGGTCGCCTTCGCCCGCGCGCTGCTCGCCGACCCGGCCGTCCTCATCCTCGACGAGGCCACCTCGTCGCTGGACGTGCCCGGCGAGCGGGCCGTCCAGGAGGCCATGCGCACCGTGCTGGCGGGCCGCACGGCGGTGATCATCGCCCACCGGCTCTCCACGGTGGAGATCGCCGACCGGGTGCTGGTCATGGAGCAGGGCCGCGTCGTCGAGGACGGCACCCCCGTCGGCCTGATCGGCTCCGCGGGCCGCTTCGCCGACCTCCACCAGGCCTGGCGGGACAGCCTGGTCTGACCCGCCCGGGTCCGGCCGGTCCGGTCCAGGAGGACCGGGCCGGCCGGAGGGCGGGCGCGTACCGGCCGGAGGACGCCGGGAGGGGCGCCCGGACGGGGCGCCGGCCCGGGCACGGCAGGCGGACTGACGCCGGGTCAGCCGAACGCGGCGGCGATCCGGGACGCCCCGTCACCGGCCGGGGCCGGAACGGCCGGCCCGCCCTGGCCGCCGCCGTACCCGCCTGTGCCCCCGCCGTCCCCGCCGCCGTGCCCGTCCGTGACGAACCGCAGGCTGCGCAGCAGGTCCACGACCACCGGGCAGTAGACCTCCCAGTCCTGCACGCTGGGCGTGGTGAAGGTGACGACCAGCAGGCTCCGCCGGGCCGGGTCGGCCGCCGCCGGCACCGGGATCCACGCCTGCAGCGTGGCCACGGTCACCGGCTCGTCCTCACCGGACTCGGTCAACTCCGCAGGGATCACCATGCCGGGTGCGGCCTCGACGGTGATCGCCGCCGGGCCGCACGGCAGGTCGTACCGCTGGACCTTGCGGTTCTCCGACCCGGGTCCGCGCCCCCGGATGCGAAGGACACCCTCGACGGCGACCTCCGGGTCGGTGCAGTCCGCTTCCGTATGGGCCAGGAAGAGAGAGGAGGCCGAGGGATGGTCTCTGACCCTGCCGAGCGCGGTGGAGGCATGGAAGATTCCCAGTTCCCTCATGAGCCGCGAGGACTGCTCATAGTCGGTCAGCAGTCCCTTGAGCACGAAGGCCGGAATGTCCTCGACCCGTTCGGCGCCGATGCGGTGGACGAGTGCGGTGCGGACCTCGTCGGGATCCGCACCGATCGCCAGGTCGTGGAAGTCCGGCGGAAGGTCGAAAACGACCTGATAGTCGGGCATGCCGTCACCGGCCTTTCTCTGTGGCGTTCAGCGCAGTGTCGCGGGCGGCGGGCCAGGTGGGGAGCCTGCCCCGACGGATGCGTCTCCGATGCCCAGCCTGGCTCTGGCCCTGGCAGCACCGGCCGCATGACGACGCGGGACGAAGACCGTGCCGATGAGGGTGCAGACGAAGAGAGCAGCAACGACGACGGCCCACACCAGCCAGAAACCGGGGCCGCGCCCCCAGGCGGCGACGGCGCCACCGCCCGCAACCATCGCCAGGACACCCCAGAAGTAGCGGGAGTTTCCCCTGTCGACCATGACGAGCGAGAGGAGGTCGGCACGCTCCTCCCGGGTCGGCAGGGCGACCTTCGCTCCAGGGTGCCAGCCGGGCGGCGTCCAGCCCCACGGTGCACCCATGGACCAGGAGACCGGCGGGGGAAACGTCGGATCGAGGTGCGGAGCGCGCATCCAGGCGGCCCTCCGCCGGGCAGAGGCTGAATCATCGCGGACGAAGTGGAACAGCGCCCCGTTCTTGAGGGGAGACAGCCCTTCGTAGCGGTAGCCGTACAGGTAGGACATCCACAGAAGCTCAGGGCCGTCCATCGTGTACTGCGAGGAGTCCACGCGGGGGCGGCCGTCGAAGAGCGCGGCGATCCGGTCGAGGTTCATCACTTCCCCCGCTGATCCGCAGCAGCGGCGTCCTTCTTGCTGCCGTCGTGCCAGGCGTTCTGGAAGCCGACCAGGAGGCCTCCCGCGAGAGGGGAGCCGAGAACCGTGGTGACGGCGTACTCGTCATGCTGGCGCTTGCCCTTCGGCTGGAAGTAGCCGAGGGTGTGAGGATCTCCGACCATGTCCTTCAAGGACATGGTGTTGAGGAGGAATCCCGTTCCGCCTGTGACCAGTTCCCCCTGGGCTGCTGCGCGGACGACCCGGGGTGCCGCCATCCCGACTCGTCCCGCAACCGCGATGCCGTCGCCGAACCCGAAGGACAGGGCACCGAACGTGTCCTGGGCGAGAGTGCTGCCGGACACGTCCGCCCCACCCGCCTTGGCCGCCGCATGGAAGCCCAGAGCGCCCAGGCCGAGCACACCTGACGTCGCATTGAGCATGAGTCCGACGGGCTCCACAGGAGGGAAGGCACAGCCGACAAGATCGATCGCGGTGCCGACCACGCCCACCAGCGTGCTGGCGGTGGAAAGCATGTCCCCCACCGCCGCGATGGCGTTGGCGTGGTTCTTGACGAAGTCGGCGACGGACCTGGCCATCCGCAGCTGGAGGGTGACGAGGTCCTTGATGCCGTCGGCGAGGCGGTCGAAGAGGCCGGGGCCGTCGGGGGCGCCCTCTGCGGCGCGACGGATCGCGGCGGCGCAGCGGTCGGCGAGGTCCTTGTGCTGGCCGGCGAGGTCCATGGCCTGCGCCCGGATCTCGCCGAGCGCCTGGGAGGCGGCCTCCAGCTCGCGGTTGGCGGCGTCCAGCCGGGACTGGGCGGCGGCGAGGTCGGCGTCGTTGTCGAAGACGTGGCCGGCCAGGTCCAGGTCGGGATTGCCCTCCGCCCGCTTCATCCGCTCGCGGGCCTGCTCGGCCTCGTGCTCGTAGGCGCGGGCCTTGGACTGCATGCCGTCGAGGTCGGCGCGCCAGCCGTCGAGCTGCCGGGCGGCGTCCTCGAAGGACCGGCGGGCGGCGTCGAGCTGGGCGGGCAGCGGCGCGACGCGGGCGCTGAAGCCCCGGGCGGCGTCGCCCTGCCAGTCGGTGCCGCCGCCGGTGACCCGGCGGAGGGTCTGGTGGGCGGCCTCCAGGTGCCGGGCCGACGAGGTCAGCTGCATGACCAGGGCGTCGACGTTGCCGGGGTTGCCCGGTGCGGGGTCGAAGCCGAGCGCGGGGAAGTCGGGGTCGAGCGTGAAGCCGGTCATCTGCGGATCCCCCTCAGACCGTGCGGATGTCGTCGCGGCGGACGAACTCCGCGGAGCCGTCGCCGTGGTCGATCGGTACCGTGTCCGGCCCCTGGGGCCGCCAGTCGCCGGGCCGGAGCCGGTACGGCATGGTCTGCACGTCCCCGGGGCCCGCGCCCTGGCCGTGCCCCTGGCCGTGGTCGGGGAGGAGCGCCGGTCCGCCGTCCAGCGACCGCGGGTCCGGCGGCAGGTGCTGGCCGCCGCCGTGCTCGATCCGGCCCGGCCCCGGCCGCGGCCCCGGTCCCGCGCCGCCGTCGAGGGCGCCGCGGAACATGCCGCTCAGGGCGTCCTCCGTCGCGCGGTAGGCCTTGGCGGTGGCCTCCAGGCCCTGGGTGACGGCCTCGGCGGTCTCCCGGATCTGCTGGAGCCCGTAGCCCCATTTGTCCTGGAAGTCGTCGCAGGCGTGGTCCAGGTTCTTGCTGCCGGTGGTCCTCGGACCGGTGGTCTCCATGGAGTGCCGGGCGGCGGTCATCGCCGCGACGCTCTCCTTCAACTCCCTGGCCAGCGCGTCCAACTGCTGGACGTCCACGCTGAACGATCCCGACACCCGTTCCCCCTCGGTGTGGTCGGCGGCAGGCCCGGCGCCGTGGACGGGCCGGGAAAAACGCGTGCCATCCTAACCACAGGCGCACGGGCGCCCCCCGCCCGAGTGGGGACGGGGGGCGCTCGGGAGGGGGTGCGTCAGCGCAGCAGGCCGGCGTCCATGCCCGCCGACTCCGGCGGGACGGCGACGAGCCCGAGCTCGGCGGTGGAGGCCAGCAGGGGGTGCGCGGGAAGCACCCGAACGGTGTACCCGAAGGGGCCGGTGCGGGCGAGTTCCAGCGGTCCCTCGTAGAGCCAGCGGCCGTCGAGGCCGGGCCTGCCGGAGGGCTTGAGCGAGACGACGGCCGCGTCGGTGATGCGGTCGCTGTCGTCGACCCGGCCGGCGACCGCCTGGACGTCCACGTCCGACGGCTCCAGCGCGCCGAGCGCGACCTGGACCCGCAGCGCGAGGGTGGAGCCGAGTTCGGGGGCGTCGGCGGGTCCCCCGGCCTCCACGTGCTCCACCCGGACCGCCGACCAGGCCTCCCGCACGCGGGACTTCCAGCCGGCGAGCTCGCGGGCGCCGGAGTACGCCTCCCCGTCGGGGACCGTCCCGGCGAGGCGCCGCTGGGCGGCCGCGGCGGGGGCGTAGAGCCGGTCGACGTACTCGCGGACCATGCGCCCGGCGAGCACCTTGGGGCCGAGGTGGACCAGGGTGTGGCGGACCATCTCGATCCAGCGGTGCGGCAGCCCGCCGGGCCCGCGGTCGTAGAAGCGGGCGGCGACCTGGTGCTCGATCAGGTCGTACAGGGCCGAGGCCTCCAGGTCGTCCCGGCGGTCGGCGTCGATGCCCTGGCCGCCGGTCATGCCGGCGCCGTGGACGTTGCCGCCCACGCCGGTGCCCTCGGCGGTGGGGATCGCCCAGCCGTTGGACCCGTCGAACCACTCGTCCCACCAGCCGTCGAGCACCGAGAGGTTGAGGCAGCCGTTGAGGGCGGCCTTCATCCCGGAGGTGCCGCAGGCCTCCAGCGGGCGGAGGGGGTTGTTGAGCCAGACGTCGCAGCCGGGGTAGAGGTGCTGCGCCATGGCCATGTCGTAGTCGGGCAGGAAGACGATGCGGTGGCGCACCGCGGGGTCGTCGGAGAAGCGGACCATCTCCTGGATGAGCCGCTTGCCGCCGTCGTCGGCCGGATGGGCCTTGCCGGCGATGACGATCTGCACCGGCCGCTCGGGGTGGAGCAGCAGGCGGCGCAGCCGCTCGGGGTCGCGCAGCATCAGGGTGAGCCGCTTGTAGGAGGGCACCCGGCGGGCGAAGCCGATGGTGAGGACGTCGGGGTCGAGCGCGGACTCGGTCCAGCCGAGTTCGGCGTCGCCGGCGCCGCGCTGCCGCCAGGAGGTGCGCAGCCGGCGGCGGGCCTCGTCGACGAGCTGGGCGCGCAGGGCGCGGCGCAGCTCCCAGATGTCGGCGTCGGCGATGGCCTCGACGCCGTGCCAGCGCTTGGCCTCGCCGGTGATCATGGCGTTCTCGGCGTGGGCGGCGCCGATCTCGCGGGCGCCCAGCCGGACCACGGCCGGGTCGATCCAGGTGGGGGCGTGGACGCCGTTGGTGATGGAGGTGATGGGCACCTCCGGGGCGTCGAAGCCCGGCCACAGGCCGTTGAACATCCGGCGGCTGACCTCGCCGTGGAGGGTGGAGACGCCGTTGGCGCGCTGGGCCAGGCGCAGGCCCATGGCGGCCATGTTGAACAGGCGGGGGTCGCCGCCCTCCCAGGACTCGGCGCCCAGCGCGAGGACCCGGTCGGCGGGGACGCCGGGCAGGGCCGCGTCGCCGCCGAAGTGGCGGGCGACCAGGTCGCGGTCGAACCGGTCGATGCCCGCCGGGACGGGCGTGTGGGTGGTGAAGACGGTGCCGGCGCGGACCGCCTCCAGGGCGGCGTCGAAGTCGAGGCCGGTGCCGTGGGCGAGTTCGCTGATGCGCTCCACGCCGAGGAAGCCGGCGTGGCCCTCATTGGTGTGGAAGACCTCGGGCTCGGGGTGGCCGGTGAGGCGGCAGAAGGTGCGGACGGCGCGGACGCCGCCGATGCCGAGCAGCATCTCCTGGAGCAGCCGGTGCTCGCTGCCGCCGCCGTAGAGGCGGTCGGTGACGTCGCGCTCGGCGGCGGAGTTCTCCTCGATGTCGGAGTCGAGGAGCAGCAGCGGCACGCGTCCCACCTGGGCCTTCCAGATGTGGGCGTGCAGCCGGCGGCCGCCGGGCAGGGTGAGGACGACCCGGCAGGGGCTGCCGTCGGGCTCGCGGAGGAGGCTGACGGCGAGTTCGTTGGGGTCGAGCAGCGGGTAACGCTCCTGCTGCCAGCCGTCCCGGGAGAGGGACTGGCGGAAGTACCCGTGCCGGTAGAACAGGCCGACGCCGACGATCGGCACGCCGAGGTCGCTGGCGGCCTTGAGGTGGTCGCCGGCGAGGATGCCGAGGCCGCCGGAGTACTGCGGCAGGGCGGCGGCGATCCCGTACTCGGGGGAGAAGTAGGCGACGGCGGCGGGGAGCGGCTCGCCGTCGGTGCCGGGCGGGGCGCCCTGGTACCAGCGGGGGCCGGTGAGGTAGTCGTGGAGCTCGTCGGCGGTGTCGTGGAGGCGGCGCAGGAAGCGCCGGTCGGCGGCGAGGGCCGCCAGCCTGGCCGCGGGGACCTCGCCGAGGAGGCGGACCGGGTCCTCGCCGGTGGCCTCCCAGACCTCCGGGTCCACGGAGCGGAAGAGTTCCCGGGTCTCCGGGTGCCAGGACCACCGCAGGTTGAGAGCGAGGTCGTGCAGCGGCTGGAGTTGCTCGGGCAGGACGGTGCGGACTGTGAATCTGCGGATTGCCTTCACTCTCGGAAGCCTAGCCGCGGGGGTGGCGCGCAGGCAGCGTCAACTCGTCGTCCGGGGGCCGTTCGGCCCAGCGTCGGAGATCACTGCGGGCGCGGGGCCGCACGCGGCGGCGCAGGGGGCGCGCGGTCGGCTCCGTCCGCGCGCCGGGCGCGCGGGGGTCCGCCCGGAGCGTCCGGCTGCGGCCGAGACACGCCGCAGACAGGACCAAACTGCTGCATGGCGGCGGACGCCGGTGCGAGGATGCGTGCGGGGCGAAGGCTCCCCGCGGAGGTCCGGCCGGACGCCGGTTCCGTCGGGGCTCCGTGCCCGGATGTCCCTGTTTCCCGTTTCCCCTGTTCCTCCCCCTCGCTCCCGCCCGGATCCGCTTCCGCGTCGACATGATCACCGGTGGCTGATGTCTGCGTGTCCTCGCTCCGTGCGCGCTCGTTCTCGAGTCGGGTACGGCTGCCCGTCCGGACCACCCTCCGGGACGGCTGTCGGGGCGCTCCCGACCGGAGCGTGCGCCGGAGTGCGTCCGGCCCCCGCCGGGGGCGCGCGGCCGGGGGCCCGGCCGCCGACAGGTTGCCGGACGGAGAGGCGGGGGAAGGCTCTCCGGGACCGCAACCGCATCCGGTCCTTCGTCCCGAAACCAGTCCTCCCGGTACTCCTCCCGGCCCCACCGCCCCGTTCCGGACGCGGTGGGCCCCGCGGTGGGAGCTGCCGCCGATCGCGGGCAGGAGCTTCGCCATGCACGACGAGAAGCGGACACCGTCCGTCCCCACGACCCCGCCGGAGACCTCCGGCCGCACCACCGGACGGGTTCCGCAGGCCGACCAGACCCCCGCGGTGCCGGCGCAGCAGGCGCCTCCGTCCGGGGGGACGGTTCCGGCCCTGAAGGCCGCGGAGACGGCGGGCGCCCCGGTGGGCGCCGCCGGGACGCGGAAGACGGCGACGGCGACGGCTGCGGAGAAGACACCGGTGGCGAAGAAGACGGCTGCGAAGAAGACCCCCTCCGAGAAGACCCCTGCAGGGGAGGCCCCCGCGGGGAGGGCCGCCGCGAAGAAGGCGGCGGTGAGGAAGACGGCCGAGAAGGCCCCGGCGAAGAAGGCCCCGGCGAAGCGGTCCGCGGCGAAGAAGGCCCCCGCCCGGCGCCCCGCCGCCGCCCCGGCGGTGGCACAGGCCGCCGCCCCGGCGGGCGGCACCGCGGACGGCGGCACAGCGGACGGCGGCACCATCGTGGGGCGCATCCCCGTCCTGGACGTGCGGCCGCTGGTCGACTGCGGCCGCCGCCCCGCCAAGGCGGTGGCGGGCGAGACCTTCCCCGTGACGGCCACGGTGTTCCGCGAGGGACACGACGCGGTCAACGCGAACGTGGTGCTGCGCGGCCCCGACGGCCAGGCCGGGCCCTGGACGCCCATGCGCGAGCTCGCCCCCGGCACCGACCGGTGGGGCGCCGACGTGACGCCCACCGGCGAGGGCCTGTGGACGTACGCGGTGGAGGCGTGGAGCGACCCGGTGGAGACCTGGCGGCACCACGCCAAGGTGAAGATCCCCGTGGGGATGGACACCGAGCTGGTGCTGGAGGAGGGCGCCCTGCTGCTGGAGCGGGCCGCCGCGGGCGTGCCCGAGGACGACGGCCGGGCCGCGGTGCTCGCCGCCGTCACCGCGCTGCGCGACTCCGGGCTGCCCCCGATGACCCGGCTGGCCGCGGCGGTCTCCGCCGAGGTCGCCGCCGTCCTGGTCCGCCACCCGCTGCGGGAGCTGGTGACCTCCTCGCGGCCGCTGCCGCTGCAGGTGGACCGCCCGCGGGCGCTGTTCGGCTCCTGGTACGAGTTCTTCCCGCGCTCCGAGGGCGCGGTCGTCGACCCGGCCGGGCTGGAGCCGCCGCGCAGCGGCACGCTGCGCACCGCCGCGGAGCGGCTGCCGGCCGTCGCGGAGATGGGCTTCGACGTCGTGTACCTGCCGCCGATCCACCCGATCGGACGGGCGTTCCGCAAGGGCCCCAACAACACGCTGACCGCGGGCCCCCACGACGTGGGCTCGCCGTGGGCGATCGGCTCGCCCGAGGGCGGCCACGACGCGGTCCACCCGGACCTGGGCACGATCGAGGACTTCGACGCCTTCACCGCCCGCGCCCGGGAGCTGGGCATGGAGGTGGCGCTGGACTTCGCGCTCCAGTGCTCGCCGGACCACCCGTGGGTGGAGAAGCACCCGGAGTGGTTCCGGCACCGCGCCGACGGCTCCATCGCCTACGCGGAGAACCCCCCGAAGAAGTACCAGGACATCTACCCGATCGACTTCGACCGGGACTTCGACGGCCTGGTCCGCGAGACGCTGCGGGTGCTGCGCTTCTGGATGGACCACGGGGTGCGGATCTTCCGCGTGGACAACCCGCACACCAAGCCGGTGCTCTTCTGGGAGCGGGTGCTGGCCGACATCGCCCGCACCGACCCGGACGTGCTCTTCCTCGCCGAGGCGTTCACCCGCCCCGCGATGATGCACACCCTGGGCAAGATCGGCTTCCACCAGTCGTACACCTACTTCACCTGGCGCAACGGCAAGCAGGAGCTGACGGAGTACCTGACCGAGCTGAGCGGGGAGGCGGCCTCCTACATGCGGCCGAACTTCTTCGTGAACACCCCGGACATCCTGCACGCCGTGCTGCAGCACGGCGGCCCGGCGGCCTTCGCGCTGCGGGCGGTGCTGGGCGCCGCCCTCTCGCCCTCCTGGGGGGTGTACGCGGGCTACGAGCTGTACGAGGGGACCGCCGTGCGGCCGGGGTCGGAGGAGTACCTGGACTCGGAGAAGTACCAGCTGCGGCCGCGCGACTGGGCCGCCGCCGAGGCCGAGGGCCGCACCCTGGCCCCGCTGATCACCGCGCTCAACCGGCTGCGCCGGCGCCACCCGGCGCTGCGCGAGCTGCGCAACATCCGCTTCCACCACGCGGACAACGACTCCGTGCTGGCCTTCTCCAAGCGCACGACGGGCGCCGGGGTCGGCGGCGCCGGGGCCCCGTCCGACCACGACGACGCCGTGCTGGTGGTGGTCAACCTCGACCCCCACCACGCGCAGGAGGCGACCGTCTCCCTGGACCTGCCCGCACTCGGGCTGGAGTGGCACGACCACCTGACGGTGCGCGACGAGCTCACCGGTGCCACGTATCGCTGGGGTCAGCACAACTACGTCCGGCTCGACCCGTCCCAGCAGCCGGCGCACATCCTCACGGTTCGGAGGACCGCAGAGTGATCGTCAACGAGCCCGTTCCCGACACGTTCGAGGACACCCCCCAGAAGGACCGCGACCCGGACTGGTTCAAGCGGGCGGTGTTCTACGAAGTCCTCGTCCGCTCCTTCCAGGACAGCAACGGAGACGGCGTCGGGGACCTCAAGGGGCTCACCGCGAAACTGGACTACCTGCAGTGGCTGGGCGTGGACTGCCTCTGGCTGCCGCCGTTCTTCGCCTCGCCGCTGCGCGACGGCGGGTACGACGTCTCGGACTACACCGCGGTGCTGCCCGAGTTCGGCGACCTGGCCGACTTCGTGGAGTTCGTGGACGCCGCCCACCAGCGGGGCATGCGGGTGATCATCGACTTCGTCATGAACCACACGAGCGACCAGCACCCGTGGTTCCAGGAGTCCCGCAAGAACCCGGACGGGCCGTACGGCGACTACTACATGTGGGCCGACGACGACAAGCAGTTCCCGGACGCGCGGATCATCTTCGTCGACACCGAGACGTCGAACTGGACGTACGACCCGGTCCGCAAGCAGTACTTCTGGCACCGCTTCTTCTCCCACCAGCCGGACCTGAACTTCGACTCCCCGGCGGTCCAGGAGGAGATGATCGCGGCCCTGAAGTTCTGGCTGGACCTGGGCATCGACGGCTTCCGGCTGGACGCGGTCCCGTACCTGTACGCCCGCGAGGGCACCAACTGCGAGAACCTGCCCGAGACGCACTCCTTCCTCAGGCGGGTGCGGGCCGAGATCGACGCCGCCTACCCCGACACGGTGCTGCTGGCCGAGGCCAACCAGTGGCCGGAGGACGTCGTCGACTACTTCGGCGACTTCGAGGGCGGCGGCGACGAGTGCCACATGGCGTTCCACTTCCCGGTGATGCCGCGGATCTTCATGGCGGTGCGCCGCGAGTCGCGCTACCCGGTCTCGGAGATCCTGGCCAAGACGCCGAAGATCCCCGCGGGCTGCCAGTGGGGCATCTTCCTGCGCAACCACGACGAGCTGACCCTGGAGATGGTCACCGACGAGGAGCGCGACTACATGTACGCGGAGTACGCGAAGGACCCGCGGATGCGGGCCAACGTGGGCATCCGCCGCCGGCTCGCGCCGCTGCTGGACAACGACCGCAACCAGATCGAGCTCTTCACCGCGCTGCTGATGTCGCTCCCCGGCTCGCCCGTCCTCTACTACGGCGACGAGATCGGCATGGGCGACAACATCTGGCTGGGCGACCGCGACGGGGTGCGCACCCCGATGCAGTGGACACCCGATCGAAACGCCGGTTTCTCGTCCTGCGACCCGGGCAGGCTCAACCTGCCGACCATCATGGATCCGGTCTACGGCTTCCAGGTGACCAACGTCGAGGCGCAGATGAGCAACACCAGCTCGCTGCTCCACTGGACCCGCCGGATGATCGAGATCCGCAAGCTCAACCCGGCCTTCGGGCTGGGCAGCTACGCCGAGCTGCCGTCCAGCAACCCGGCGGTGCTGGCCTTCGTGCGCGAGTACGGGGACGACCTGGTCATGTGCGTGAACAACTTCTCCAGGTTCGCGCAGCCGACCGAGCTCGACCTCCGCGAGTACGCGGGCCGGCACCCCGTGGAGCTGATCGGCGGCGTGCGCTTCCCGGCGATCGGCGAGCTGCCGTACCTGCTGACCCTGGCGGGGCACGGGTTCTACTGGTTCCGACTGCGCCGGCCCGACGCACTCTGACCCGGCGGACCCCGGACCGCGGGGCCTCCCGGCGCGGCGACGGGCCGTGCCGGGGGGCCCACCGCACCACCGTACGGAGACACACCAGGAACCCACCACACCCGCCCAAGGCGTGACATGCGGTCCCGGACCGCGTGCCGGAGCCGCCGCGCCGCCGAAATCCGGAAGACTGGCAAATCCGGCTAACCCACCCGAGCCGGGCATACCGTCTCATCCGGGGAAAGGGAGCCATGTCGGACACCTCCCGGTCTCGAGCCACCGTCAACAGCGGACCGCGCAGCGGCCCCGCGGCCCGTCCAGGCACCCGTGCCGGAACCGACGCCCTGGTCGAAGCAGCACTGCCGCTGCTGCAGTCCTGGCTGCCCGGTCAGCGCTGGTTCGCCGGCAAGGGGCGGCCGGTCACCGGGATCACACCGATCGGCGCCACCCTCCTGCTGGAGGGCGACCCCGCCCTCGTCCACCTGCTGCTGCGGGTCGAACAGCGCACGGGCGGCGACGACCAGTCCACCGCGGACGTCTACCAGCTGCTGCTGGCCGCCGGCGCCGAACTGCCGGGGCGGCTCGGCGGCGCCGTCATCGGCCGCCTCTCCGGCGGCCCCTACGACGGCACCGTCGTCTACGACGGGGCCCACGACACCGACCTCACCCGCTGGCTGCTCACCCGGTTCGCCGAGCCGGGCGACGTGGGCCCGCTGGCGTTCCGGCGGCTGCCCGGCGCGCAGATCCCGGCCGGGCTCGTCGGCCGGGCCGTCACCGCCGAGCAGAGCAACACCTCGCTGGTCTACGGCAACGCCCTGATCCTCAAGCTCTTCCGGCGGGTCAGCCCCGGCGTCAACCCCGACCTGGAGCTGTCGCTGGCCCTCGCCCGGGCCGGGTCCACCCGCATCCCCCGCCCGGCCGCCTGGTTCGAGACGCGGCTGGCGGGCAGCGGCGACTCCGACCCGGCCACCCTGGGCCTGCTCCAGCAGTTCCTGGCGGGCGCCCGCGACGGCTGGGAGCTGGCCCTGGAGCACGTGCAGCGGCTGTGCACCGAGCCGGAGTGGTCCAGCGGCCGCGACGGGCGGCCCGCCGACCACGTCAGCGGCAACTTCTCCGCCGAGGCGTTCCTCCTGGGCCGCGCCACCGCCGAGGTCCACCTGGCCCTCGCCCGCACCCTGCCCGTCGGCGTCCTCGACCGGGCGCAGACCGACCAGCTGGCCGCCGCCATGGCCCGGCGGCTGGACGCGGCCACCGTGGCCGTGCCCGACCTGCTGCCCTACCGGCCCGCCCTCCAGGACGCCTTCCGGGCCCTGGCCGACCCGGGCCGCGACGGGCGCCCGCTGCGCATCCAGCGCATCCACGGCGACCTGCACCTCGGCCAGTCCATGCGGACCGCCGACGGCTGGGTGCTGCTGGACTTCGAGGGCGAGCCCGCCAAGACCCTCGCCGAGCGGCGCCGGCTGCGGCCCGCCGTGCAGGACGTGGCGGCGATGCTGCGCTCCTTCGACTACGCGGCCGCCCACCTGCTCGCCGAGCAGCCCGCGACCGTCCCCGACCCGCGCGGCGGCGGCCGACAGTCCGCCGACCGCGACCACCTGGCGCGGCTGGCCACCGCCTGGGCGGTCCGCAACCGGGCGGCCTTCTGCGCCGGGTACGCGGCGGGCGGCGGCGAGGACCCGCGCACCGACCCGGCGCTGATGCGGGCCTTCGAGATCGACAAGGCCGTGTACGAGGTCGTGTACGAGGCCCGGCACCGGCCCGACTGGCTGCCCATCCCGATGTCC
Organism: Streptomyces sp. NPDC001380; assembly: GCF_042895785.1. NCBI lineage: Bacteria > Bacillati > Actinomycetota > Actinomycetes > Kitasatosporales > Streptomycetaceae > Streptomyces > Streptomyces sp. NPDC001380. Next base: position 309,369 of record NZ_JBIAWP010000004.1, on the reverse strand, counting down.
GCCGTCCGCCGCCTCGCTGCGGGCGCCGCCCCGGCGTGACGGCCGCGGGCCGGTTCCCGGAGCCGGCCCGCCCGCAGACCCGACCCCCCACGCCCGACCGGCGGGCCGCCCCGGCGGCCCGCGCCCGCGCGACCCGAACCCCCGCGACACCGACCCGCCCGAGGAGGCATCGGCCGTGACCGCGTCCGACCCGACCCGCCCGACTTCGCAGCTCCAGCGGCAGCAGCCGTCCGTGGTGGCGCCCCGACCCGATACGGAGTCCGCTCCCACCGGGGACGCGCCCGCCGGGCCGTCCGCCGCCGGCGGCGGACGGGAGTCGGAGCCGATCCGGCTGCCGGAGGCGCCGCTCTCCCCCGGCGAGATCGACCGGCTGGTCTCCGGCGCCCACCACGACCCGCACGGCGTCCTCGGGGCGCACCCGGTGCAGGGCGGAGTGGCGGTCCGGGCGCTGCGGCCCATGGCCGAGCGGGTCGTGGTGGAGACGACCATCGGCCGCGCGGAACTGGTCCACCAGCGGGACGGCCTGTTCACCGGCATGCTGCCGGTGGACCTCGTCCCGGACTACCGGCTGCGGGTGACCTACGGCGGCACCGAGCATGTCCAGGAGGACGGCTACCGCTTCCTGCCCAGCCTCGGCGAGATCGACCTGCACCTCATCCGCGAGGGCCGGCACGAGCAGCTGTGGGAGGCCCTCGGCTCGCACGTCCGCAGCTACGAGAGCGCGTTCGGCACCGTCACCGGCACGACCTTCGCCGTGTGGGCGCCCAACGCGGTGGGCGTGCGGCTCGTCGGCGACTTCAACGGGTGGAACGGCTGCTGCCACCCCATGCGCTCGCTGGGCGCCTCCGGCGTGTGGGAGCTCTTCGTGCCCGGCATGGGCGAGGGCACCCGGTACAAGTACGAGATCCGCACCCGCGACGGCCGGCTGATCCAGAAGGCGGACCCGCTGGCGCAGTCCGCCGAGTGCCCGCCGGGCACCGCGTCGGTCGTGCACACCTCGCGGTACACGTGGGGCGACGGGGAGTGGATGGCCGCCCGGGAGGCCGGGCAGCACCACCGGGAGCCCATGTCGGTCTACGAGGTGCACCTGCCGTCCTGGCGGCCGGGGCTCTCCTACCGGGAGCTCGCCGAGGCGCTGCCGGAGTACGTGAAGGAGCTGGGCTTCACCCACGTGGAGTTCCTGCCGGTGATGGAGCACCCCTTCGGCGGCTCGTGGGGCTACCAGGTCTCCTACTACTACGCGCCGACCGCCCGGATGGGCGGGCCCGACGACTTCAGGTTCCTGGTGGACGCCCTGCACCGGGCGGGCATCGGCGTGATCGTCGACTGGGTGCCGGCGCACTTCCCCAAGGACGACTTCGCGCTGGCCCGCTACGACGGCGAGCCGCTGTACGAGCCCGCCGACCCGCTGCGGGCCGAGCACCCCGACTGGGGGACCCTGGAGTTCGACTACGGCCGCACCGAGGTCCGCAACTTCCTGGTGGCCAACGCCGTCTTCTGGTGCCAGGAATACCACGTGGACGGGCTGCGGGTGGACGCGGTGGCCTCCATGCTCTACCTCGACTACTCGCGCGAGCACGGGCAGTGGACCCCCAACCAGTACGGGGGCAGGGAGAACCTGGACGCCGTCGCCTTCCTCCAGGAGATGAACGCGACCGTCTACCGGCGCTGCCCCGGCGCGGTCACCATCGCCGAGGAGTCCACCGCCTGGGACGGCGTCACCCGGCCCACCCACGCCGTCGGCCCGGGCGGCACCGGCGGCCTCGGCTTCGGCCTGAAGTGGAACATGGGCTGGATGCACGACTCCCTGGAGTACATGTCCAAGGACCCGGTGCACCGCAGGTACCACCACAACGAGATGACCTTCTCGATGGTGTACGCCTACTCGGAGAACTACATCCTGCCGATCTCGCACGACGAGGTGGTGCACGGCAAGGGCTCGCTCGTCTCCAAGATGCCCGGCGACTGGTGGCAGCAGCGGGCCAACCTGCGGGCCTACCTCGCCTTCATGTGGGCGCACCCGGGCAAGCAGCTGCTCTTCATGGGGCAGGAGTTCGCGCAGGGCTCCGAGTTCGACCACGACGCCGGGCCGCAGTGGTGGGTGCTGGACGAGAAGTGGCCGGCCGCCGAGGACCACAGGGGCGTGCAGCGGCTGGTGGCCGCCCTCAACCGGGTCTACCGGGACACCCCGGCCCTGTGGGAGCGGGACACCGACCCGGCGGGCTTCTCCTGGCTGGACGGCGGCGCGGCCGAGGACAACGTCTTCTCCTTCGTCCGCCACGACACCGCCGGGAACCCGCTGGTGATGGTCAGCAACCTCTCCCCCGTCGTCCGGCGGGGCTACCGGGTGGGGCTGCCGCACGCCCCCGCCGGATCGCACGGGCTGTGGACCGAGGTGCTCAACACCGACGCGGCCGTCTACGGCGGCAGCGGGGTCGGCAACCCGGACCCGGTCAAGGCCGAGGCCGACAGCCGGCACGGGCGCGACGTCAGCGCCGAGCTGGTCCTGCCGCCGCTGGCGACGATCTGGCTCCGGCCCGCCTGAGCCGCCTGCGCCGCCTGCGCCGGGACCGGTCCGCCCGGTCCCGGCGCGGGGAGCCGTCCGGCCCGCCGTCCGTCCGATGGCGGGCCGGACGTGCGCCGGGGGTGTGCCGGGCGGACACCGGGGGTGCGCCGGGCGGGCTCCTGGCGGCCGGGACGCACCGGCGGCCCGGCCGGCACGGGTCAGGACCGGGACGGGTCAGGACCGGGACGGGGGGAACAGCTCGCGGCCCAGGGCGGCCGCCTCCAGCTGGGAGTTGACCTCCAGTTTGACGAGGATCGACCGGATCTGGCTGCGCACGGTGGAGAGCGCGACCCAGGACTCCTCGGCGATGGCCCTGGCCCGGCGGCCCTCCGCGAGGGCGCGCAGCACCGCCGCCTCGCGCGGGGTCAGGCGCTCCAGCAGGCGGGACCGGTCGGCGCCCCCCGCCGCGGGCCGGTCGGCGACGGTGCGGCGGTGCAGGTCGACCAGCTCGGCGCGCTCGGCGGGGGCGAGCACCGGGAAGCCCGCCGCGGCGTCGAGCGCGGTGCGGACCAGGTCCTCGAAGGGGGCGGACTTGGCGACCCAGCCCACCGCGCCGCGGCAGACCGCGGCGGCGATCCGGGCGCGGTCGGTGGTGCCGGTGACCACCAGCACCGTCCAGCCCGCCGCGCAGAGCGGGGCCACCAGCTCGACGCCGTCCAGTTCGGTGCCGTCGTCGCCGCGCCCGAGGTCGAGGTCGAGGAGGGCGAGCCCCGGGGGCAGCCCGGCCGCCTCGTCGAGCAGGGCGGCGAGGGTGCGGCCGACGGCGGTGCAGGCGTCCAGCCCGTGTCCGCGCAGGGCGAGGACCAGGGTGGTGCCGACGAGTCGGTGGTCGTCGATGACGAGTACGGTCACGGTCTTCCCCGGAGAGGGCGGAGGGGCGGTTCGTCGTGCGGGAGGAGGGGCCGGCACGGGCGGGACCGGGCCGCGGGGCGGGCGGCGCCCGGACCGGTGGCCCCGGGGCCGGGTCCGTGGGGGCGGACCCGGCGGGTGGATCCGGCGGGTGGCGGTCCGGCGGCGGGGCGGATCCGTCCGGCCGGGGGGAGGTCAGGCGGCGGACACCCGGGCGCCCGGCTCCCCGGCGGCGGGCAGTTCCACCACCGCCGTGCAGCCGGGCCGCAGCGGGTCGCGGGGCAGGAGGCGGACCGCGCCGCCGTGCTCCGCGAGCAGCCGGGAGCTGACGTACAGGCCGAGCCCGCTGCCGCCCGCACCGGTGTCCCGCACCCCGCGCCGCATCACCCGCCGCTCGGCGCCCGGGGCCAGCCCCGGCCCGTCGTCGGACACCTCCACCAGGACCGCGCCGCCCTCCCTCCGGGCCGCCACCCGCACCCGGGCGCCGGGGGCGTGGCGCTCGCAGTTCGCCAGGAGGTTGCTGGCCACCTGGGCGAGGACGGAGGCGGGAACGGTGGTCCGCAGCCCCGGCTCGGCCGCCAGCTCGACGTCGGCGCCCACCATGCGGCGCAGCACCACCAGCCGGCGCAGCACCGGCTCCACCTCGTGGCCGTCCGGGTCGTCGGACGGGCGGCTGCCGTCACGGGCCAGCAGCTCCCGGAGGCGCTCCAGCTCGGCCTGGACGGCGGCTCCCAGCTCGGCCTGCTCGCCGGGGCCCAGCCGGGCGCCCGCGGCCCGCAGCAGGTAGGCGGCGCCGGACAGGCCGGCCAGGGCGTTGCGCATCTCGTGGTCGCGCTCGGCGGCCTGCCGGGCCCGGCGGTCGGAGGCACGCAGGCGCCCCTCGACCCGGTCGGCCTGGTGGAGGAAGTCGGCGGTCAGCGCGGCCAGCACGACGAGCAGGCCCAGCAGCCGGAGCGCGGCCGAGACCAGGTCCGGCGCCCAGACCGGGTGGCCCGCCAGCACCCTTCCCAGCTGGGCGGCCGCGGCCACGGAGAGTCCGAGGCCGAGCCGGGTGCGCAGCCGGTCGCCGCGGCGGAGCCCGGTGCCGAGGTGCGCCAGCGAGACGGCGAGCCAGGCCGCCGCCAGCGCCAGGGCGGGCGGCCGGTCGCCGGACGAGGACTGCAGCGGCGGCAGGAGGGAGGGTCCGAGCAGGCCGCCGGCCGCGGTCGCGGCCACTGCGGCCAGGACTCCGCGCAGGCCCCGGGTCCAGCGGGGCGGGTGGGTGCGGAGCGCGGCGGCCAGCAGCAGGACGAAGCAGACCGAGGCGGTGAAGCGGATGGCGGCCAGCCAGCGCAGCGCCTCGTCGGACCCGGTGTCGACCACCGAGGCGGGCATCAGGACGAGGCTGTGCAGGAGCAGCGCCGCCGCGACGACCGGGTGCGGCCGCCCGCCCCCGCCGGCCAGCCGCGGGGTCAGCGCGGCGACGCCGACCGCGGCCGCGCCGGTGCCGGCGGCGGCGAGGACGAGCAGGAGGTGGGTCTGCCGCAGCGGGAGGAGGCGGTCGGCGGGACCGGCGGCGAGCAGCAGGGCGGCGGCCGTGGCGGCGGCCACCGCCGCGGTGTCGCCGGCCGCGCCCCAGCGGGCCGGTCCGCGGCGCAGGACGGCCCGGAGCCGGGGCCGGGGCCGCCGCGGGGCGCGGTGGATCCGGCGGGCGGAGGTCTGGTGTCCTGCTGTCATACGCATCCCCCAGCTGCCGACGCGGTCCCCGGCCCGGCCCGGACGCGCAGGTGGCAGGCAGGAGCGCGGCCCGCAGGCGGGCAGATCGACGCGGTGCAACCGTTCGGCACCGCAGCGTGACGGATCGTAGTCCAGGCCGCTGACAGACGGCGCCGAACCGGCGTATTCCCCCCTCCGACCGGAACTCCCGCTATCGTCCGCGCCCCCCGGTGCCTCCCTGCGCACCGGACCGGCCGGCGCCGTCCGCGGCACCGCCAGCCGGGGCAGCACCGCCCGGGGCAGCACCGCCCGGGGCAGGGCCGCCCGGGGGCACGGCCCGGTGCCTGCCGGTGCCCCCGCTCCCGCCGGTTGTCCGTGCGCCTCCCGTCCGCCCGGTGCCGGCCTGTCCGGTCTCCGCCGGTCCGGCGGCGTCCGGGTGCGCGCCTTGCGGGGCGGGGCTGTTCCGGGCGGCGGGGCCGGGGGCCGGGGACCGCTCCGGGGAGCCGGCCGCACCGGGAGCGGCGGCCGCAGGCACGGCCGCCTCGGAGCGGGGGGTTTCGGCGTGGGGGGTCTCGGGGTCGGGGGCCGTGTCGACGCGGACGGTGCCGGAGTCCGCGGTGTCGGTGAGCCAGGCGCCGGTGGTTCCCCAGAGCGGTGTGGAAGCGGCGGTCCCAGCCGCGCCGAAGAGGACCGCGGCGGCGAGGCGGCGCAGCAGCGGGCTCGGTGCGGCGGGGGCGGGCCGCCTGCGGTGGCGCCCGCGGTCAGGCACCGCCGTCCCACTCCACCGTGCCGTGCCCGCGCCTGCGGCCGGGGCCGGGGCCGGGGCCCGAGCCCCCCTCCTGCGGCGCCCCGGCGCCCCCCTCCGCCGGGCGGAGCGCCCAGGCGAGCGTCCGCGCCCCCCAGACGCCGAGGGCGAGGCCGCCGACTACGAGTGCGCCGGCCCCGGAGAGCAGCCGCTGCCGCCAGAGGCCGATCTGCGGCAGGTGGAACCAGACCCGGCCCCGGACGTCGGACGCGTCACGGCGGCCGGGGTCGTCGACGCGGTTGGCGTCGCCCTTCGTGGTGAACGACAGCCCGACGCGGCTGCTGTGGACGGCCACCACCCGGTGGGTGACCAGCTGCTCCCCGCCGGACGGGGAGCGGCCGGAGCGGAAGGTGACCACGTCGCCGCGTCTGATCGACCCGGGCTGCACCGGGCGGTCCACCACCACGGACCCGGGCGGGATCGCCGGGTCCATGCTCCCGGTGAGGACGGTCAGCACCGAGCCGTGCACGGCCAGCGGGAGCACGGTCAGCGCCAGGGCCAGGGCGACGGCTCCCGCCGCGGCGAGCAGGACCAGGACCCGGGCCGCGACGCGCAGGGCGCCCCCGGGGCCCCGCGGCGCCCGGCCCCGGCCGCGCGGCGAGCCGGTGGTGCGGGAGGGGGCGCCGCGGCCCCGCCCGCGACGGCCCCGGCGCCCCCCGGAGGCCCTGCCCGGCACCGAGGGGCCGGCCGCGGGACGGCGGTGCGATCCCCTCGCCCGGGGAGCCGTGGTCGCCACAGTTGATCTCCCGCCCGTGCCTTCCCCTTCCGCGCGGCCCGTGGTCGGCCGGCGGCGTGTGCGTCGCGACCGGGGGCCCTGACACCAGTCGCCCTTCCGATCCTTCCGCGGGAGCGGGTCCAGCGCATCGTCAAAAGTGGGGATAGGCGCTTACTGCGCTTTGGTGATGTGGCGGGGGCGGCCCCCCGGCAGTCTTGTCGTCAGATGCCGCACCGGCAGGGAGGTGCGGGCGGAACGCACGTGGCGTGCAGCGGCGGACCACCGCGCGGACGTGGACGGACATGAGGACGGTCGGGACGGGATGAGCGTGTTCAGGAGCAGCAGGAAGGTCGCCGCGCTCGCCGGATCGGTATCCCTGGCCGCCGCCGCCGTGGCCGTCACCGGAGGGACCTACGCGTGGTTCACCGACACCCAGAACACCGGCTCCACCACCGTCCAGACCGGCACACTCACCCTCGGGTCCGCGTCCACCACCTCGGCGCCGTCGGCGACGGACCTCGTCCCGGGCAGTCCGCTGCCGACGCTCAGCGCGGTGTTCAGCGGCGGCGGCTCGCTGAGCGGCAAGGTGCGCCTCGCCCTGCACCGGGACGGCGTCGGGTCCGGCGAGGAGGCGGTCCGGGACGCCGACCTCAAGTACTTCCACCTGCACGTCGCCATCGAGCGGCGCAGCAGCACGGGCCGCGACCTCGGCGACAAGGAGTTCGACATCGACCTCGACGACGCGTTCGCCCACAGCCTGGGGCCCAACGCCCCGCAGTCGGGTGACGTGCCGTACACGCGGACCGACGGCGACTACGCCGGGTTCGCGGAGTACTTCAGGCTCGATCCGGGGGACCAGCAGCGGGTGACGGTCACCGGGCGCATCGACGAGCAGGCCGGCAACAGCATCCAGGGCAAGTCCCTGGCCTACAGCCTGACGGCCACGCTGATCCAGCTCCAGGCACCCGACGCGACGGTGGCCGGGTAGCGGGGCGGAGGCAGCAGCAGACCTGGTGCAGGGTCCGGCCGTACGGCCGGGGGGCCGCGGGCGGTTGGGGAACCGTCCGGCGGACGCCGGACCCGGTACCGAGGATCCCGCGCACGGCAGGGGAGGCCGCGCGAGGGAAGGAGTCCCGCCGGGGGGATCCGGGGGGAGAGGGACTCCGAGGGGGGAGACTCGCCGAGGGGGAACCGAGGGGGCGAGACGTGGGCGGCCGCCCGGAGGAGACTCCGGGCGGTCGTCGGCGTTGCGGCGGGACGCCGGTACGCCGGGACGCCGGGATGCCAGGACGGGTGCGACGCGGACGGGGGGAGCGCGGGGTGGGTGCCGACGGGGGCGGTGCGGCGCCGCCCGGCACGAGCCGGCGGTCAGGGGTGTGGTCCGGCAGGGGCGGTCGGAGGGGCGGACCGGGCCGCGGCGGACCCGGGCCGCTCCTCCGACCGGCCCTCGGCCCTCGGCCCAGGGCGTCGACGTCGGCACGGGGCTCCCGGCCGCTCCCGGGCGTTCCCGGCTGCTTCCGGGCCCTCCCGACGCCCGCCGGTCCCGGCCGTCCACGGCCGTCCCCGTCGGCCCGGTGTTCCGGGCCGACCGTCCCGCCGGGTCCGGGACCACCCGTGCCCGTCGTCCGGCTCGGGTACGCGGGTATGGTCGACAGGTGTCCCGGAACGTGCCCGACGGCACCGCGGGATCGCGGGACCGCAGCGCGGGCCCCGCCCGGCAGGCCCAGGGAACGGAGTGGAACGCGTGGCGCGCAGCGTGTACGTGACCGGTATCGGCCGCGGGGACGGCCGGCAGGTGGTCGAGCTGGGGGTCATGGAGCTGCTGACCCGCCACGTGGACCGGGTCGGGGTGTTCCGTCCGCTGGTCCACGCCGCGGCCCCGGGCGGCCCGGGCTCCGACCACGTGGTGGAGCTGCTGCGCGGCCGGTACCGGATCGACCTCCCCCTGGAGGACCTCTACGGCCTCAGCTACGAGGAGGCCACGGCGCTGCAGGCGGAGCGCGGGGTGGACGAGCTGGTGTCCGTCCTGGTGGACAGGTTCAGGACGCTGGAGCGCAAGTGCCAGGCGATGCTGGTGCTCGGCACCGACTTCGCCGACACCAGCATCCCGGACGAGCTGTCCTTCAACGCGCGGCTGGCGAACGAGTTCGGCGCCTGGGTGCTGCCCGTGGTCGGCGGCCTGCGGGAGGGGCCCGACGCCGTGGTCGCCGAGGTCCGCAACGCCTACCGCGCCTACTCCGACCTGGGCTGCAACATCCTGGCGATGGTCGCCAACCGGGTGACGCCCGCGGACAAGCAGCAGATCGCCCGCCGCCTGGCGGGGCGGCCGTCCGTGCCGTCCTACATCCTCCCGGAGGACCAGGCGCTCGCCGCGCCCACCGTCACCCAGGTCGTGCAGGCCACCGGCGCGGAGGTGCTGCTCGGCGACCCGGCCGGCCTGGCCCGCGACGTGCGGGGCTTCGTCTTCGGCGGGGCCACACTGCCGACCTTCCTGGCCGCCCTCACCGAGGGGGCCCTGGTGGTCACCCCCGGGGACCGCGCCGACCTGCTGATCGGCACCCTGGCCGCGCACGCCGCCGGCGCCCCGTCGATCTCCGGCGTGCTGCTCACCCTCGGCATCCGCCCCGACGCGGCGGTGATGGCACTGGCCGGCCGGCTGGCCCCGGGCACGCCGGTGCTGGTGGCGCCTGCGGGCAGCTGGCCGACCGCGGCCTCGCTGTCGGGCCTGGAGGGCCGCCTGACCGCGGCGAGCCCCCGCAAGGCGGAGACCGCCCTCGGCCTCTTCGAGCTCCACGTGGACACCGCCGAGCTGCTGGACCGGATCGAGCTGAGCCGCTCGGAGCGGGTCACCCCGATGATGTTCGAGCACGTGCTCCTGGAGCGGGCCCGCGGGGACCGCCGCCACGTGGTGCTGCCCGAGGGCACCGAGGAGCGGGTGCTGCGCGCCGCCGAGGTGCTGCTGCGCCGCAACATCTGCGACCTCACCCTGCTCGGCGACGAGGACGCGGTGCGCCGCCGCGCCGCCGACCTCGGCGTGGACCTGGGCCTGGACCGGGAGCCCTCCGGCGCGGTCGCCCGCATCGTGGACCCGGTGTCCTCCCCGCTGCGGGACCGCTTCGCCGAGGTGTACGCGAAGCTGCGGGCGCACCGGGGCGTCAGCGTGGAGCTGGCCTACGACGTGGTGGCCGACGTCAGCTACTTCGGGACCCTGATGGTGCAGGAGGGCCTGGCCGACGGCATGGTCTCGGGCGCGGTGCACTCCACCGCGGCCACCATCCGGCCCGCCTTCGAGGTCATCAAGACGGCGCCGGGCGCCGCCATCGTCTCGTCGGTCTTCTTCATGTGCCTGGCCGACCGGGTGCTGGTCTACGGCGACTGCGCGGTCAACCCGGACCCGGACGCCCGGCAGCTCGCCGACATCGCGATCCAGTCGGCGGGGACCGCCGCCCAGTTCGGGGTGGAGCCGCGGATCGCGATGCTCTCCTACTCCACGGGCACCTCCGGCTCGGGCGCGGACGTGGACAAGGTCCGCGAGGCGACGGAGCTGGTCCGCACGCAGCGGCCGGACCTGCTGGTGGAGGGGCCGATCCAGTACGACGCCGCCGTGGACCCGGGGGTGGCCGCCACCAAGCTGCCGGGGTCGAAGGTGGCGGGCCGGGCGACCGTCCTGGTCTTCCCGGACCTGAACACCGGCAACAACACCTACAAGGCCGTGCAGCGCTCGGCCGGGGCCGTCGCGGTGGGCCCGGTGCTGCAGGGGCTGCGCAAGCCGGTCAACGACCTGTCACGCGGCGCCCTGGTGCAGGACATCGTCAACACCGTCGCCATCACCGCCGTCCAGGCCCAGGGCCGGGACGGGCGTTGACCGGCGGCCGGCCGGCAGCGGCACGGCCGTCCCGACCAGCCGAGGAGCGAACCCAGTGAGTCCAGTCCCCGCCGACGGAGCCGCCGAGAGCACGGCCGCCACGGCCCCCGTCACCTCCTCCGCCGCGGCCCCCGCGGCGGCGCGCGCGGCCGCCCCCGGGCCGGCAGGAGGACCGCGGGCGGACGAGGGCGCGCGCGCCGGGGGCGTCCGCGGGCCGGACGGCGCCGCCACCCGGGTGCTGGTCCTGAACTCCGGCTCGTCGTCGGTCAAGTACCAGCTGCTGGACATGGCGGACGGCCGGCGGCTGGCCGGCGGCCTGGCCGAGCGGATCGGCGAGTCCGGGGGCGGCGGGCGCATCGTCCACACGTCCGGCGACGGGGGGCGGCGCGAGCGGACCCTGCCCTTCCCGGACCACGCCGCGGCGCTGGGGGCGGTCGGCGAGGAGCTGCGCGCCGACGGCCTGGGCCTGGACTCCCCCGGCCTGGCCGCGGTGGGCCACCGGGTGGTGCACGGCGGCACCCGCTTCACCGAGCCGACGCTGGTCACCGACGAGGTGCTGGAGGAGGTCCGCGCCCTGACCCCGCTGGCCCCGCTGCACAACCCGGCGAACGTCACCGGCATCGAGACCGCCCGCGCGCTGCGCCCCGACCTGCCGCAGGTGGCGGTCTTCGACACCGCGTTCCACGCCACCCTGCCGGAGGCCGCGGCCCGCTACGCGGTGGACCGGGCGGTGGCCGACCGGTTCTCGGTGCGCCGGTACGGCTTCCACGGCACGTCGCACCAGTACGTGTCGCGGGCCGCGGCCGGGCTGCTGGGGCGGGAGCCGTCCGAGGTGAACGTGATCGTGCTGCACCTGGGCAACGGCGCGTCGGCGTCGGCGGTGGCGGGCGGCGTCTGCGTGGAGACGTCGATGGGCATGACACCGCTGGAGGGCCTGGTCATGGGCACCCGCTCGGGCGACCTGGACCCGGCGGTGGTGTTCCACCTGAGCCGGGTCGGCGGGCTGACGATGGACGAGGTCGACGACCTGCTCAACCGCCGCAGCGGGCTGGTGGGGCTCTGCGGGGACAACGACATGCGGGAGATCGTCCGCCGCCGGCAGGAGGGCGACCGGGAGGCCGCGGTCGCCTTCGACGTGTACGTCCACCGGCTGCGGAAGTACATCGGCGCCTACACGGCCGTGCTGGGCCGGGTGGACGCCCTGGTCTTCACCGCGGGGGTGGGCGAGAACTCCGCCCCGGTACGGGCGGCCGCGACGGCGGGCCTGGAGGGGCTGGGCATCGCGGTGGACCCGGAGCTGAACGCCGGGCGGGGCGGGGGCGCCCGGCTGGTCTCGCCGCCCGGCGCGCGGGTCCCGGTGGCGGTGGTGCCGACGGACGAGGAGTTCGAGATCGCCCGGCAGGCCTTCGCCCTGGTGAGCCGGTCCCCGCGGTGAGGAGGCCGTGCGGCGGCCGGGGCGTCCCGGGGCCCGGGTCCTCCCGGTGGTCCGGTCCCCGCGGCGTCCCGGCCCCCGGGGGGAGGCGCGGGCGAGGATGTCCGGGGCCGTCGCACGCCCGCACGCCGCGCGGTGTCCGGGCCTCCGCACCGCCCGGCGGGTGACCGCCCGTCCGGCCCGCGGCCCCACCCGTCGCCCCCGTCCGCCGTCCCACCAGTCGTCCCGCATTCCGGAACGGTTCGCAGGCGATCGCAGCCGAAAGCGACCGGAATGCACCTATAGCACGAACGGATAGAATGATCCATATGCGCCGAGCGAAAATTGTCTGCACCCTGGGTCCGGCAACGGACAGCTACGAACAGCTGAAGGCCATCGCCGAGGCCGGCATGAACGTGGCCCGTCTCAACATGAGCCACGGCTCCCACGCCGAGCACGAGGGCCGGTACCGCAGGGTCCGCCAGGTCTCGGAGGACACCGGCCGCGCCATCGGCGTGCTGGCCGACCTCCAGGGCCCCAAGATCCGCCTCGCCACCTTCGCCGAGGGCCCCGTCACCGTGGAGAGCGGCGACGAGTTCACCATCACCACCGAGGACGTCCCCGGCGACCAGCACATCTGCGGAACCACCTACAAGGGCCTGCCGGGTGACGTGCGGAAGGGCGACCCCGTCCTCATCAACGACGGCGCGGTCGCGCTGGAGGTCGTCAGCGTCGACGGCCCCCGCGTGCGGACCGTCGTCGTCGAGGGCGGCGTCCTGTCGAACAACAAGGGCATCAACCTCCCGGGCGCGGCCGTCAACGTCCCCGCCCTGTCGGAGAAGGACGTCGAGGACCTGCGCTTCGCGCTGCGCCTCGGCGTCGACATGGTGGCCCTCTCCTTCGTCCGCAACGCCGCGGACATCGAGCGGGTCCACGCGGTGATGGACGAGGAGGGCCGCCGGGTCCCCGTCATCGCCAAGATCGAGAAGCCGCAGGCCGTCGAGGCCATGCGGGAGATCGTCCTCGCCTTCGACGCGGTCATGGTCGCCCGCGGCGACCTGGCGGTGGAGTACCCGCTGGAGAAGGTGCCGCTGGTCCAGAAGCAGCTGATCACCCTCTGCCGCCAGAACGCGAAGCCGGTCATCGTGGCGACCCAGATGATGGAGTCGATGATCCACGCCTCCCGGCCGACCCGCGCCGAGGCCTCGGACGTCGCCAACGCCATCCTGGACGGCACCGACGCGGTCATGCTCTCCGCCGAGAGCAGCGTCGGCAAGTACCCGGTGGAGACGGTCCGGACGATGGGCCGGATCATCGAGGCGGCCGAGGAGGAGCTGGTCTCCCGCGGCCTGCAGCCGCTCAACCCGGGCCGCAAGCCGCGCACCCAGGGCGGCTCCATCGCCCGCGCCGCGTGCGAGCTGGGCGACTTCCTCTCCGCGGAGGCGCTGGTGGCGTTCACCAAGTCCGGCGACACCGCGCGCCGGCTCTCGCGCTACCGCTCGCCGATCCCGGTGATCGCCTTCACCCCGGACGCCCACACCCGCAACCAGCTGGCCCTCAGCTGGGGCGTGGAGACCTTCGTCTCCCCGCAGGTGGAGACCACCGACGCGATGGTCGACCAGGTCGACGACGCGCTGCTGGAGCTGGGCCGGCTCCAGCGCGGCGACACCGTGATCGTCACCGCCGGCTCCCCGCCCGGCGTCCCCGGCACCACCAACATGGTCCGGGTGCACCACCTGGGCGAGCACTCGCACGCCTGACGGCCGATCAGCGACGCGGCGCGGGCCGCCTCCCGGTGGGGAGGCGGCCCGCGCCGTCGTACGGGGTGCCCGGGGCGGCCGGTTCAGCCGCCGTAGGGCTCGTCGTCCGTGTAGAGGTGCATGCCCGGGATCTTCAGGGTGCCGCCGAACTGCCCGGCCTGGACGGCCTTGACGTCCGTCAGCTCCAGGTCCAGCGGGATCGGCACCGCGCCGATGAGGTCGTAGAGGAACTTCGGCAGGGTGTCGGGGGTCAGGGTGACGGCGCCGAGGTCGGGCAGCGGGACGCCGACGACCTTGGAGAGGTGGCCGGTCAGCTTCTCGGTGTACATCACGATCGGGCCCTCGCGCAGCGTGGAGGTGGAGCCGGCGCGCCCCTTCACGTGCGTGGTCTTCCCGTTGTACTCGATCGTCGACATGTCGAGGTCGCCGATGTCGATGCTGCTGACGGTGAACTTCAGCACCCGCTTGGTGGCGCCCGACCGCGTCTTCACCTCGACCACGCCGCCGAAGACCGCGCCGTGCAGGGCCAGCCTGCTGGACCTCAGCGTCCAGGACTGGTCCGGGATGACGCCGGCCGCGGTGGACTCGGCCCTCGCCCGGAGGCCCGAGGCGTCGGTGGCGCACAGCGCGTCGGCGCCGGTGCCTGCCGAGGGTGAGGGCGAGGGGTTCGCGGTGGCGTCGGCGGCAGCCCTGGCGGCGGCGGCCGACGCCGTCCCGGCGGCCCTGCGGACCGGGGCGGTGGCGAGAGGGGCGGGCCGGGTGGTCCGGACCGTGCCGCCCGCCGAGGGCGCCGCCGGGACGTGCGCCGGGACGTGCGACGGGCTCGGGGCGGGCGCCGAGGACGAGGGTGCGGGCTTCGGCGCCTCGGAGGACGGCGTCGCCGACGGCGAGGGGGAGGTGGTGCCTCCCCCGGTCGTGGTGCCGGTCAGCACGTCGTGGACCCCGCCCAGGAGGCCGCCGAGCACGCCCTGGTGCTGGGAGGCGGTGGGTGCGGGCGCCGGGGTGGACGGGGCCGGGGCCGCCGTCCGCCTGGTGGCGCTGCGGGCCGCCGTCGGGGCGGCGGCCGGGGCGGCGGCGTCCGACGCGGTCGGCGCCGGAGTGGCGGTGGCCGTGGCGGGATCGCTCTGCGCCGGGGCGGGCGACGACGGGTCCGGGGCGGGCCGGCCCGTGGGACCGGACGTCGGGGAGGTGTCGGGAGCGGGGGTGGCGCTGCCCGCGGCGGACGGGGTGGCGTCCGGGACCGGGGTGTCCGCGGCGGTGGCGCAGGGCTTGGCCGTGTCCTTGGCCGCGGCGTCGTCGGCCATCGCCAGGGTCGGCGTGTAGCCCGCGCCCATCAGCAGGGCCGTGGGCACGGCAGCCATGGCCAGCACCTTGCCGGCGGGCACCTGGATGCGCGAGCGCAGCTGGCGGCGCGGCGCGGCGTGGCGCGGGCCGCTCGGCACGGCGGTCCGGCTCTCGGTCCCGTCGCCGCCCGTCACCGGGCCTCCCCGGCGGCTCCCGGTCCGCCGGGCTCCGCGTCGGCGTCCGTGTCGGCCGCCTCGGCGCGCTGGGCGGGCAGCTGCGCGGTCGCGGGCTCCCCCGCGGGTTCGGCGGGGGCGGGTGCGGCCGGTTCGGCCACGGGCGCTGCTGGCGCCTTGGACGCCACGGCGGCCTGCTCCCTGAGGGGCGCCCAGGCGACCATCAGGCCGCCGCCGATGAGGCCGGGCAGCAGGCCGAACCCGAAGCCGCCGAGGTTGGAGACCGGGATGGAGACCAGGGAGAGCAGGATGGTCGCCACGCCGGCGAAGACCCGGGACATCGGCTGCAGCCACGCGCTGATCCCGAGCACGATCATCAGGATGCCGATGATCAGGGCCCCGGCGCCGCCGGTGGTGGCCATGGCGAAGGTGAGGCCGCCGAGGCTCAGGTGGGCGTACGGGAAGTACAGGATGGGCAGTCCAGCGATGATCGCCAGCAGTCCGCCCCAGAAGGGTCGGCGGTGGCGCCAGTCCCGGAACCTGCGGCGGTTCCGGTCGAAGGCGCTGGTGTCGTCGGGCCGCGCGGGGGCGGTCGCGCTGGTCACGTTGCAGCTCCCTGTGGAGTAGCAGCTGGTGGTGCAGGGCGGGGAGGAGCCGGGAGGGGCCCCTCCCCGCCAGGAGCCGTCAGGCCCGGAAGGTTTCGGACCCGGGGCCTTCGGGGGGTGGTGCGTGGTGCCGGTCCGCGCGGAGGCGGATCAGAAGCACTCGGAGACGCCCTTCTTCACGGCCAGGTGCAGGCCGCTCAGCTTGAAGGTGCCGGCCGAGGTCGCCCACGCGGTCTGCTGGACACCGTCGAGGACGGCCTTGTCGGCCTCCTGCGCGAAGGAGTTCTCGAACTTGTCGCCGAAGCCCAGCTTCTGCGCGGCGGCCCGGTCGGCCGCGTTGACGTCGCCCTTGGTGATGGAGCCGGTGGCGACGCCGATGTTGATGTTGGTGAACGTCGCGTCGGCGTTCAGGTCGTCGAGGTCGATGAAGAGGTTCTTCGCCTCGACGGGGTTCTTCGGGTCGCCGCCCGCGTTGATGTTGAGCGACACCTTGCCGATGAGCGGCGCGTCCAGCACGACCGACTGGCAGAGGTTGTTGATGGTCGCGTTGCGGAACGACGAGACCGCGACGGGGTGCGGGACGCCCGCCTTCTCGACGTCCAGCGAGCCGTACTGGGCGAAGCCGTTGCCCTCGAGGTGGCCCGCACCGACCTTGAACTGCTGGCCGGAGACGTTGAACGACGCGGCGAGCGCGCCCTGGGCCAGGCTCACGCCGATCGCGGCGGTGGCCGCGATGCTCGGCACCATCACGACGGCGAACCGCTTCCAGCGGGTCTTGCCGTAAGTCTGGGACATGCATGTCCTCCTTCTCGGACGTACATCTCCGGCCGGGCCCCGCAGGGTCACGGCCTCAGATGGGGAGAAGAGCTACGTCCTCGGGAAGGAGAGCGCCGTCGACTCCGTCGGCACGGCGTCCGACCGACGTCATCGGCGATCACCCCCGAGCGACAACCAGCGGCCGCGCAGGGTACGCGGCCGGTGAGGACAGGCTCCGCCGGGTAGGACGGAGACCCCCCTGTCCTCGAGGTGCCGGCCGGGGCCGGAACCTGCCCGGTGGGGACCCCCTGCGCCTCCCGTCCGGCAGGCGGCCGGGCTGGGGAGCAAGGGACCGAGCGTCGCCGATCGTGGTCCAAACCACGGCCGAACACAAGGCCTCCATTACTGACGAGTAATCCAACAGCCACGTGACATGATCACAGCATGCAATCATCGGACACCCTGCGTAGCGATCCATGGACGCACGGGAGGCGCAAGAGCCGCGAAACAAGGACGAAACACCTCGGGACGGTCACGTGCCGCAACCGTCCCGAGGTGTTATCAAGATTTGGTAAAGGTGGCCGAATGTCGCCAAATCACCGTGGCACCGGCGGCTGCACTCCGTGCCTCAGAAGAGCACCCTGGCCAGCGCCGTCCGGGCCCTGGCGACCCGCGGGTCGTCGGACCCGATCACCTCGAAGAGCCCCAGCAGGTGCACCCGGACCCGGTCCCGGTCCTCGCCCGCCGTGCGGCCCACGGTGTCCACGAGCCGGCCGAAGGCGTCCTCCACGTGGCCGCCCACCAGGTCCAGGTCGGCCGCGTCGAGCTGCGCCCCGACGTCCTTCGGGTCCTCGGCGGCGGCCTTGCGCACCGCCTGCGGGTCCAGGTCCTGGACCCGCTGCAGCAGCTCCGCCTGGGCCAGGCCCAGCTTCGCCTCCTCGCTGCCCGGGCGGTCGGAGAGGACGTTGCGGTACGCCTGGATCGCCCCGCCCAGGTCGCCGCGGTCGAGCGCGTCGTGCGCCGCCGCGAGCGTCGGGTCCTCCGGCACGGCCGGTGCGGCCGCCCCGCCGGGCTCGCCGGCGCCGGACGCCCCGGCCAGGCCGGTGATGCCGAACCGCTGCTCGGCGACCAGGACGAGCTGGTCGAGGTACTGGCGGGCCTGGGCCTCGTTCACCGCCCCCTGGAAGAGCGGCACGAGCTGCCCCGCCACCACCGCCATCACCGAGGGGATGGACTGGATGCCGAACTGGGCGGCCAGCATCTGGTTGGCGTCGACATCGATCTTGGCGAGGACGAACCGGCCCGCGTACTCCTCGGCCAGCCGCTCCAGGATGGGGCTCAGCTGCTTGCAGGGCCCGCACCACTCGGCCCAGAAGTCGACCACGACCGGGGCCTCGGCCGAGCGCTGGACGACCTCCGCCTCGAAGGTCTCCTCGGTGACGTCGACGACGAGCGACCCCTGGACGGCCGGCGGGGCCTCCCCGGCGTCGGCGCGGCGGGCGCGCTCGGCCCGGGCCTGCTCCGCCTTCTGGGCGGCTTCTCCGGCCGCCTTCACCGCGGCGAGGTCGACCACGCCGCGCATGGACATGTTCCGTGGCTGCATGGCTCTATCCTCCCCCGTCCGCAGGGGTGCCGACGCCATCTCCCCCGACGTCCGCCGCACCCGTGTGTCGCGGCCGCCCGGAAGCCGGGCCGCCGCCCCCTGATGCACCGCATGCGGCGCGGGTCCCCACCCGCGCCCTGGTTGCCGCTCTTTACGCTACGAGCCGTAGCGTATATGCCCGGCGCCCCCGGTGGACACAGCGCGGGGCAACCGGCGGCGTGAGACGGCTCACTCCCTGCGCCCTCCCGGTACCGCGGCACCGCCTGCCTGCGGATACGCTCACCCGGCGGCTCCGACCCGGCCGCACCCGCCGGATCCCCGCCCCGGAGCACCACCCCGCACGCCCCCCTCCCCACACGTCCCCCTCCCCACACGTCCCCCTCCCCACCCAGGAGACCGCACGTGGCCGCCGCACCCACCGGACCCCCCTCCCCGGCCAAGGGCCGGCCGCGCAGCGCCGCGGCCGACCGCGCCATCCTCGACGCCACCCGCGCGGCCCTCGCCGAACTCGGCTGGGGCGGCCTGACCATGGGCCACGTCGCGGAGCGCGCGGGCGTGGCCAAGACCACCCTCTACCGGCGCTGGCCCTCCCGGAACGAGCTGGCGGTCGACGCGGTCGCCGACCTCTTCGAGGACCTGGAGATCGTCGACCTCGGCAGCCTGCAGGCCGACATCGAGGCCGTGGTGCAGCGGTTCGCCGCGCTGCTCTCGCGCCCCGAGACCCAGGCCGCGCTGCTGGCGCTGTTCGCCGAGGGCACCCGCGACCCGCTGCTGCGGCGCCGCATCCGGGAGGCCATCGTGGACCCGCAGAAGGAGCTGGTGCGCTGCGGGCGCGCCCGCGCCCAGGAGCGCGGCGAGCTGCCGCCGGACGCGGACGAGGCCGCCGCCCGCGAGGAGGTGGACCTCATCTTCGACACGATCGCGGGCACCGTGGAGCACCGCATCCTGGTCAGCGGCGAGTCCGTCGGCGAGGCGTGGATCCACCGCTTCACGACGCTGCTGCTCGCCCCGCTCTCCGGCCTCTCCGCGGGGCGCCCGGCGCAGCGGCCCTGACGGGGCCGGGCCCGGACGGAGGCCGGGGACGCGGGGCGCGGGAGGCGCAGGGCATCGGGGACGCGGGGCGCGGCACGCCGCAGGGGCGCCGCGGGACAGGCTCCGCGGCGCCCCTGCGGGCTCGTGGGGGTCGCACCCGGCCCCCGGGGGCCCGGGATCAGGGGCCCGGAGGGCCCGGGAACGGCGGCTCAGAAGCCGGGCGGCTCGGTGTAGACGCCCCACTCCTCGCGCAGCGCGTCGCAGATCTCGCCCAGCGTGGCCTCCGCCCGCACCGCCTCCAGCATGGGCGGCACCATGTTGGCCCCGGACCGGGCGGCGTCCAGCATCGCGGCGATCCCCGCGCGCACGGCCGCCTCGTCGCGCCCCGCCCGCCGCTCGGCGAGCAGCTTCACCTGCTCCGTCTCGACCTCGTGGCTGACCCGGAGGATCTCCAGGTCGGAGGTGACGGTGGAGGTGTGGCAGTTGACGCCGACGACCCGCTTCTCGCCCTTCTCCACGGCCTGCTGGTAACGGAAGGCCGACTCGGCGGTCTCGCCGGTGAACCAGCCGTCCTCGATGCCGCGCAGGATGCCCGCCGTCATCGGCCCGACCGGGTGCTCGGCGCCGCCGTCGCGCTCGCCCATGCGGCGGATCCGCTCGAAGATCTTCTCCGCCTCGGCCTCGATGCGGTCGGTCAGCGCCTCCACGTACCAGGAGCCGCCCAGCGGGTCGGCGACGTTGGCGACGCCGGTCTCCTCCATCAGCACCTGCTGGGTGCGCAGGGCGATCTCGGCGGCCTGGGCGGAGGGCAGGGCGAGGGTCTCGTCCAGGGCGTTGGTGTGCAGGGAGTTGGTGCCGCCGAGGATCGCGGAGAGCGCCTCGACGGCGGTGCGGACCACGTTGTTGTACGGCTGCTGGGCGGTGAGGGAGACGCCGGCCGTCTGGGTGTGGAACCGCAGCCACTGCGCCTTGTCGGTCCTCGCCCCGTACACGTCGCGCATCCAGCGGGCCCAGATGCGGCGGGCGGCGCGGAACTTGGCGATCTCCTCGAAGAAGTCGAGGTGCGCGTCGAAGAAGAAGGAGAGGCCGGGGGCGAAGGCGTCGACGTCCAGGCCCCGGGAGAGGCCGAGCTCGACGTAGCCGAAGCCGTCGGCGAGCGTGAAGGCCAGCTCCTGCGCGGCCGTGGCCCCGGCCTCGCGGATGTGGTAGCCGGAGACCGAGAGCGGCTTGTAGGCGGGGATGCCGGCCGCGCAGTACTCCATGAGGTCGCCGATCAGGCGCAGGTGCGGCTCGGGCGCGAAGAGCCACTCCTTCTGGGCGATGTACTCCTTGAAGATGTCGGTCTGCAGGGTCCCGTTGAGGGTGCCCGGGTCGACGCCCTGGCGCTCGGCGGCCACCAGGTACATGCAGAAGACCGGGACGGCCGGGCCGGAGATGGTCATCGAGGTGGTGACCTCGCCGAGCGGGATGCCTTCGAAGAGGACGTCCATGTCGGCGGCGGAGTCGATGGCGACGCCGCAGTGGCCGACCTCGCCGAGCGAGCGCGGGTCGTCGGAGTCGCGGCCCATCAGGGTCGGCATGTCGAAGGCGACGGAGAGGCCGCCGCCGCCCGCGTCGAGGATCATCCGGTAGCGCTCGTTGGTCTGCCGGGCGTTGCCGAAGCCGGCGAACTGCCGGATGGTCCAGGAGCGGCCCCGGTACCCGGTGGGGTGCAGCCCGCGGGTGAAGGGGTACTCGCCGGGCCAGCCGATCCGCTCGAAGCCCTCGACGGGCTGCCCGGGCGGCGGCCCGTACACGGGCTCGACCGGGTCCCCGGAGAGCGTGGTGAAGTCGGCGTCGCGCTTGCGCGCCGCGTCGTACCGCTGCTGCCAGCGGCTCCGGCCGGCCTCGATCTCCTCGGCATCCATGCCGTGAACCCCGCTCCCGTGCGACTGCCAGTACGTCCCCACAATTTACTCGGACGTCCTAGTAATTGTCGACGGGCGCATTCCGGCCCAAACGCGCCGCGGGCGGCCCCTCCCCCGGAGGGAGGAACCGCCCGCGGCGGGCGGAGGGGTCAGGCGCGGACCGGCTGCGGCTCCCGCTCCTGCGGGGCGGCGTCCCGCACGACCCGGCGCTCGGCGAAGAACGAGGCCAGCGGGACGGTGCCGGCGACCAGGACCAGCACCAGCTTGCCGAGCGGCCACTTGAGCTTCATGCCCAGCAGGAAGGCCACCACGAAGTAGGCCATGTACAGGTAGCCGTGCAGCTGCGCCACGTAGAGGGTGGCGTCCCTGCCCGCGCCGAAGCCGTACTTGGCGACCATGAAGCCGCACAGCAGCAGCAGCGCGCAGCCGGTGGCGTAGGCCAGCACCCGGTACCAGGTCAGCAGGGGGTTCGACTTCACCGCGTTCGCCTCACATGCCAGGGGTTCGGGGCGGTGTGTCCGGACTCGGCACCGCCTCCCCGAGGGTAACCCCGGCCCCTGCGGACCCCGCGCACGCCCCCGGGGAGGGCCCCCCGCAGAGCGGCTTCGCCGCCGGCCGGACACGGGAGCCGGCCTTCTCCCCGCACCGGTCCCGCGGAGCCGGCCGGGCAGCCTCCCCCGGACCGGGCGGACAGGGGTCGATCGCACCGTCCGCACTCTGCTGCGGCCCCCGGCCCGGAGCGCGCATGCCGAGAACGCCCGGCAGGCGGCCGCCGGGGAGGGGCGCGCCCTGCCGGTACGGCCGGCCGCCGGCCCCTGCACCCGTGCGTGCGACGGGCGTCCGCGGGGGGGCGGTCAGCCGCTGCTCGCCGCCGCGGCGGCCTTCCCGGACGCGGGCTCGGACGCGGACGCGGGCTCGGGCTCGGACTCCGGCTCCGGCTCCGGCTCCGGCTCGGTGAAGTCGCCGGCGGCGACGCGGAGCGGCCGCAGCAGGTCGAAGATCTCGCGGCACCGGTCGGCGTCGTACTCGTCCAGGCCGAAGTCCATGGCCATGAGGTCGCGGGTGGCGTCCTCCACCACCGCGCGCCCGCGGTCGGTGATGGCGGCGAGGACGCCGCGGCCGTCGAGGGGGTTGGGGCGGCGGGAGACCAGGCCGGCGCGCTCCAGGCGGTCGACGGTGTTGGTGACGCTCGTGGGGTGCACCATGAGCCGCTCGCCGATCTTGGAGAGGGAGAGCTCGCCGGTGCGGCTGAAGGTGAGCAGCACCAGGGCCTCGTAGCGGGCGAAGGTCAGCCCGTACGGCTTGACGACCGCGTCGACCCGGCCGAGCAGGATCTGGTGGGCGCGCATGACCGACGTGATCGCGGCCATGGAGGGCACGGCCCCCCAGCGCCGGGTCCACAGGTCGTCGGCGCGGGCGATCGGGTCGAAGTCGAGGCTGAGCTGCTTGGGCACGTCCCCACCGTACCGGCGGTCCGGCGGGCGGCCGAGGCCCTGTCCACAGGGCGGGCGGTGGCGGGGCGCCGCCGCGGGCGGGACTGGTCCGGACCAGCATGATCGACGACCACGCGGGGCCGCCGCGTGTCAACGGCAGGCCGCACTCCGCGGGGGATTGGCCGGTTGCAGCCCCTCGATCGCAGGCGGAACCGGCCGTCCGCACCCGCTTCGTCCGGTTCGGGCCCCGGGCGGGCGACCGGGGGACGAACGGCGGGCGACGGGGTTGTGGCGAAAGTCCGCCAACCACTGATCGAACCCTGTCATTTCACTTATTCAATTGTCATGCTTCCGGTCAGCCCCGTACGGCGCCCGCGTCCACCCACCGCGAGCGCCGTGAAACCGCACGGAGCTGCACGTCCGCGCCCGCTCCGCCCTCGAAGGCGCACACCCGACGCCCCCGGAGCGACGCGCGACCGCGCACACGCGGTGGTACCGAAAGGGAACACAGTGAAGCGAAAGCTGACCGCCGGAGCCCTCCTCTCCGCCTCCACCATGCTCGTCGTGGGCATCCAGGCGGGCACCGGAACGGCCAACGCCGCCGTCGGCGCGTCCGCCGCGCCGGCCGCCTCCGCCCAGCGCGCCGCAGCGGTGGAGCTGGCCCGCACCCAGGCCCCCGCCCTGGCCCGGACGCTGGCCCTCGGCAGCCAGGAGAAGCTGGTCGTCAAGGACGTCGTGGTGGACGCCGACGGCACCCGCCACGTGCGCTACGACCGCACCTACGGCGGCCTGCCGGTGCTCGGCGGCGACCTGGTCGTCCACCAGGCCGCCGGCGGCGCCGTGAAGTCGGTCGACCGCGCCGTCCCGAAGCGGATCGCCCTGAAGAGCCTCACCCCGGCCCTCGCCCCGGCCAAGGCCGCGGGCAAGGCGTCGAGCGCGGTGAGGTCGCTGGTGGGCGACACCTCCGACAAGGACGCGTCCCCGCTGAGGTCGGTCGGCGCCGCGGCCGCCCCGAAGCTGGTCGTCTGGGCCGCCTCCGGCACCCCCCGCCTGGCCTACGAGACCGTCGTCACCGGCACCCGCGCCGACGGCACCCCCAGCGAGCAGCACGTCGTCACCGACGCCGCCTCGGGCGCCGTCCTCTCCCGGCACGAGGCGGTCCAGACCGTCGCCGGCAGCGGCAGGGGCGTCTTCGTCGGCTCGGTGCCCCTGGAGACCACGCTCGCCAGCGGGACGTACCAGCTGAAGGACGCCGCCCGTGGCGGCCAGTACACGACCAACCTGGCCAACAGGACCAACGGCGCCGGCACCCTCTACACCGACGCGGACAACGCGTGGGGCGACGGCACCGTCTCCAACGGCCAGTCCGCCGCCGTGGACGCCCAGTTCGGCGCGGCCGCCACCTGGGACTACTACAAGAACACCTTCGGCCGGAACGGCATAGCCAACGACGGCAAGGGCGCCTACAGCCGCGTCCACTACGGCCGCAACTACGTCAACGCCTTCTGGAGCGACTCCTGCTTCTGCATGACGTACGGCGACGGGTCGGGCAACACCCACCCGCTGACCGAGCTGGACGTCTCGGGCCACGAGATGAGCCACGGCGTCACCAGCCGCACCGCGAACCTCGCCTACTCCGGTGAGTCGGGCGGCCTCAACGAGGCCACCTCCGACATCTTCGGCACCATGGTGGAGTTCTCCGCGAACCTCACCACCGACAAGCCGGACTACCTGATCGGCGAGCTGATCGACCTCAACGGCAACGGCACGCCGCTGCGCTACATGGACAAGCCCTCCAGGGACGGCGCGTCGGCGGACTACTGGTCCTCCGGCGTCGGCAGCCTGGACGTCCACTACTCCTCGGGCGTCGCCAACCACTTCTTCTACCTGCTGTCCGAGGGCAGCGGCGCCAAGACCGTCAACGGCGTCGGCTACAACAGCCCGACCTACAACGGCGCCACGCTGGCGGGCATCGGCCGCGACAAGGCCGCCGCGATCTGGTACCGGGCGCTGACGGTCTACATGACCTCGACCACCAACTACAAGGCGGCCCGCACCGCCACGCTGAACGCCGCCAAGGACCTCTACGGCAGCGGCAGCGCGGAGTACAACGCGGTCGCCGCGACCTGGACGGCCGTGAACGTCAACTGACGCGACGCCAGGAGGAACGTTTCTCCAGGAGGGCCGGCCGGCTCCCGCGACCACGGGAGCCGGCCGGCCCTCCGGCGTGCGGGGGGCTGGCTCCTGCACGGCCGCGCCGTGGCAGCGCGCCCTCAGGCCCCGCCCTCGGGCCCCGTCCGCAGGCCCCGTCCGCAGGCCCCGTCCTCGGGGCCTGCCGCCGGGACCCGCCCTCACGACTCGGCGAGATGCCGCTCGACGGTGTCGACCTTGGCGGTGAGGCCGTCGACGACCCCCGGGCGGACGTCCGCCTTGAGCACCACGCTGACCCGGGGCGCGCGGGCGGCGACGGCGTCCACGGCCTGCTTGACCACGGCCATCACCTCGTCCCACTCCCCCTCGACGGAGGTGAACATCGCGTCGGTGCGGTGGGGCAGGCCGGACTCGCGGACGACCCGGACCGCCTCGGCGACGTACGCGCCGACGTCCTCCCCCACGCCCAGCGGGGTGACCGAGAAGGCGACGATCATCAGGCGGCCGCCCTCTCCGCGGCGCCCCCGGCCGCACCCGCCGGGGCGAGGCCCTCGCGCTCCTCGCGGGCCAGCATCCGCTCGGCGAAGAAGCCGCCGGCCGGCAGCACCGAGAGCACGAACATCACGGCGGCGCGGCGCAGGCTCCACCCCTGCTTCTTCCAGGCGTCGAGGAGGAAGAGCACGTAGAGGACGAAGAGGAAGCCGTGCACGGGGCCCATCACCGGGACCGCGTTGAACTCGGTGGTGCGCTTGAGTACGGCGCAGACCAGCAGGACGAGGAAGGAGACCGCCTCGGGGGCGGAGACGAGGCGCAGGCGGTGGACGGCGCTGCTCCCGGCGGGTGCGGGGGTGCCGTCCGCGGTGGCAGGGGCGTTCCGGTCGGGGGCGTTCGGGGCGGCAGCGGGGGTGGGCACGGCGGCTGACCTCACAGGGTGGACGGCACTGCTTGTGAACGGACGCACAAGCTCCCGTCCATTATCACCGCGTCCGGCCCGCCCGCCCCGCCCGGGGCGTCCGCTGCGAGCGACGTCACAGCCGCGTCACAGCCGCGCCGCAGAACCCCCCGCCCCGGGGAAGCGCCTGGTCCGGCGTCCGCGGCGGCGCCTATCCTCGGCCGTGCGGCGCGGGCCGACCACCCGGCCCGCAGCGGAACGGGGAGCGGACGACGATGGCACTGGACTGGGACCGGCGGACCTGCGCACGCCGCGGCCACATCACCTACGCGCCGGTCGAGCAGGAGCTGCGCGAGCGGCTGCACGCGGTGACCGCCGTCGGCGACGCCTGGCGCTGCCTGCGCTGCGGCGACTTCGCGCTGGGCGAGCCGCACGGCTCGGGCCCGGCCGGGGAGGCGCCGCTGGTGCCGCGCGGCAAGGCGCTGCGGGACCTGTTCATCCTGCGGTTCCTGGCCGTGGAGCGGGCCGTGCGCGGCGTCTTCATCGTGCTGGCCGCCTGGGCGGTGTGGCGGTTCTCCAACAGCCGGGACGCGGTGCACCGGCTCTTCGACGAGGACCTCACCGTCCTGCGTCCGGTGGCGGACCACTTCCACTACGACATCGACCACTCCCCCGTCGTGGACACCATCCGGAAGACCTTCGAGTACGAGCACTCCACCCTGCTGGTCGTGGCGGGGGCGCTGCTCGTCTACGCCCTGGTCGAGATCGTCGAGGGCGTCGGCCTGTGGATGGCGAGGCGCTGGGCGGAGTACCTGACGGTGGTGGCCACCGCGGCCTTCCTGCCGCTGGAGGTCTACGAGCTCACCGAGCGGGTCAGCTGGCTGAAGATCGCCACCCTCGTCGTCAACGTCCTGGCGGTGCTGTGGATCGCGCTCTCCAAGCGGCTGTTCGGGCTGCGCGGCGGCCGGGCGGCGTTCGAGGCCGAGCGGCACTCGGCGTCGCTGCTGGAGGTCGAGGAGGCCGCCGGGACGCACCCCGCCGGCGCGTCGGGGGGCCCGGCGGCCGGCTGACCGCCGGCCGCGCGCCGCGCCCGGGCGGTCCGGGACATATCCCGGATCGGTACCGGTGCGGCGCGCGCCCCTCGCCCGATCGGCCGGATGCGGGCTACCTTGTCGCCCGTGGCACAGTTTCGACTGCAGGGGTCCAAGGTGCTCGCCGTCGACATGACGGGCGACGCCGTGAAGGCCCGGAACGGGTCCATGGTCGCGTACACCGGCCAGATGAACTTCAAGAAGCTCTCCGGCGGCGGTGAGGGACTGCGCGGCATGGTCGCGCGCCGCCTGACCGGCGAGCAGATGGTGGTGATGGAGGTCAAGGGGCAGGGGACCTGCTACTTCGCGGAGCGCGCCACCGAGGTGAACCTGGTGCGGCTGAACGGGGAGGCGCTCTTCGTCGAGGCCGACAACCTGCTCTGCACGGAGGCGACGCTGCACACCGGCACGTCGTTCACCGGACTGCACGGCGCGGCCTCCGGCAACGGGCTGTTCACCACCAAGGTGGAGGGCCACGGCTGGGCGGCGGTGATGTCGGACGGCCCGGCGATCATCCTGCGGGTCTCGCAGGGGATGCCGCTGCGGGTCGACCCGGGGGCGTACATCGCGCACACCGGCAACCTCAACCGGAACTTCAGGTCGGGTGCGGGCTTCAGCACCTTCTTCGGCGAGGGGGGCGGCGAGGCGATGCAGATCGAGTTCGTCGGCGACGGGCTGGTGTACGTGCAGCCGTCGGAGCGCGTGACGGTCGGCGGTGACGTCTGATGCCGTTCACGAAGATCAACGGCAAGATGGTCGAGGCGCAGGTCCTCCCCGGCCAGAAGGTGTTCAGCCAGCGCGGCGCGATGCTCGCCTACAGCGGCCAGGTCACCTTCACGCCCAACATGGCGGGCGGCCAGGGCGGCCTGATGTCGATGATCGGCCGCCGGGTGGCCAACGAGGACACCCCGCTCATGACGGTCGAGGGGCAGGGCAGGGTGATGTTCGGGCACGGGGGCCACAACGTCCACGTGATCGACCTGGCCGGCGACACCCTCTACGTGGAGGCCGACCGGCTGCTCGCCTTCGACGGCACGCTGCAGCAGTCGACGATGTTCATGGGCTCGCAGGGCGGCGTGATGGGCATGGTGCGCGGCCAGGTGACCGGGCAGGGCCTGTTCACCACCCAGCTGAGCGGCCAGGGCTCGGTGGCGGTGATGGCCCACGGCGGCGTCATCGAGCTGCCGATCACGCCCCAGCAGCCGGTCCACGTCGACCCGCAGGCGTACGTGGCGCACCGGGGCCAGGTGCAGAACAAGCTGTCCACGGCGCTGGGCTGGCGCGACATGATGGGGCGCGGCTCGGGCGAGGCGTTCCAGCTGGAGCTGTCCGGCCACGGAGCGGTGTACGTGCAGGCCAGTGAGGAGAAGCTCTGATGTCCTACCCGCCGCAGCCGCCGCCGTACGGGCAGCAGGGCTACCCCCAGCAGCAGGGGTATCCGCCCCAGCAGGGGTATCCGCCCCAGCAGGGGTATCCGCAGCAGGGCTATCCGCCGCCCCAGGGGGGCTACCCGCCCCCGCAGCCGCAGCAGTACGGCGGCCCGCAGGCGCCCCTGCCGCAGACGGCGGCCGGCGGCCCGGTGGTGCACGACGCGCACACCCTGCCGGTGAACGACAACGTCAACCCGTACGCCTTCTCCGTGGACCTCAACGGCCAGTACTTCCTGCAGAAGGGGAAGATGGTCGCGTACTACGGGAACATCCAGTTCCACGGCATCGGGCACGGCCCGCTGGACCAGCTGGTGGGGCGGAGCTTCCACTCGCCGCTGCACGCCGCGGACTGGGTGGTGGCCGAGGGCCAGGGGAGGATGATTCTGGCCGACCGGGCGTTCGACCTGAACTCCTACGACCTGGAGAACGGCAACCTCACCGTCCGCTCGGGCAACCTGCTGGCGTTCGACCCGAGCCTGTCGCTGAAGCAGTCGATCATCCCGGGGTTCCTCACCCTGATCGGCACGGGCAAGTTCGTGGCGGCGTCCAACGGGCCGGTGCACTTCGTGGAGCCGCCGGTCCGGGTGGACCCGCAGGCCCTGGTGGGCTGGGCGGACTGTCCGTCGCCGTGCCACCACTACGACCACAGCTACATGCGGGGCGTGCTGGGCGGCATCCGGCAGCTGACCGGGCTCGGCGGGGTCTCCGGCGAGGAGCACCAGTTCGAGTTCATCGGCGCGGGCCAGGTGCTGCTGCAGTCGTCGGAGAAGCTGATGGCGGAGATCAACACCGGGCACGTGCCGAACGAGGCGGGCATCCCGGGCGCGGGCGCGCCCTCCCACACCCCGCAGCAGTACGGCGGGCAGCAGCTGCCCAACGTGAACATCCCGGGGCTGGGCAACCTGGGGGACCTGGGGCGCCGCTTCGGCCTGTGACACGGCCGGCCGGGACACGGCCGGGAGTGGGGTCCGTCACAGGCGGGCCCCACTTTTCGTACAAAGTTAAACAACCTTGGGTATCATGTCCCCATGGACGCCGACACCGCCTCCCAGGACCCCGCCGCCCCCGACGCCGAGGGCAGGGCCCCCTGGCTCTCCGTGCGGGAGCAGCAGCTGTGGCGCGCCCACCTCGACGTGAGCAGGCTGCTGGAGCACCAGCTGGGCCGGGAGCTCCAGCCGCACGGCCTGGCGATGAACGACTACGAGATCCTCGTGGTGCTCTCGGAGGAGCCCAAGCGGCGGATGCGGATGACCGACCTGGCCACCGCCACCCTGCAGTCCAAGAGCCGCCTCTCCCACCAGGTCACCCGGATGGAGAAGGACGGCCTGGTCGTCCGGGAGGGATGCCCGGGCGACCGCCGCGGCCTGTACGCGGTGCTGACCGACAAGGGCTGGGAGACGCTGCAGAAGGTGGCCCCGGACCACGTCCGCAGCGTCCGCCACCACTTCATCGACCGGTTCGACGAGGACCAGGTCGCCGCCCTCTACGAGGCGCTGGCCCCCGTCGCCGAGCACCTGAGGTCGCTGCGCGGCCGCGGCTGAGCCGCCCGCCGCACCGCATCCCGCCCACCGGCCCGCAGGCGCCCGCGCCGACCGCGGGCGCCCGGGCGGGTCAGGCCCCGGTGAGGCCGTCGACCAGGCCGTCGGCGGCCGCGTACGGGTCCAGCGTGCCCGCCGCGACCCGCTCGGCCAGCGCGTCCAGCCGCCGGTCGCCGTGCAGGTCGCCCATCCGGCTGCGCAGCGCCGCCACCGCGATCGCCTCGACCTCGTCGGCCGCCCGGCGCCGGCGGCGGGCCGCCAGCTCGCCGTGCTCCTCCATCCAGGCGCGGTGCTTCTCCAGCGC
This sequence comes from Streptomyces sp. NPDC001380, assembly GCF_042895785.1. Classification (NCBI taxonomy): domain Bacteria; kingdom Bacillati; phylum Actinomycetota; class Actinomycetes; order Kitasatosporales; family Streptomycetaceae; genus Streptomyces; species Streptomyces sp. NPDC001380. Next base: position 279,504 of record NZ_JBIAWP010000004.1, on the reverse strand, counting down.
CTCGACGACCTCGTCCACGCCCTCGCCGCGCGCCGCGACCGTCTTGACGATCGGCGGCCGCCAGTCGCCGGGCGCGCGGGACTCCCCCAGGCCCAGCATGTGGTTCAGCTCGCGGGCGGTCGCGTCGGCGCCGTCCCGGTCCGCCTTGTTGACCACGAAGACGTCGCCGATCTCCAGGATGCCCGCCTTCGCGGCCTGGATGCCGTCGCCCATGCCGGGCGCCAGCAGCACCACGGTCGTGTCGGCCTGGGCGGCGACCTCCACCTCGGACTGGCCGACGCCGACCGTCTCCACCAGGACCACGTCGCAGCCGGCCGCGTCCAGCACCCGCAGCGCCTGCGGGGCGGCCCAGGACAGGCCGCCGAGGTGGCCGCGGGTGGCCATGGAGCGGATGTAGACCTCGGGGTCGGTGGCGTGCTCCTGCATGCGCACCCGGTCGCCGAGCAGCGCCCCGCCGGAGAACGGCGAGGACGGGTCCACCGCCAGCACGCCGACCCGCTTGCCGCGCCGGCGGTAGGCGGCGACCAGCGCGGAGGTGGAGGTGGACTTGCCCACGCCCGGGGAGCCGGTCAGCCCCACCGTGTACGCGCGGCCGGTGTGCGGCGCGAGCGCCGCCATCGCCTCCCGCAGCTGCGGCGCGGCGTTCTCCACCAGGGAGATCAGCCGGGCCACCGCCCGCGGGCGGCCCTGCCGCGCCTGCTCCACCAGCGTCGGCACATCGATCATGAAGGTCATCTCTCCCGGCAGTCGGCGGCGAGGGGGCGCATGCGGGACCGTACCCGCGTGCACCCCCGACCGTACGTCGGACCGTGGACCGGCCCCTGGGGCGGGCGGCGCCCCGGGACCGTCGGTCCCGGGGCGCCGCCGCGCGGTCAGGCCCTCGGCACCCGGAGGACCAGGGCGTCGCCCTGGCCGCCGCCGCCGCAGAGGGCGGCCGCGCCGACGCCGCCGCCGCGGCGCTGCAGCTCCAGCGCCAGGTGCAGCACGATGCGGGCGCCGGACATGCCGATCGGGTGGCCGAGCGCGATGGCGCCGCCGTTGACGTTGACCTTCTCGGGGGTGACGCCCAGGTCCTTCATGGACTGCACGGCGACCGCGGCGAAGGCCTCGTTGATCTCGATCAGGTCGAGGTCGGCGACGGTCAGGCCCTCCTTGGCGAGCGCGTGGGCGATCGCGTTGGACGGCTGCGACTGGAGGGAGTTGTCGGGGCCGGCGACGTTGCCGTGGGCGCCGATCTCGGCGATCCAGGACAGGCCCAGCTCCTCGGCCTTCACCCTGCTCATCACGACCACCGCGGCGGCGCCGTCGGAGATCTGCGAGGAGGTGCCGGCGGTGATGGTGCCGTCCTTGCTGAAGGCGGGGCGCAGCCGGCCCAGCGACTCCGCGGTGGTCTCGGGGCGGATGCCCTCGTCCTGGGAGAAGAGCACCGGGTCGCCCTTGCGCTGCGGGATCTCCACGGGGGCGATCTCGGCGTCGAAGAGGCCGTTCTTCTGGGCGGCGGCGGCGCGCTGGTGGGAGAGGGCGGCGATCTCGTCCTGCTCGGCGCGGCCGATGCCCAGCCGGGTGTTGTGCTTCTCGGTGGACTCGCCCATGGCGATGTTCTCGAAGGCGTCGGTGAGGCCGTCGTGCGCCATCGCGTCGAGCATCTGCACGGCGCCGTACTTGTAGCCCTCGCGGGACTTCGGCAGCAGGTGCGGGGCGTTGGTCATCGACTCCTGGCCGCCGGCCACGACGACGTCGAACTCGCCGGCCCGGATCAGCTGGTCGGCCAGGGCGATGGCGTCCAGACCGGAGAGGCAGACCTTGTTGACGGTCAGGGCGGGCACGTTCATCGGGATGCCCGCCTTGACGGCGGCCTGGCGCGCGGGGATCTGGCCGGCGCCGGCCTGGAGCACCTGGCCCATGATCACGTACTGGACCTGCCCGCCGGTGATGCCGGCCCGCTCCAGGGCCGCCTTGATGGCGAAGCCGCCGAGGTCCGCGCCGGAGAAGGACTTGAGGGAGCCGAGCAGACGGCCCATCGGGGTGCGCGCACCTGCGACGATGACAGAGGTGGTGCCTGCGGATCCGGTCATGGAACGAGCCCCTTCGCACGTCATGGCCACGGGCCCCGGCGCGGCGGGCACCGGCCGTCCCGGCGGGCCGGGCGGCCGCGGCGGCCGGGCGGGCGGGGCCCGGGTGAGGGTTTTCGCCCAATGTACTGAGCCGTATCCCCGCCGTCACCGCAGCCGGGGTGTGATCACGGGCACGTCGCGGGCCGGTTTCGCCCGCCCGGCCGACCGGGTCCCGGCGCGGCGGCGCGTCCGCTATGGGGGCACCCGGGGTGATCCGTCCCGCACGGGGTGTGAGCAGACTCGCAGGGCGCCCCACTGGCCGCCCCGCCGCCGGATGCGCTGGACTGGTGACCGTGCGGTCCCGGCCCGCCGGTCCGCACCCGCCCCGGCCGGCCCGCTTCCCGGGCCCCGGCCCCACCCTCAGGAGGCCGCCTTGCTCACCCGCATCGACCACATCGGCATCGCCTGCTTCGACCTCGACCGGACGGTGGAGTTCTACCGCTCCACCTACGGCTTCGAGGTCTTCCACAGCGAGGTCAACGAGGAGCAGGGGGTGCGCGAGGCGATGCTGCGCATCAACGGCACCGACGACGGCGGCGCCTCCTACCTCCAGCTGCTGGAGCCCACCCGCGAGGACTCCACCGTCGCCAAGTGGCTGGCGAAGAACGGCGAGGGGGTCCACCACATCGCCTTCGGCACCGCGGACGTGGACGCCGACGCCGCGGACGTCCGCGCCAAGGGCGTGCGGGTGCTGTACGACGAGCCGCGGACGGGCTCCATGGGGTCCCGCATCACCTTCCTCCACCCCAAGGACTGCGGCGGCGTCCTCACCGAGCTGGTGACCTCGGCGAAGGCCCACGGGGGGACCGGCGGCCACTGAGCGCCGGACCCCACGAATCCTTCGCCGGACCTCCACGGGAGGCCCCCACCCGCCGGGCCGGACACCGCAGAAGCTGCGGAACCCGCCGGTAACCAGGGAAAAAGCCGGAGGTGGCCGGTGGGGGCCCCCGCGGCACGACTACAATGCCCGGGTGCGCCCAAGCCCGTGGAGGACGGGCCGCTGGGACGCAGGCCGGCAGGCCGGCAGGCACGCGGACGAAGGGGACGAGCAGGGCAGCAGCGTGCGGGCGGCGGACGGTGCCCGGCGGCGGAGCCGCCGGGACGGCCGGACCGGAGGGGCGGCGGCAGCGGGCCGGTGAAGGTCGCGCCGGAATCTGTCACCATGCTCCGGTAAGGCAACAGTTTCGCCGAGGAGTTCACCCGGACGGCGGAGCGGCGCAGGACGGCCGCCCACCGGCCGGACGGCTCCGTCCGTGGCGGAGGGCCCTCGTCCCCGGGGTGCCGTCCACCGGCCGCGGGTGCAAGGGTCCGTCGGGACCGATCCCAGTCAGGGCAGGGGATCCGGTTGTCCCGCGCGGGTCGAGGACGCGACCAGGAGATGGATGGGACCGCGGAGTGCGGGGCTACGACCGCTACGAGGTTGACGATCACCTCTCCAAGTTCGAGGCCGAGATGGACCGGCTTCGGACGGAGCGGGACAAGGCCGTCGAGCATGCCGAGGACCTCGGCTACCAGGTGGAGGTCCTCAGGGCCAAGCTGCACGAGTCCCGTCGGCAGCTCGCCCAGCCGCGCGCCTTCGACTCCGTCACCGGGCAGGCCGAGCAGCTGCTGCGCACCGCGGAGATGCAGGCCCAGCAGCTGCGGGCGGACGCCGAGCGGCAGCTGCGCGAGTCCCAGGCGGCCACCCAGCGCCTGATGGCCGAGGCCGCCGAGCGCAGCGCCCGGCTGGACGCCGAGATGCAGGCCGAGGCCCGTGCCCGCCGGCAGCGCCTGGAGGAGGAGCTGGCGGAGCTGCGGCGCAACGCCGAACGGCACGTCAGCGAGAACGTCAACTGGGCCGAGCAGGCCCGCGCCGGCACGGAGCAGGAGTCCCAGCGGCTCCTCCAGGAGTCCCGGCTGGAGGCGGAGCGGCTGCTGGCCGCCGCCCGTGCCGAGGCGGCCGCCATCGCCGACCAGGCCCGCGCCCAGACCGCCGCCGACGTCGAGTCGACCCGCGCCGAGGCGGAGCGCGCCCTTCAGCGCGCCCAGGAGCAGGCCGAGCGGCTGCTGAAGGCCGCCGCCGAGCAGGCCCAGGAGGCCGCCTCGCAGGCCGAGCGGCTGCGCGGCAGCGCCGCCAGCGAGGCGGAGGGCCGCCTGGCCGCCGCCCAGGACGAGATCGCGCGGCTCAAGCGCGAGGCCGCCGAGGCGGAGGCCGCCGCCGAGCAGGCCCTGGCCCGGTCCCGGGCCGAGGTGGAGCGGCTGCGGGCGGAGGCCGCCGCCGAGGCGGAGCGGGCCCGCCGCGAGGCCGCCGAGCTGCGCGCCGAGGCCGAGCGGTCCGCCGAGCAGCTGCAGGCGGACGCCGAGGCCGCCGCCGAGCGCCGGGTGGCCGACACCGAGGCCGCCAGCGAGCAGCGGACCGCGACCGCGAAGGCCGAGATCGCCCGCATGGTGGCCAACGCCACCAGGGAGGCGGACCGCATCAAGGCCGAGGCCGCCGAGGCCAGGGCGGCCGCGGAGGCGGAGGCGGAGCGGCTCCGCGCCGAGGCCGAGGCCACCGCGGAGGCGCTGCGGGCCGAGGCCCTGGAGCAGGGCCGCAGCGAGGGCGCCAAGGACGCCACGGTGCACCTGGCCAAGGCCGCCCGCACCGCCGAGGACGTGGTGGCCCGCGCCACCGTCGCGGCCGAGGAGACCCGGGCGGAGGCCGCCGCCGAGGCGGAGCGGATCCGGGCCGAGGCCAAGGCGGAGGTGGAGCGGCTCCGCGCCGAGGCGGAGGCCGCCGCCGAGCAGGCGCAGAGCGCCGTCCTGGGCGAGACCGCGGACATCCGCGCCCGCATCCAGGACATGCAGGACGAGGCGGCCCGGTTCCGCGCCGAGGCCGAGCAGCTGCGGGCCGAGGCCGCCGCGGAGGCCGAGCGGGCCCGCAGCGAGGCCCGGCGCCAGGCCGTGGTGCAGATCGAGGAGTCCGCCCGCAGCGCCGAGGAGCTGCTGACCCGGGCCAAGGCCGACGCCGACGACCTGCGGGCCGGCGCCGCCGGCGAGGTGGAGCGGCTGCGCGAGCAGGCCAAGGAGCGGGCGGCGGAGGTCCAGGGCCGCGCCGAGCAGGTGCTGGCGCGGGCCCGCGACGAGGCCGAGAAGATCACCGCCGAGGCCGAGCGGCTGCGCGACCAGGAGCGGGAGGCCGCCGGCCAGGAGGCCGAGCGGCTGGCGCGGCAGGCCGCGGAGCACGCGGAGACGGTGCGCCGGGAGGCCGAGGAGTTCTCCGCCCGGGTCCGCGCCGAGGCGGACGCGGAGGCGCGGGCGCTGCGGGCCGAGACGGACTCCGTGGTGCGGACGCAGCGCGAGGAGGCCGAGGCCTACGCCGCGGCCCTGCGCGAGGAGGCCGCCCGGGAGCGGGAGGCCGCCTCGGAGGGGCTGCAGCGCGAGCAGGCCGAGACCGCGGCGCTGCTGGCGGCCGCCGAGCAGGCCGCCCGCGAGGCGGAGCAGGCGGCGGCGGAGCTGGCGGAGCGGACGGCCCGGGAGGCCGAGGAGGTCCGGGCGGCGGCCGCCGCCGAGGCGGAGGAGCTGCGGGGCCGTGTGGCCGCCGAGGTGGCCGCCTCGCGGGCCGACGCCGAGGGCGAGGCGGTCCGGCTGCGGGCCGACGCCCAGGCCGAGGCCGAGGAGCTGCGGGCCGGTGCCCGGGAGGAGTCCGAGCGGCTGCGGGCGGACGCCGAGGTGGAGACCGCCCGGCTGCGCGAGGAGGCCCGCCAGGCGCAGGAGACCGCGGAGCAGCTGGGCGCCGAGCTGATGGCGGAGGCCGAGGCGCGGGCCGCCGCGCTGGCCGCCGAGGCGGAGCAGGAGCGCATCGCGGCCCGCGAGGAGGCGGCGCGGCTCTCCGCCGAGGCCGCCGAGCGGCTGGAGGGGGCCCGGAGCGAGGCCGCCCGCACCCTCGGCGAGGCCGAGCGGCGCGCCGCCGAGCTGGTGGCCGCCGCCGAGGACGAGGCCGCCCAGGTGCGCCAGTCGGTGGCGGGCCTGTACGAGGCGGCGGAGCGCCAGACGGCCCAGCTGCGGGCGGACGCCGAGCGGGAGTCCGCCGAGGTGCGGACCGCGGCCGGGCGGGAGACCGCGGAGCTGCGGGAGGCTGCCGCCCGGGAGGTCGCCGAGCTGCGGTCGCGGGTCGGCGCCGAGGCGGAGCGGGTCCGCGAGGAGGCCGCGGAGGCCGCCTCCCGGCTGCACGCCGAGGCCGACGGCTACGCCGCCCGGGTGCGGGCGGAGGCCGACGCGGACCGGCGGTCCGCCGAGGCGTACGGCCGCGACCAGCGGGCCGCGGCCGATGCGGACGCCACGCGGCTGCTGGCCGAGGCCGAGGAGCTGGCGGCCGCCGCGCGGTCCGAGGCCGACGAGTACGCCGTCGCCACCCGGGCCGCGGCGGCCCGGACCCTCGCCGAGGCGGAGGAGCGGGCGGAGTCCCTGGTCGCACAGGCGCGGGCGGAGGCCGAGGCGCTGACCGGGGAGGCCCAGACGGCCGCGCTGGCGACCACCGCCGCCGCCGAGGAGCAGGCGGACGCCATGGTGGCGGCCGCCCGCAAGGAGGCCGACCGGCTGGTCGCCGAGGGCGCCGCCGAGGGCCGCAGCGCGGTGGAGCGCGCCAGGGCGGACGCCGACGCGCTGCTCGCGGAGGTCCGCCGGGACTCCACGGCGATCCGGGAGCGGGCCGAGGAGCTGCGCGACCGGACGCACGCGGAGGTCGAGGAGCTGCACGAGCGGGCCCGCAAGGAGGCCGCGGAGGCGCTGCGGTCGGCCGGCGAGCGGGTCGACAAGCTGGTGAGGGCGGCTCAGGAGCAGCTCACCGAGGCCGAGGAGCAGGCGGTGGAGACCGTGGCGGAGGCCGAGGAGCGGGCCGCCGCGCTGGTCGCCGCCGCGGAGGAGCGGGCGTCGGAGCTGAACTCCGAGGCGTCCGCGGAGGCCAGCAAGGTCCGCATCGCCGCCGTGCGCAAGGCGGAGGCCCTGCTGAAGGAGGCCGAGCAGAAGCTCGCCGACTCCGAGGCGGAGGCCGAGCGGCGCCGCACCGAGGCCGACGAGCGGCTCTCCGCCGCCCAGGGGGAGGCGGAGGAGCGGCTGGAGAAGGCGGCGGCCGAGGTCGAGGAGCGGCTGCGGGAGGCCGGGGAGAAGGCCGAGGAGGAGCTGCGCCTCGCGCGCGAGGAGGCGGAGCGGATCGTGGCGGAGGCCCGCGGGGAGGCCGACCGCACCACGCAGGCGGGGAAGCGCGAGCTGGACGAGCTGGTGCGGCGCCGCAAGGACATCAACACCGAGATCGCGCGCGTCCAGGACGTGCTGTCGGCGCTGGAGGCCTTCGAGGCCCCGCCAGCTGCCGGTCAGCGCAGCGGGGGGACCAGCGGGGGAAGCGGTACGGGCAAGGCGGGCGGCGGCCCCGGAGGCCGCGACGGGGGCGCCAGGGCAGGGGCCGGGGTCGGCTCCGCACGACCGGGTGGAAAGCGGGCCGACGGCCCACCACCCGATTGAGCGGACATTGTGCACCAACCCCCGGCTTCCGCTCGATGACACTCCGGATTCGTGCCAGGATTCCCCCTATCACCTCACCGGTCTTACGACAGGAACCCCATCCCCATGAGCGACACTCACTCTCCGCACGGCTTCGACGTCGTGCGCCGCGGGTACGAGCGCGCCCAGGTCGACGAGCGCATCACCAAGCTGGTCAGCGACCGGGACAGTGCCCTCTCGCGCATCACGGCCCTGGAGAAGCGCATCGAGGAGCTGCACCTCGAGACGCAGAACGCGCAGGCGGCCGTCACCGACGCCGAGCCCTCGTACGCCGGCCTCGGCGCGCGCGTGGAGAAGATCCTGCGGCTGGCCGAGGAGGAGGCCAAGGACCTGCGGGACGAGGCGCACCGGGCCGCCGAGCAGCACCGCGAGCTGGCCGAGGCCGCGGCGCAGCAGGTCCGCTCGGAGGCCGAGGCCTACGCGAAGGACCGCAAGGCGAAGGCCGAGGAGGAGGGCCGGCGCATCGTCGACAAGGCCGACTCCGACGCCGCCCAGCTGCGGGCCGAGGCCACCAAGGACGCGCAGAACAAGCGCGAGGAGGCGGACGCCCTCTTCGAGGAGACCCGCGCCAAGGCCGCCCAGGCCGCGGCCGACTTCGAGACCAACCTGGCGAAGCGGCGCGAGCAGTCCGAGCGCGACCTGGCGGCCCGCCAGGCCAAGGCGGAGAAGCGGCTGGCGGAGATCGAGCACCGCGCCGAGCAGCTCCGCCTGGAGGCGGAGAAGCTGCGGACCGACGCCGAGCGCCGGGCCCGCCAGACGGTGGAGACCGCGCAGCGGCAGTCCGAGGACATCGTGGCGGACGCCAACGCCAAGGCCGACCGCATCCGCAGCGAGTCCGAGCGTGAGCTGGCGGCGCTGACCAACCGCCGCGACTCCATCAACGCCCAGCTCACCAATGTCCGCGAGATGCTGGCGACGCTGACCGGTGCCGCGGTGGCCGCGGCCGGCAGCAGCGACGACGACCTGGGCCGCAGCGTCCCGGCGCAGCAGAGCCGCTGACCCGGGGTCGGTTCCTGAGGTGATCCCCGGCCGCCCCGCGGCCGGGGATCACCTGCGTCCGGGGAAGATGCGGGGCGGAGCGGGGGCGGGAGCGGTCCGGGCGGTCGGCGCCTCCGCGGGCGGGGCCTGAAGGGGGCTGCCGGGGGTGCGGGGGGGGCCGCAGGCCGGGTCCGCGGGCGGGGTCCACGGGCCGGGGGCTGCAGGTGCGGCCTGCCGGGGGGCTACGAGGGGCTACGGGCGGTCCGCCGCGGTGACGCGGGCCAGCAGCGCGCGCACGGCGTCGTCGAAGGCGTCGGGGGCTTCCAGCGGGGTGAGGTGCCCCGCCCCGGGGACGATCCGCAGCTCCGCGTCGGGCAGGGCCCCGGCCATCGCCCGGGCGTCGCCCACGGGCGTGATGGCGTCCTCCTCGCCGACCACCACCAGCGCCGGCACGGAGACCGCGGGCAGCACGTCGCGGCTGCCGGGCCGGGCGGCCATCGCCCGCTGCGCCCAGGCGACCGCCGCGGGCGCGGCCTCGGACATCAGCGCGCGGACCCGGTCCACGACCTCCGGCCGCTCCCGGACGGTGGTGGCGGAGAGCTGGGGCTGCGGGAGCTGCTCGTCCACCAGCAGCCGGACGCTGTCGCGGGCCAGGACGGCGCGGGCGATCCGCTCCCGGTTGGCACGGGCCTCCCCGGTGTCGGGGTCGGCCTTGGTGTCGGCGAGCAGCAGCCCGGCGAGCCGGTCGCCGTGGCGGCGGGCGAAGGCCAGGGCGACGTACCCGCCCATGGACAGGCCGCCGACCACCGCCCGTCCGACGCCGGACCGGTCCAGCAGCCGGGCGACGTCGTCGGCGAGCACGTCCAGCGAGGGCGCCTCGCCGCTCTGCGGGGCGGCGCCGAAGCCGCGCAGGTCGGGGGCGAGGACCCGGGCCGCCGTGCCGTCCGGGCCGGGCAGCACGGCGAGCTGGCGCTCCCACATCCGGGACGACAGGGGGAAGGCGTGCAGCAGCACGAGCGGGGTGCCGGTGCCGGACTCGCGGACGTGCTGCGGTTCGCTCATGCCCCCACCGTAGCGGCGTAGTCTGACAGCGCGTGGGGTGCCACGGCCGCCGACGCCCGTCAGGGAGCGAGCACCGATGATCGAGCTGCACGAGCTGACCAAGCGCTACGGGGACAAGCTGGCGGTGGACCGGCTGAGCTTCGCCATCCCGCCCGGCGTGGTGACGGGCTTCCTCGGCCCCAACGGCGCGGGCAAGTCCACGACGATGCGCATGATCCTCGACCTGGACCGGCCGACCTCCGGCCGGGTCCTCATCGACGGCAGGCACTACGCGCAGCTGCGCGAGCCGGTGAAGTACATCGGGGCGCTGCTGGAGGCGAAGGCGCTCCACCCCGGGCGCAGCGCCCGCAACCACCTGCTGTGGCTGGCGCAGAGCAACCGCGTCCCCGTCCGCCGGGTCGACGAGGTGCTGGCGATGGTGGGCCTGTCGGAGGTGGCGGACAAGCGGTCGGGCGGGTTCTCGCTGGGCATGGGGCAGCGCCTCGGCATCGCCGCCGCCCTGCTGGGCGACCCGCGGATCCTCATGTTCGACGAGCCGGTCAACGGGCTGGACCCGGAGGGGATCCTCTGGGTGCGCAACCTGATGAAGCGGCTGGCCGCCGAGGGCCGCACCGTCTTCGTCTCCTCCCACCTGATGAGCGAGATGGCGCTCACCGCCGACCACCTGGTCGTCATCGGGCGGGGCCGGCTGCTGGCCGACCTGCCGATGACGGAGTTCATCGACCGCAACTCGCGCTCCGCCGTGCGGATCCGAACGCCGCAGCCCGAGGCGCTGCTGGACGCCCTCGCCGGTGCGGCGGTCACGGCGGAGCCGGTGGAGGACGGCGCGTACGAGGTGGCGGGCGGCGACGCGGCGAAGATCGGCGAACTGGCGGCGGCGGCGGGCGTCGTGCTGCACGAGCTGAGCCCGCAGCGGGCGTCGCTGGAGGAGGCGTTCATGCGGATGACCGCCGAGTCGGTGGAGTACCAGGCGGGCGGCGGGTCCGGGACCGCGGCGGCCGGGCCGCCGGCGCCCGGCGGGTCCACGGCCGAGGGGTCCGCGGCCGGCGGGTCCGCGGGCTGGGGCGCGGACTGGGGGCAGCGGTCCGGCGGCGGGCGGCGCGGCCGGCGGAAGACGGAGGAGTCCTGACATGGCGGCACCCGGACCGGTCCTGCTCTCCGAGTGGACCAAGATCCGCACCGTGCGGTCCACGACCGTGACGCTGGCCGCCGCCTTCGTGGTGACGGTCGGCCTCTCCGCGGTCGTCTGCGCCCTGACCAACGCCAACTTCACCGAGGCCACCCGCAACGGCCGGAACGCCGTCTTCGACCCGACGTCGACCAGCTTCGCGGGGGTGTTCCTGGGCCAGCTGGCGGTGATCGTCTTCGGCGTGCTGGCGGTCGGCAACGAGTACAGCAGCGGCATGATCCGGGTGTCGCTGGCGGCCGTGCCGTGGCGGGGGGCGCTGCTGGCGGGGAAGACCGCCGTCGTGCTGGCCCTGGTGCTGGCGGTGGCGGCGCTGACGAGCTTCAGCTCGTTCCTGCTCGGGCAGGCGCTGCTGGGCCCGCACCGCACCTCGCTGGACGCGCCGCACGTGCTGCGGGCGGTGGTCGGCGCGGCGCTCTACATGGCGCTGATCTGCCTCTTCTCGGTGGGCGTGACGGCGATGCTGCGCAACCAGACGCTGGCGCTGGGCGTGCTGATGCCGTTCTTCTTCCTGGTGTCGCCGATCCTGTCGAACGTGCCCAAGGTGAAGACGGTGGCGCGGTACTTCCCCGACACGGCGGGCTCCCGCGTCACCTCGGTGCTCCAGCAGCCGGACGCCCCCTACGGGCCGTGGACGGGGCTGGGGATCTGCGCGCTGTGGACGGCGGCGGCCCTGCTCGGCGGCTGGCTGGTGCTGCGGCGCAGGGACGCCTGAGCGGCGGAGCGGCCGGGTCCGCCGCGGACGGGGCCGGCGGACCCGGGGGCACAGCGGGCCCGGGCACGTCATGATCGTGCAACAGCGGGACACGGAACCGGCCGGCGGGCTGCGCGGGACCCGGCCGGTGTGATGGGCTGTGCCCGTCCGGCACCCGCCGGGGCCGCCGCGCCGGAGGGGGCCGCCCGCCCACCGAGACGACCGAGGACGCACCGGATGATCGAGGCACACGGCCTCACCAAGCGCTACGGCCCCAGGACCGCCGTCGACGGGCTCACCTTCCGGGTGCGCCCCGGCGTCGTCACCGGCTTCCTGGGCCCCAACGGCTCGGGCAAGTCGACCACCATGCGGATGGCCGTCGGCCTGGAGGCGCCCACGTCGGGGACGGTCACCGTCGGCGGCGTCCCCTACCGGGAGCTGCCGAACGCGGCCCGCACGGTGGGCGCCCTGCTGGACGCCGGGGCCGTCCACGGCGGCCGCAGCGCCCGCAACCACCTGCTGTGCCTGGCGCAGCTGGCGGGCATCGGCGCACGGCGGGTGGACGAGGTGCTGGCGCTGGTGGGCCTGTCGGAGGTCGCGGGCCGGCGCTGCGGCGGCTTCTCGCTCGGCATGGGCCAGCGCCTCGGCATCGCCGCCGCCCTGCTGGGCGACCCGGAGGTGCTGCTCCTCGACGAACCGGTCAACGGGCTGGACCCGGAGGGCATCCACTGGGTGCGCACCCTGATGAGGGGCCTGGCCGCCGAGGGCCGCACGGTCCTCGTCTCCTCCCACCTGATGAGCGAGATGGCCCTCACCGCCGACCACCTCGTCGTCATCGGCCGGGGGCGGCTGCTCGCCGACACGAGCGTGCGCGAGTTCGTCGAGCACCACTCCGCGGGCTTCGTGCGGGTCCGCACGCCCGACGGGGCCGGGGAGCAGCGCACCAGGCTGGCCGGCGTCCTCGTCCGGGCGGGTGCGCACGCCGAGCCGGAGCCCGACGGCGCGCTGCGGGTGACCGGGCTGACGGCGGCGGGCATCAGCGACCTGGCGCACGGGCACGGGGTGCGGCTGCACGAACTGGCGCCGCACCACGCGTCGCTGGAGGAGGCGTACATGCGCCTGACCCAGGGGGCCGTCGAGTACCGCTCGGCCGTGCCGGCGGCCGGCGGGCCCGCGGCCCCGGGCCCCTGGCCGCCCGCGGCCCCCGGGCACGCCCCGGGTGCCGTCCCCCACCCGTACGACACCGCCGCGGCCGCCGCGGGCGGGCGCGAGAGCGAGGCCTGAGCCGTGGCGCACCCCACCCCCTCCCCCGCCGGCGGTCCCCGCGCGGACGCCGCGTACGGGGACGGCCCGTCCGGGGACGCCGCGTACGGGGACGGCCCGTCCGGGCGCCCCCTGCCGGAGCCCCCCGTGCAGGAGCCCGGCCTGCGCCACGCGCTGGCCTCGGAGTGGACGAAGATCCGCAGCGTGCCGTCGACGGTGTGGACGCTGGCCGTCGCGGTCGGCGCCGTCGTCGGCATCGGCGGGGCGGCGGTCGCCTGGTCGAAGGGGGGCACCCGGCCGGGCGACAACATCCTGGGCCTGGGCCTGGGCGGCTTCCTCGTCGGGCAGATCGCCGTGATCGTCCTCGGGGTGCTCACCGTCACCTCCGAGTACGGCAGCGGCATGATCCGCACGACGCTGGTCGCCTGCCCCCGGCGGACCCGGGTGCTCACCGCCAAGGCCGCGGTCCTCGCCGGCCTGGTCCTCGTGGCCGGCACCGCATCGGTCGGGCTCTTCGCCGCGCTGGCGGTCCTCGTGCTCGGCCCCGGGGCCGGGCCCCAGCCGGCGGGGCGGCTGCTGGACGCGGTGGCGGGCGGCGGCCTGTACCTGACGGTGGTCGCCCTGATGTCGCTGGCGGTGGGCACCCTGCTGCGGCACGGCGCGGGAGCGATCGCGGCGATGATCGGCTTCGTGCTGCTGCCGGTCGTCCTGGGGCTCTTCGCGGGCGAGCGGCTGGGCCCCTACCTGCTCAGGCACTCGGCGGTCGCGACCTCGGCGTCGCTCTTCGGCAGCGGTTTCGACCCGGACACCGGCTGCTGGCGGCTGCTGGCGACGCTGGCGGGCCTCACCGCGGTGCTGCTGGCGGGCGCGTACGCGGCGGCCGTCCGGCGGGACGTCTGACCGGACGGCGCGGCGGGGCGCCGGGCAGGTGCCCGACAGGTGTCCGGCCGTGCCCGGCAGGTGTCCGGCCGTGTCCGGCCGGTGTCCGGCCGTGTCCGGCCGTGCCCGGCAGGTGTCCGCGGCCCGGCGGGAACCCGGTCAGTACCGGGGCGCCCCGCGGCCGCGCAGGACGGCGGTGGTACGCCGCTCGCGGGCGTTCCAGCACGCGCGGTGCCAGTGCCGCCGGTCCTCGACGCCGGCGCCGTGCAGGGGCCAGGCGACGACGTGCCCGACGCGGGGCGGGATCTCCTGGTCGCAGCCGGGGCAGCGGTAGCGGCGGTCCGCGGCCCCGGCGACGGTCCGCACCGCCCAGTCCTCGCCGCGGTAGGGCTCGGTGCGCTGGAGCAGCGAGCTCCCGGCGGGCGCCGCCGGCTCCCGGGACCCGTCGTCGGTGGATCGGGGGCGGTTGCGGCGCGGCGACACGGCGGTTCCCTTCCTTGGTTCCCTGGGGCGGTCCCTCCCGGACCTGTTGTCCGCAGGGGGACTGGGGCGGAGGCACGGACGGCGGCGCGCCCTCGCCCTCAAGGGTAGGGGGTGCCGGCAGCCCTATAGCAGGCAAGCTGCCCGGATGTCAGCGAATCCGGCGATATGCATCCCTTCTTCCGGCAGTTCCGCCAATCGGCGTGCCATTGGCACATGACATGGGTTACTCACGAGGGGACAAGGCGGGGCCGCGGACCCTGCACGACCGAGGGAGACCCGATGACCGACACCACGACCGCGACCGCCGTCAGCGCCGGGGCCGCGGCCCAAGCGCCCGGGGACGCCGGACGTGCCGGGGACGCGCACCCGGGCGCCGCCGACACCGCCCGCGCCGGCGGCCCGCACACCGACACCCTCCGCGTCGGCGCGTTCCTGCTCTCCGCACAGTTCCCCGGCCAGCGGCACGCGGAGGCGCTGGAGCGCACGGTGGGCGCCGCCGTGGCCGCCGAGCACGCCGGACTGGACAGCGTGTGGCTGGCCGAGCACCACTTCGTGCCGTACGGGGTGTGCCCGGACGCCGCGACGCTGGCCGCGCTGCTCCTCGGCAGGACCCGCCGGATCGGGGTGGGCACCGCGGTCAGCGTCCTGTCCACGGCGCACCCGGTGGCCCTCGGCGAGCAGGCGGCCCTGCTGCACCTGACCTCCGGGGGCCGCTTCACCCTCGGGGTGGGCCGCGGCGGGCCCTGGGTGGACCTGGCCGTCTTCGGCTCCGGGGCCGACGCCTTCGAGTCGCAGTTCCCCGAGCGGCTCGACCTCCTGCTGCGGTGGCTGCGCGGCTCCCGGGTGGGTGCGGACGGGCCGGCGTTCTCCTTCCCCGAGGTGGCCGTGGTGCCGCGCGCCTCGGAGACCCCCCTCGTCGGGGGCGGCCTGCCGTCCGGCGTCCGGTACCGGCCGGGTCCCGCCGTCCGGGCGGCCCTCCCCCGGCAGCGGTCGGGCTCCGGCCGCCGGACCGGCTCCCCCGCCCCGGGGCCCGCGGGCCGCCCGCACCCGCTGCAGACCGTGCCCGTGCAGGCGGCGCACGCCGCGGGCGGGCCCCCGGTGGTGGTCGCCTGCACCTCGCGGGGCTCGGTCCGGCTGGCGGCCGAACGCGGGCTGCCGATGCTGCTCGGCATGCACTCCGGCGACGACGACAAGGCGGAGATGGTGGCCGCCTACCGGGCCGCCGCGGCGGACGCGGGGCGCACGCCGGAGCAGATCGCCCGGGTCGAGCGGGAGCACGTGGCCGCCGGGGTGGCGCAGGTCGGCGACAGCGCCTCCGAGGCCCGCGGCACCCTGCTGGCGGCGATGCCGGAGTGGTTCCGGTACGGGCTGGGCGCGCACCGCACCGTGGACGGCCGGGAGCGGAGGATGCGCGACCCGCACGAGTACACCCGGCTGCTGTGCGACCTCCATGCGGTCGGCACCCCCCGGCTGTGCGCCGACCGCATGCTGGCCACCGCGGAGCGCACCGGCATCCGGCGGTTCGCCCTGCTCGTCGAGGGCTCCGGGGACCGGGCGGCGACGCTGCACAACGTCGCCCGGCTCGGCTCGGAGGTGCTGCCGCTGCTGCGGTGACGGGCCGCCCGGGGCGGCCGGGGCGCTCCGGGCGGCCCCGGCCGTGTTCCGGCCGGGGTGCGGCCGGGGTGCGGCCGCCCGGGGCGGGCCGGGGCCGCCCCGCCGCAGGGGGCGGCCCGGGATCAGCAGTCGCGCAGGACCGGCGACTGGTTGAGCAGCTGCCCGCGCACCGAGGTGAACCGCTCGTAGCGCTCCTCGGACTCCTTCCCGGGGGCGAACACCGCGACCCGGTGGCAGTTCTGGAAGGCCAGGCGGACGCCGAAGTGCCGCTCCAGGGCCCCCCGGATGGCGTTGCTGGCCAGGGCGCGGAGGAGCTGGCCGCGGGCCTGCTCGTCCGGCGGGGGCACCTGGTTGTCGGCGAAGCCGGTGCCGTCCGCCCGGAGCCGGGCGGCCAGCGAGCTGATCATGTCCCAGGCGTAGGGCAGGGAGGTACGGACGCAGTCGACGAACTCCCTCTCGTCGACCTCGCCTCGCTCGGCCTTCTCGAGCAGGGCCGGTGAGACGTCGAGCGACATGGGTTCTCCTCTCGCCGCTCCGGGCCGACCCGGAGACGGTGCGGTGTGGGGGATGGTGCCGTGCCGTGCTCAGCCGCTGCCGGCGAGCGGTCGGCCGGTACGGACGCCGGCGCCGACACGCCCCGGCAGGCTCTCAGTCGGTTGTCGGCGGGGCCACCGTAATCCGGCGAATCTCGCCGAAACCTGACGCCATACGGAGAAGATGGCGCAAAAGCATATGAAATTCCGTCAGAAGCAGTCCCCCTCACCCGGCTCCGTGACACACGGTAAGCCACCGGGCACGCAGGCCACCAGGGATCGGCCCCGAGATCCGGTCGGACGCCGGGCCGCGGCCGGTGGACACCCGCCTCCAGGGTCGCGGTCCGCGGGCCGCCGGGAGCCGCCCTTCCCGCGAATCGCACCGAATGGCCCCGGTGGGCTAGCGTTGTCGACCGTGCGTCTCGTCATTGCCCGCTGCTCCGTCGACTACGCCGGACGGCTCTCCGCCCACCTTCCCTCCGCGACCCGGCTGCTGCTGCTGAAGGCCGACGGCTCGGTCTCCGTGCACGCGGACGACCGGGCCTACAAGCCGCTCAACTGGATGTCGCCGCCGTGCGTCCTCAAGGAGGCCGAGGGCGTCTGGACGGTCGAGAACAAGGCCGGTGAAAAGCTGATCATCACCCTGGAGGAGGTGCTCCACGACTCCTCCCACGAGCTGGGGGTGGACCCCGGCCTGATCAAGGACGGCGTGGAGGCCCACCTCCAGGAGCTGCTGGCCGACCGGATGGAGGTCCTCGGGGAGGGCTGGTCCCTCGTCCGCCGCGAGTACCCCACCGCCATCGGGCCGGTGGACATCCTCTGCCGGGACGCCTCCGGGGCGACCGTCGCCGTGGAGATCAAGCGGCGCGGCGAGATCGACGGCGTGGAGCAGCTCACCCGGTACCTGGAGCTCCTCAACCGGGACCCGCTGCTCGCCCCCGTCAGGGGCGTCTTCGCCGCCCAGGAGATCAAGCCGCAGGCCCGGGTGCTCGCCGCCGACCGCGGCATCGGCTGCGTCGTCCTGGACTACGACGGGCTGCGCGGGATCGACGACGACAAGCTGAGGCTGTTCTGACCCGCCGGGCCGCCGCGACCCCGCGGCCGCCCGGCACCGCGGCGCCGCCGCCTCCCCGGACCGCCGGACCCCCGGCAGGACCGCCAGGGGGCGGCGGCGGCGCTCTACGGCAGGCCGGTCCCGCTCTGCGACGTGCCCGGGGGCGGCGGCGGGGGGTCGACCGGGGTCGTCGTGCTCGGCGAGGCGGAGCCCGACGGGGAGGCGGTCGGCGACGCCGACGTCCCGCTCGGCGAGGGCTTCGGCGACGTGCCGGACGGGGACGGCTTCGGCGGCCGCGACGGCGTGCCCCCGCCCGTCGGCCGGGCGGAGGGCTTCGGCGCGCCGGCCGTCGGGGCCGCGGGACCCGCGGAGCCCGAGGGGGCGCCGGACCCGCCCGGCACCGGCAGCGGGGCGGAGGCCGCCGTCGCGGAGGAGGAGGCCGAGGGCGGGCGCGAGGTGCCGCGGACGGTGCCGGAGGCCGGTGCGGACGGGGCGTCCGCCGAGGGGGAGGCGCCGAGGTCCGCCGGGTCCTCCGGGACCCCCGCGTCGGCCGGCACGCCCGGCACGGTCCGCTGCGGCGTCGGCGTCCCCGCGCTGCTGCCGGCCGCGACCAGGCCGGCGGTCGCGCCCAGCGCCGCGAGCAGCACGACGCCGGCGCCCGCCGCGGCGCCGCGCCGCCGGGCGCGCCCGCCCGCCGCACCGCCGCGCCGCCAGAGGAGGTGGCCCATGGAGCGCCCCTGGGCGGGCCGGCCCACCGCCCCGGCCGCACCGGCGGCGCCGCCCGCACCGGCGAGCAGGGCGAGCATCCGGCGGGCCGCACCCGCCGAGGTGTCGCCGAGCGCGCCGCGCAGCGCGACGGACGCCTCCAGTTCGGTCCGGGCCCGGTCCTCCGCGCCCGTCACCAGCGCCAGCACCCCGAGTTCGTGGTGGAACCACGCCTCGTCGGAGACCGCGCCGGAGGTCCGCGCCGCCTCCAGTCCCAGCCGGAGGACCTGCTCCCAGGCACCCCAGCGCAGGCTCAGCGCGAGCGCGGGCGCGGCTGCGCGCGCCAGCAGCACCACCGAGCCGTGCCGGCCCGCCTCCCGGTCCGCGTACAGGGCGGCGACCAGCACCTCCGCCTCGGCCGCGACCTGCTCGGGCACGACCGAGGAGTGGCCGACCCACCAGGCGAAGTGCTGCGCCGCCCCGCGGGCGACGTCACCGGTCCGCCACTCCATGGCCAGGAGGGAGCGGACGCCCGCGGTCAGCCGGTGGTGCTCCCCCGCGGAGACGGCGAGCCCGCAGTCGACGAGTTCGCGCAGGGCGCTCTCGCCCTGGCCGACGTCGATCAGCGCGGGCAGGTGCGGCGCGGTGGGGCACTGGCCGCCGAGGCCCACGGCGAGCCGGAGCACCTCCCGCGCCTGGCCGGAGAGGCCGCGGGCGATCCGCACGGCGGGGGCCGCGCTCTCCGCGACCGAGGGCAGCGGCACGGCCTGCCGCAGCTCCTCGTCCAGCAGGGCGGGGTCGCCGTCCGGACGGGGGCCGGCGCCGCCGCCGAAGAGGGACGCCCGCTCCTCGCGGGTGACGGCCAGGGCGTCGGCGGCGACGTCGCGGTGCCGCAGCAGCGCACCCGCCTGGACGAAGCGCAGCGGCAGGCCCTCGGACTCGAACCACAGGTCCACCGCCCAGGCCCGCTCGACCGCGTCCAGGGGGCGCCCGGCGAGCGAGGCGAGGAGCGCCAGGCAGGCGTCGCGGGAGAGTCCGCCGAGGACGCTCTCCTCCAGGCGTGCGCCGGAGTCGGGGGCGGCCGTGTCGGGGGCGGTGGCGACCAGGAACGCGCACTCGGGGGCGGCGTCCAGGAACTCGTCGAGCGCGGCGCCGCCGAACTCCACGTCGTCGACGACCACCAGGGCCCCCACCCCGGCCAGCAGGTCCGGCAGTTCGCGGCGGTCGGGGCGGTGGCCGGGCGCACGGTGGGTGGCGGCGTAGAGGTCCTGCAGCAGGTCGGCCGGGGTGCGGCGGTACCCGCTCAGCCGGACGACGCCGTCGGGGGCGATGCCCGCGCAGGAGTCGGCGACCGCGCGCAGCAGGGCGCTGCGGCCGGAGCCGGACGGCCCGGTGACCCGTATGGAGCGGCCGCGGGAGAGGAGGTCGCGGAGCCGCGCGACCTCGGCCTCGCGCTCCAGGAGCGCGGCGCCGCCGGGTCCGGAGCCGAGCACCACCGGGCCGACGGGGCCCACGGGCCCGGCGGGGCGGCGCCCGCCGGCCGTGCGCGCCACGGGGCGGGGCTCGGGGAGGCGGTCCGCGGGGCAGGGCAGGGCCTCGGAGCCCTCCGGCGCGCCCACGGCGACCAGGAAGCGGCCGGCGACGACCTCGCCGGTGCGCACCCGCGCCTCCTCCTCGGCGGCGGCCGCGAGGACGGGAAGGGGGGCGGTGTCGGTCACGGGCCGGGGCGCCGCGGGGGCCTCACGGGGTGACTGCGGGTCGGGGGCGGGCGCCGCCGGGCGGCCGGACGGCGCGGGGCGCGTCGGGAGGGCCGGGCGGTCCGCGGACGGCCCGGGCTTGCCGAACCCGACGGGACGCGCCGGTGCGGCGGGGCGCTCGGACAGCGGCGGGGGCCCGTCGAAGCCGGCGGGGCGGCCCGCCCCCACGGGGCGCCTGGGCAGCGCGGGGCGGTCGTCCGCGGGCGGTGCGGGCCTCCCGGTCCCCGAGGGGCCGTCGAAGCCCGCGGGGCGGCCGGCGCCCACGGGGCGCGTCGGCAGTGCGGGCCGTCCGCGGGACGGCGCGGCCCCGTCCTGCGCTGCGGCCCCGTCCTGCGCGGCGGCGGGGGTGCGGCGCCTCGGAAGGGCGGGCAGGTCGCGGTGGCGTTCCTCGGGGCCTCCGGGCTCGCCGGGCCCGGGGCCCCCGGGGGATGGGTTCATCGTCGTCGCTCCGCCGCTGTAGACCGTGGCCGAAGGACCGGTCGGCCGCCCGGGCGTGTCCGGGCCTCTCGATGGCGAACCCTAGACCCTCGCCCACCTGCGACCAACCCCGGACCCCGGCGCGGACGGGGCGGAAGCCCGGTGACCTGGGCGGGACTTGGGGCGGCCGGGAAGCGGTCCGCGCCCGGGAGCAGGGCGGGGCCGGGAGCAGGACGGGGCAGCGCGGGGAGTACGGCCGGAGGGGGCCGGTCAGGCGCGGGCGGGCGCGGGCCACGGGGCGGACCCGCCGCCGGGGAGCGCGGCGCCCGCCACCGGGAGGGCCTCGGCGTCGGCGCCGGACCCGGGGAGGGTGGCCCCGCCGGGCTCGCGGACGGCTCCCTCGATGGCGAGGATGCGGTGCAGCCGGGTGGCGACCAGCAGCCGCTGGAGCTGGAGCGGCACGGCCCGCAGGACCAGCCGCCGGCCGAGCCTCCCGGCCCGCCGGTGGGTGCCCATGATGACGCCGAGTCCGGTGGCGTCCCAGGAGTCGAGGCGGCCGAGGTCGAGGACGAGGTCGCCCCGCCCGCCGTCCACCGCCTCGTGCAGCACGGCTCGGGCGTCCGCGGCGGTACGCACGTCGAGACGCCCCTCGACGGCCAGCTCGGCGTGGTCGCCCGTGATGCGCATGCCCCTTCTCCTCCGTCTTCCTCCCGTACGTCCCCGCGCGGCCGTGGCGCCACGCCGCGGGTGCCGGTCCCGGCACTTCTCTTCTCTGACGCGGGACCAGGTGTGCAGGTTGCTGGTGCGGGCGACATCTGAAACGAATTCACCCGTCCGGGGGAATACCGGCGGTTCCTTCGCAGGCCCTCGTCCGATTACAGCCCATCCGGTGCCGCCGTCACCCCGCGGCGGCGCAGAGGTGAGCAAGTTCACCCCGGGTGCGACGGGCGGCCGGGCCCGGCCGTCCCGGGCCCCGGCCGCCGCGGGTCACTTCTCGTCGTACCCGTAGAAACCGCGTCCGCTCTTGCGGCCGAGGTCGCCCGCGGTGACCATGCGGGCCATGATCTCCGGCGGCGCGAATTTCTCGTCCTGGGTCTCGGTGTAGATGTTCCGCGTCGCGTTCAGCAGGATGTCCACACCGGTGAGGTCGGCGGTGGCGAGGGGGCCCATGGCGTGCCCGAAGCCGAGCCGGCAGGCGGTGTCGATGTCCTCGGCGGAGGCCACGCCGGACTCGTACAGCTTCGTCGCCTCCACCACGAGGGCGGTGATCAGCCGGGTGGTGACGAAGCCCGCCACGTCGCGGTTGACCACGACGACGGTCTTGCCGACGCCCTCGGCGAAGGCGCGGGCCGCCGCCAGGGCCTCGTCGCCGGTCTTGTAGCCGCGCACCAGCTCGCACAGCTGCATCATCGGGACCGGCGAGAAGAAGTGGGTGCCGACCACGCTCTCCGGCCGGTCGGTGACGGCGGCGATGCGGGTGATCGGGATGGCGGAGGTGTTGGTGGCGAGCACCGCGCCGTCGCGGGCGATGCGGTCCAGCTCGCGGAAGACCTCCTGCTTGACCTCCAGCTTCTCGAAGACGGCCTCGACGACCAGGTCGGCGTCGGCGACGGCCTCCAGGTCGGTGGTGGTGGTGATGCGGCCCAGGGCCGCCTCGGCGTCCTCGGCGGAGAGCTTCCCCTTGGCGACGAAGCGCTCGTAGGAGGCCCGGATGCCGCCCACGCCGCGCCGCAGCGCCTCCTCGGTGACGTCCCTCAGCACCACCTCGTACCCGGCCTGTGCGGACACCTGGGCGATGCCGGATCCCATCAGGCCGGCGCCGACGACGGCGATCCTCTTGCTCACGCTGCTCCTCCACGTCCCGTGCGGCGTCCGGCCCACGGGCAGGGGTCACCGCCCGAGCCGCGCCGCTCCGGTCGGGACTCTAACGCCGGGCGCGGCGCTGTGGTGACAATGGAGGGTGTGATCTCCGTCCGGTTCCGACGCCGGACGGGGCGGCCGGTGCGGACGGGAGGTGGGTTCAGGTGGAAGGGCTCGACCCCCTGCCGGCGCTGCTGCTGGCCCTGGGCGTGCTGGGCGTGATGGTGCTGCTGCTGCGCTGGACCTTCAGCGGCGGCAGGTCGCTGGTGGCGCGGCCGCCGCGGACGGGGCGGCCCGGCGAGTACGGGCTGCTGGTGAGCGTCGCCGCGCCCCGCGACGCGGCGGAGGCGCTGCGGCTGACCCGGCGGCTGGACGGCGCGGGCATCCGCAGCACGGTGGTGCACACCACCCAGGGCGCCCGGGTGATGGTGTGGCCGCAGGAGGCCGACCGGGCGCGGGGCGTGCTGGCGGAGCCGGACGGCTGAGGCCGCGGCCGGGCTCCCGGCACGGCCGGGGAGCCCGCCGCCGGGACCCGCCCGGGGCACCGGGCGGCTCCCCGGGCGGGGTGTCCCTCAGCGGTTCTCGCCGGGGATCCACAGGACGTCGCCGCGCTCCTTGTTGGCGATCCTGGCGAGGATGAAGAGCAGGTCGGAGAGGCGGTTGAGGTACTTGGCCGTCAGCGGGTTGACGCTGTCGCCGTGGACCTCGATCGCGGCCCACGTGGAGCGCTCGGCGCGGCGCACGACGGTGCAGGCGAGGTGGAGGTGGGCGGCGCCGGGGGTACCGCCGGGGAGGATGAAGCTGCGCAGCTTCTCCAGCTGCTCCAGGTAGGTGTCGCAGTCGGCCTCCAGCCGGTCGATGTAGGTCTGGAGGACGCGCAGCGGCGGGTACTCCGGGTTCTCGACCACGGGGGTGGCGAGGTCGGCGCCGACGTCGAAGAGGTCGTTCTGCACCCGGACCAGGACGGCGGCGACGTCCTCGGGGAGGCTGCCGGCGGCCAGGGCGACGCCGATGGCGGCGTTGGCCTCGTTGGCGTCCGCGTAGGCGGCCAGCCGGGGGTCGGTCTTGGTGGTGCGGCTCATGTCGCCGAGCGCCGTGGTGCCGTCGTCGCCGGTGCGGGTGTAGATCCGGGTGAGGTTGACCATGGGGCGCAGCCTACTCAGCGGTACGGCGGGCTGTCAGGCCCGGGCCCGGCCGGCCGGGCCCGGGGGCGGGGGCGGGCCGGGATGGGGCAGGCAAGGAGGGCGGCCGCGGCGGGGGCCCACCGGGGCGGTACGGGACTCAGGCGACGTTGACGCGCTGTCCGGGCGGGGCGGCCTCGAGCCAGGCCAGGAAACCGGTCAGGGCGTCCTCGCTCATGGCCAGCTCCAGGGGGGCGCCGCGGTGCAGGCAGCGCAGCACGACGGAGCCGGAGAGGAGGGCGAGCTCCTCCTGGCCGGCCGGGTAGCGGCGGCCCAGGACCTCGATCTCGGAGCGGGGCAGCACGCGGCGCGGCCGCGGGGCGTAGGAGAAGACGCGGAACCACTCGATGGAGTCGCCGCTGTAGCGGGCGATGCCGAAGACCCACCCCTTGCCGTCGGCGGGGGTCGGCGGGGCGGGGGCGGGCTCGCCGTCGGGCGCGGGGTCCGGCACGGGGGCCGGGGACACGGGGGCGGGCATCCGCAGGCGCAGGCTGCAGTCGAAGGTGCCGCCCACCCGCTGGATGAGCCGGCGGCGCAGCGCGAAGGCCGCCAGGCCGGCGACGCCCACCGCGACGACCGCCGCACACACCACAAGGGCGAGGACCATGCCCACCGACCTCCTCGCGCTCGCACTTCCGCTGGGCGGGGCGGGTGCCCCGCGGACCCGCCACCCCTATCAACCGGTGCGGCGGTCCCGGGGTCACTGTCGAAGCGCCCCGGGACCGCCGGTGAAGCTCTGCCTCTCGGCGTGCGCCGTCGCGGCCTCAGGCGGCCTTGCGGGACGCGGCGACCAGTCGGACCTCGGCCCGGCGCTCGGCGTGGGCGTCGGTGTCCGACTTGGCCCGCTCCAGGGCGCGCTCGGCGCGGGCGACGTCGATCTCGTCCGCCAGCTCGGCGATCTCGGCGAGCAGCGACAGCTTGTTGTCCGCGAACGAGATGAAGCCGCCGTGCACGGCGGCGACGACGGTGCCGCCGTCCGCCTGGCGGATGGTGACCGGGCCGGACTCCAGCACGCTCAGCACCGGGGTGTGGCCCGGCTGGATGCCGATGTCACCGGACGCGGTCCGGGCGACGACGATGGTGGCCGCACCGGACCACACCTTGCGGTCGGCCGCGACCAGCTCGACGTGCAGCTCAGCCAACGTTGGCTCCTCGGATCGTGGGACCGCCGGATGGACGGGCGGTCCCGGTAAGGATAACGGCCCCGTCCCGCCCGGCCGAAACCGGGAGGGGCGGGGATGGCCGGAACCCGGCCTGGCGGCGGGCCGGTGCGCGGAGAGGGGCGGGCCCGGTGCCCCGGGGCCCGCCCCTCTCCGTCACGACGACCTGCCTGCCTGCTGCCTTACTTCTTCAGCAGCTCGGCGGCGTTCTTCTCGAGGTCCTCGATGCCGCCGCACATGAAGAAGGCCTGCTCGGGGACGTGGTCGTACTTGCCGTCCGCGATCGCGTTGAAGGCCTCGATGGTCTCCGACAGCGGCACGGTCGAGCCCTCGACACCGGTGAACTGCTTCGCCACGTAGGTGTTCTGCGAGAGGAAGCGCTCGATCCGGCGGGCGCGGTGGACGGTGAGCTTGTCCTCCTCGCCCAGCTCGTCGATGCCGAGGATCGCGATGATGTCCTGGAGGTCCTTGTACTTCTGGAGGATCCCCTTGATGCGGACCGCGGTGTCGTAGTGGTCCTGCGCGATGTAGCGCGGGTCCAGGATGCGGGACGTGGAGTCCAGCGGGTCGACCGCGGGGTAGATGCCCTTCTCCGAGATCGGACGGGAGAGCACCGTCGTCGCGTCGAGGTGGGCGAAGGTGGTGGCCGGGGCCGGGTCGGTCAGGTCGTCCGCGGGGACGTAGATCGCCTGCATGGAGGTGATCGAGTGACCGCGGGTCGAGGTGATGCGCTCCTGGAGGAGGCCCATCTCGTCGGCCAGGTTCGGCTGGTAGCCCACCGCGGAGGGCATGCGGCCGAGCAGGGTCGACACCTCGGAGCCGGCCTGGGTGAACCGGAAGATGTTGTCGATGAAGAGCAGCACGTCCTGCTGCTGCACGTCGCGGAAGTACTCGGCCATGGTGAGGGCCGAGAGCGCGACGCGCAGACGGGTGCCCGGCGGCTCGTCCATCTGGCCGAAGACCAGGGCGGTCTTGTCGAGGACGCCCGAGTCCACCATCTCGTGGATGAGGTCGTTGCCCTCACGGGTGCGCTCGCCCACACCGGCGAAGACCGACACACCGCCGAAGTTCTCGGCGACGCGGTAGATCATCTCCTGGATGAGGACGGTCTTGCCGACGCCGGCGCCGCCGAACAGGCCGATCTTGCCGCCCGTGACGTACGGGGTCAGCAGGTCGATGACCTTGATGCCGGTCTCGAACATCTCGGTCTTGGACTCGAGCTGGTCGAAGTTGGGCGCCTTGCGGTGGATCGGCCAGCGCGTGGTGACCTGGGCGTTGAACTCCGCCGGGTCGGCGTTGAGCACGTCGCCCAGGGCGTTGAACACCTTGCCCTTGGTGATGTCGCCGACCGGGACGGAGATCGCCGAGCCGGTGTCGGTGACACCGGCGCCGCGGACCAGGCCGTCGGTGGGCTGCATCGAGATGGTGCGGACCATGCCGTCGCCCAGGTGCTGGGCGACCTCGAGGGTCAGCGTCTTCCTGCCGGTGCCGTCGGGCGCGTCGACCTCGACGTGCAGGGCGTTGAACATGTCCGGCATCGCGTCGACGGGGAACTCCACGTCGACGACCGGGCCGATGACCCGCGCGACGCGGCCCGTCGCCGTGGCCGTCTCAACAGTGGCGGTCATAGTTGTCAGTCACTCCCCGCGCTAGCGTCGGCCAGGGCGTTCGCGCCACCGACGATCTCGCTGATTTCCTGGGTGATCTCGGCCTGGCGGGCCGAGTTGGCAAGCCGCGTGAGCGACTTGATGAGCTCCTCGGCGTTGTCCGTCGCCGACTTCATCGCGCGCCGGCGGGCGGCGTGCTCCGAAGCTGCCGACTGGAGCAGCGCGTTGTAGATCCGGCTCTCGACATACCGCGGCAGCAGCGCGTCGAGGACGCCCTCCGCCGACGGCTCGAAGTCGTACAGCGGGAAGATCTCCGCCTTCGCGGACTCCTCGCGCTCCTCCGCCACCTCGTCGAGGTGCAGCGGCAGCAGCCGGGCGTCCACCGCGTTCTGCGTCAGCATGGACACGAACTCGGTCGACACGATGTGGAGCTCGTCCACGCCGCCGTCCGCCGTGTCGGTCACGAACGCCTCGATGAGGGTGCTCGCGACCGTCTTGGCGTCCGCGTACGTCGGCTTGTCGGAGAAGCCGGTCCACGACTCCGCGACCGGGCGGTTGCGGAAGTTGTAGAAGGCGACGCCCTTGCGGCCGACGATGTACGTCACGACCTCCTTGCCCTCGGCCGTGAGGCGCTCGCCGAGGAGCGTCGCAGCCTTGATGGCGTTGGAGGAGTAGCCGCCGGCCAGGCCGCGGTCCGCGGTGACCAGGAGGACCGCGGCGCGGGTGGCGTCGGGGTTCTCCGTGGTCAGCGGGTGCTTGGCGTTGGACCGGGTGGCGACCGCGGTCACCGCGCGGGTGAGCTCACTCGCGTACGGGGTGGAGGCGGCCACCGCGCGCTGCGCCTTGACGATGCGCGACGCGGAGATCATCTCCATCGCCTTGGTGATCTTCTTGGTCGCGGAGACGGAGCGGATCCGGCGCTTGTAGACCCGAAGCTGGGCTCCCATGGGTCGTTACGTCCTTTCCGTCCGGCTTCAGGCCGACTCGCCGAGCAGCTTGCCCTCGGAGGTCTCGAAGCCCTGCTTGAAGGAAGCGATCGCGGCGGTCAGCGCGTCGATGGTGCCGTCCTCGAGCTTGCCGGTCTCGACGATGCCGGAGAGGAGCTGCTTGTGCTCCACCCGCAGGTTGTCGAGGAACTCGCGCTCGAAGCGGCGGATGTCGGCGACCGGGACGTCGTCCAGCTTGCCGGTGGTGCCGGCCCAGATGGAGACGACCTGCTCCTCGACCGGGAACGGCGCGTACTGGCCCTGCTTCAGCAGCTCGACCATGCGGGCGCCGCGCTCCAGCTGGGCCTTGGAGGCCGGGTCCAGGTCGGAGCCGAAGGCGGCGAACGCCTCGAGCTCGCGGTACTGGGCCAGGTCCAGGCGCAGGCGGCCGGCGACCGACTTCATGGCCTTGATCTGGGCGGAGCCGCCGACGCGGGAGACCGAGATGCCGACGTTCACGGCCGGGCGGATGCCGGCGTTGAACAGGTCGGACTCCAGGAAGCACTGGCCGTCGGTGATGGAGATGACGTTGGTCGGGATGTACGCCGACACGTCGTTGGCCTTGGTCTCGATGATCGGCAGGCCGGTCATCGAACCCGCGCCCAGCTCGTCGGAGAGCTTGGCGCAGCGCTCCAGCAGGCGGGAGTGCAGGTAGAAGACGTCACCCGGGTAGGCCTCGCGGCCCGGCGGGCGGCGGAGCAGCAGGGAGACGGAGCGGTAGGCCTCGGCCTGCTTCGACAGGTCGTCGAAGACGATCAGGACGTGCTTGCCGTCGTACATCCACTCCTGGCCGATGGCGGAGCCGGTGTAGGGGGCCAGGTACTTGAAGCCCGCCGGGTCCGACGCCGGGGCGGCGACGATGGTGGTGTACTCCAGGGCGCCGGCCTCCTCCAGCGCGCCGCGCACGGACGCGATGGTGGAGCCCTTCTGGCCGATGGCGACGTAGATGCAGCGGACCTGCTTCTTCGGGTCGCCCGAGCGCCAGTTGTCGCGCTGGTTGATGATGGTGTCGATCGCCACCGCGGTCTTGCCGGTCTGGCGGTCGCCGATGATCAGCTGGCGCTGGCCGCGGCCGATCGGGGTCATCGCGTCGATGGCCTTGATGCCGGTCTGCATCGGCTCGTGGACCGACTTGCGGACCATGACGCCGGGGGCCTGCAGCTCCAGGGCGCGGCGGCCCGTGGACTCGATCGCGCCGAGGCCGTCGATCGGGTTGCCCAGCGGGTCGACCACGCGGCCGAGGTAGCCCTCGCCCACGGGAACCGACAGCACCTCGCCGGTACGGCGGACCGTCTGGCCCTCCTCGATGCCGCTGAAGTCGCCGAGGACGACGACGCCGATCTCGCGGTCCTCGAGGTTCAGCGCGAGGCCGAGGGTGCCGTCCTCGAACTTCAGCAGCTCGTTGGCCATGGCCGAGGGAAGGCCCTGGACCTTGGCGATGCCGTCCATCGCCTCGCTGACCGTGCCGACCTCTTCGCGCGAGGCGGCGTCCGGCTGGTACGACTGGACGAAGTTCGCCAGCGCGTCCCGGATCTCCTCCGGCCGGATCGTGAGCTCCGCCATCTGGGTTCCCTGCTCTCCTAGGTTGCGATCCTCGGCCCGCCCTTGGAGGGCCGCAAGTATTCGATCCTCGGCCGGTGTGGTTCGTGGAACCGGCCGTACGTTGTCCCGACCGAGGGTCGGATGCTGCTTCCGGGCCCGGGGCGTCAGCCCTCGAGGCCCTGCCGGGCGCCTTCCAGGCGGCTGGCCACGGTGCCGTCGATGATCTCGTCGCCGATCTGCACCTTCACACCGCCGAGGACCTCGGGGTCGATGTCGATGTTCAGGTGCACCTGGCGGCCGTAGAGCCGGCCCAGGGCGCCGGCGAGGCGCTGACGCTGCCCGTCCGACAGCGGCACCGCGGTGGTGACCAGGGCCACCACACGGCCGCGACGGGAGGCGGCGAGCCTGGAGTAGGACTCCAGCCCCTGGTCCAGGCTACGTCCACGCGGGTGCGAGACGAGCGAGACGACCAGGCGCACGGTGGCCGGGTTGGCGCGGCCGCCGAGCAGCGAGCGCACCAGCTCCGCCTTGGCGGCGGTGCCGGCCTTGGGCTCGCTCAGCGCGGACCGCAGCTCCGGGGAGCCCGCGACGACGCGGCCGAACCGGAACAGCTCGTCCTCGACGTCGTCCAGCGCCCCGGCCCGGTCGGCCGCGATGACCTCGGCGTACGCCGCCAGCTGCTCGGCGGCGTCGACCAGGTCGCGCGAACCGGACCAGCGGGAGCGGACCAGGCCGGAGACCAGGTCGACGGTCTCGCCGGAGACCTGCCCGGCCAGCAGCGAGGCGACCAGGCCGGCCTTGTCCTGCCCGGACCGCGCCGGGTCGGTGAGGACCCGGCGCAGCGACACCTCGCGGTCGAGCAGCGCGGTGACGGCGGAGAGTTCCTCACCGAGCCTGACGGCGTCCACCGCGGTGGAGTCGGTCAGGCTCTCGAGGTTCTCCCGCCCCGCGGCGAGGGCCCCACGGCTGGCGCCGATCACTTGGCCGCACCTTCCGAGACGGAGGCCTTGGCCTCGAGCTCGTCGAGGAAGCGGTCGATGATCCCGCTCTGCCGGGCGGAGTCCTGGAGGGACTCGCCGACGATGCGGGAGGCCAGCTCGGTCGCGAGCGCGCCCACGTCGTGCCGGAGCACGGCGGTGGCCTGCTTGCGGTCGGCCTCGATCTGGGCGTGGCCGGCGGTGACGATGGCGTCCCGCTGGCGCTGGCCCTCCTCACGCATCTCCGTGATCAGCGCGGCGCCCTGCTCACGGGCGTGCTCGGTGATCCGAGCCGCCTCGTGGCGCGCCTCGGCGAGCTCGGCGCGGTACTGCTCCAGGGTGCGCTGGGCCTCGGCCTGCGCCTCCTCGGCCCGCTCGAGGCCGCCCTCGATCGCGTCCCGGCGCTCCGACAGCACCTTCTCGATGCTGGGGAGGAGCTTCTTGCCGAGGAACCCGAAGACGATGAAGAAGCAGATCAGGCCGATGATGAGCTCCGGCCACGCGGGGAGGAGAGGGTTCTCCGCCTCCGCGGCTTCAGCCAGGAAGTTCATATCTGGACCTTTCGTCGGAAGGGGCTACCGGACGCCGAATTACTTGGGGCCGGCGCCGAAGACGAACGGCATCACGATGCCGATGAGGGCGAGCGCCTCGGTGAGGGCGAAGCCGATGAACATGTTGGAGCGGATCAGGCCGGCAGCCTCGGGCTGACGGGCCATCGCCTGCACACCGTTGCCGAAGATCAGGCCGACGCCGATGCCGGGGCCGATGGCGGCCAGGCCGTAACCGATGGAGGCGACGGAGCCGTAAACGCCTGCGGCGAGGATGCTCATTTCAGCTGTCCTTTGCGGATAGTGAGCCGGTGGTGGTTGGCCACCGGACGACTGCGGGGTGGGAAGGAAGGTCTGCGGTCTCAGTGCGCTTCTTCGAGCGCGCCGGAGACGTAGGTGCTGGCCAGGATCACGAAGATGTAGGCCTGCAGGAACTGGATCAGCAGCTCGAACGCGGTGAGGGCGATGGTCACCACGAAGGAGGTGCCGGCGTAGAGCGCGCCCAGGCTCGGGGTGAGCAGGTACCAGGAGGCCAGCGAGAACATCACGATCAGCAGGTGGCCGGCGAACATGTTCGCGAAGAGCCGGACCGCGAGCGTGAAGGGCCGCACGAAGATGTTCGAGAAGAACTCGATCGGCACCAGCAGGAACATGACCCAGCCGGGGACGCCCGACGGCCAGCACAGGTTCTTCAGACCGCCGACGAAGCCGTGCTTCTTGAAGGTCAGGCCCATGTAGGTGAGCCAGACGACCAGGGTGAGGGCCGCAGGGAAGGCGATCTTCGACGTCACCGGGAACTGGGCGAACGGGATGATCGACATCACGTTCATGATCCAGACGAAGAAGAACAGCGACACCATCATCGGGACGTACTTCTGTCCCTTCTTGCCGATGGTGTCCAGCACGATGGCGCGCTTGACGAAGTCGTAGCCGATCTCGCCCACGAGCTGCATCTTGCCGGGGATCAGCTTCGGCTTCGCGAAGGCCGCGGCGAAGAAGCCGATCACCGCGAGCATGGCGATCACCGACAGCAGCATCGGCTTGTTGACCTCGACGCTGCCGACCGTGAAGAGCGGCTCGAACGTGAAGGTGTGCAGACCCGGCGCCGGGAAGCCGCAGCCAGAGTTCAGGTGGCAGTCGGCCTCAGAGGCGAGCTGCGTGAGTGCACTACTCACCACGGACTCCTTCGTCGTGACGCATGGGAACGGCAACCTCGGTGTGTCGGCGTGACCTGCGGCCACGGGGCGGCACTGGGACTAGATGGGGAAATCGCGGGTCGAGCAAGGGCCCGGAGTCGGGCTCGGGGGGCGATCCGTCCGCTGAGCGGAGGGACCTGGCCGCATCCCGTGCCCGGTGTCGTTCCGGACGATAGCAGCCCGGCCGGTGGGCCCGGGCGCCGCCCCCCTCCCTCGGGAGGGGGAAGGCGGAGGTCATGACCGGCGTTCTGGCTCGGCCTCCCGGGCGCGTTCGGAGGGCGCCTCGGGGACCACGTAGAGCATCTTGGCCTTCATGGCGGCCCGCACCTGGCCGGCGGTCCAGATGAGCGCGCAGCCGAGCAGGGTGAAGGCGAACACCTTGGTGTCGAAGAGGGTCGTCCCCTTGAAGACGGCGAGCACGATGCCGACCAGCAGGATCTGGGTCGTGTAGACCATGAGGCCTGCCGCCATGAAGATCTGCGGGTTGTTCCGCGTCAGGCGGTCCAGGGCGACCTGGCCGAAGCTGAAGAAGCAGACCACGAGAAGCACCCCGAAGAGCGCGCCGAGCAGCCCCTTGGTCCCCACGACGGCGGTCGCGATCGCAACGGCGACGACTCCGGCGACCGCAGTGGGGATTGCGGCGCCACGGAGGATCCGGGCGTCGGTGGACGGCATGTCGGCAGCTCCGGCGGCATGTCGGACGTACGGGGGGACGGGCTGTGGTGAAGGCATCGATCCGGACCGGGGGGAAGGGACGAGCGGGCCTGTCGACCCTCTCCTAGGTCTTTCGGCCGTCTCCCGGTACTCGTGAACGGTATCACAAACTATTTGATACGAGCTTTACCATGTTGGTGTGCTACCTGTCACACCGTCGGCCCATCGGTGCCGCCGATCGGGTGAGGCCGCACGGAGCAGCGGCGGTCACCCCTGCGTACCGCCGGTGCGGCCCGCACCGCCGCCGGGGCCGGCCGAGCCGGCGGCGGTGGAGCCGAGGCGGTGCAGCAGCTCCTCGTCCTCCGCGGAGAAGCGGCCGGCGGTCCCGGCGGGAGCGGTGCCGGGAGCGGGGGCGTCCTCCTCCTCCGCGTCGCGGAAGCGCGGCGGCACCATCGGCTGGAGCGCCTTCGGCGCCCGCGGCCGGAAGCGCGGCATGAGCAGCACGACGATGCCCAGCAGGCAGAGCCCGGCGCCGATCAGCACCACCACGCGGCCGGTGTCGGTCACCGAGAAGGCGACCGTCGAGAAGGCGAAGAGTGCCGCCCAGAAGTACATGATGAGCACCGCGCGGCTGTGCGAGTGCCCGATCTCCAGCAGCCGGTGGTGCAGGTGCTGCTTGTCCGCGGCGAACGGCGACTTGCCCGCCCAGGTGCGCCGGACCACGGCCAGCAGCAGGTCGGCCAGCGGCAGCGCGATCACGGTGAGCGGCAGCAGCAGCGGGATGTAGATCGGCACCAGGGCGTGGATCGCCTCGCGCTGCGAGCCGGCCTCCTCGATCACCACGTCGGGGTTGACCCGGCCGGTGATGGAGATGGACGCCACCGCCAGCATCAGGCCCAGCAGCATGGACCCGGAGTCGCCCATGAAGATCCGGGCCGGGTGCAGGTTGTGCGGCAGGAAGCCCAGGCACATGCCGATCAGCACGGCGCTGAACAGCGCGGCGGGCGCGGCGTCCTCGACGCC
Source organism: Streptomyces sp. NPDC001380 (assembly GCF_042895785.1). Classification (NCBI taxonomy): domain Bacteria; kingdom Bacillati; phylum Actinomycetota; class Actinomycetes; order Kitasatosporales; family Streptomycetaceae; genus Streptomyces; species Streptomyces sp. NPDC001380. Next base: position 246,514 of record NZ_JBIAWP010000004.1, on the reverse strand, counting down.
GTAGCCGTACCAGAGGCGGTAGGAGTACAGGAAGAACGCCATCGCGGCGATGCAGACCATGCCGGCCGCCAGGCCGTCCAGGCCGTCGATGAAGTTCACCGCGTTGACCATGACGACGACCAGCAGCACCGAGATCAGGGTGCCCTGCATGGGCGTGACCGCCACCGAGCCCACACCGGGGACCGGGATGGAGATCACGGTGAGGCCCTGCCAGACCATGACGCCCGCGGCCACCATCTGGCCGCCCATCTTCACCAGGGCGTCCACGCCCCACTTGTCGTCCAGCACGCCCAGCACCCACATGATCCCGGCGCCGGAGAGCAGCGCCTTCACGTCGCTGCCGTTGTCGAAGACGAACGTCAGGTGGGTGAGGTGGGAGGCGGTCAGCAGGCCCGCGCAGAGACCGCCGAACATGGCGATGCCGCCCAGGCGGGGCGTCGGCTCGCGGTGCACGTCGCGGGCGCGCACCGCCGGCATCGCGCCCGCGAGGATGGCGAACTTCCGCACCGGCGCGGTCAGCAGGTAGGTGACCGCGGCGGTGGTGAACAGCGTCAGCAGGTACTCACGCACCGGGGGCCCTCCCACCTCGCATCGACGGCGGTGCCGCCGCCACGGCACCACACCTTATTCAGACGGACGCCCCGCGTGTGCACCGCGGCTCCCGGAGGTGTCCGGTATCACCGCTTCGGTACCGGTCCGCGCGCCAGTTCGCGCACCCGTGCGGCCAGTTCGCCGCCCCCGTCGGCGGTGCGCAGCGCCCGTCCGGCCAGGACGGCCGCCTCCGCCATCTCCGCGGCCCCCAGGCCGGCGGTGGTCACGCACCCGGTGCCCAGGCGCAGTCCGGAGGTCTCGGCGGGCGGGGCCGTGTCGTACGGCAGGGCGCACTTGCCGAGCAGGATGCCGGCGGCGGCGCAGCGGCGCTCGGCCTCCCGGCCGGTGATGCCGAGCGCGGAGACGTCGGCGGTGACGAGGTGGGTGTCGGTGCCTCCGGTGAGGGGGCGCACGCCCTGCCCGGCGAGGCCGGCGGCCAGCGCGCGGGCGTTGTCGACCGCGGCGTGGACGTAGTCGCGGTAGCGGGGCGTGGCGGCCTCGGCGAAGGCGACCGCCTTCGCGGCGACCTCGTGCATGGAGGGCCCGCCCTGGATGAACGGGGAGACGGCCCGGTCGACGCGCTCGGCCAGCTCGGCGGTGCAGAGCAGCAGGCCGCCGCGCGGGCCGCGCAGCATCTTGTGGGTGACCGCGACGACGACGTCCGCGTACGGCACCGGTGAGGGCGCCGCTCCTCCGGCGGCCAGGCCGAGGGTCTGGGCGGCGGTGGCGACCAGGTAGGCGCCCACCTCGTCGGCGATCTCCCGGAAGGCCGCCCAGTCGATGTGCCGGGGGTAGGTGATGGAGCCCGCGACGATCGCCTTGGGCCGGTGCCGCCGGGCGAGGTCCCGGACCTGGTCCAGGTCGATCAGGCCGTCGTCCCGGCGCACGCCGTAGCCGGTGAACTGGAACCAGCGGCCCGAGAAGTTGGCCTGCGAGCCGACGGTGAGGTGGCCGCCGTGCTGGAGCGACATGGCGAGCACCCGGTCGCCGGGGCGCAGCAGCGCCGCGTAGGCCGCGAGCATGGCGGTGGTGCCGGTGTAGGGCTGCACGTTGGCGTGGTCGGCGCCGAAGAGGTCCCGGGCGCGCTCGACCGCGAGGAGCTCGGCGGCGTCGGCGGCGGCGCAGCCGGTGTGGTGGCGGCGGCCGGGGTAGCCCTCGGCGTACTTGTGGGCCAGCGGGCCGGCGAGGGCGGCCAGCACGGCCTCGGAGGCGGTGTTCTCCCCCGCGAGGAGCTGGAGGCAGTCGCGCCGCCGCTCGGCCTCGGCCGCGAGCACGTCGGCGATCTGCGGGTCGGTCCGGCGCAGGGCCTCCGGGGCCTCCCAGAGCGGCGTGCGGGCGGGGGCGTGCGGGGGCTCGGTGACCGTCATGGCAGGACTCCGGGAGGTGCGGAGGTGGTTCACCCCCAGGGTAGGACGGCCGGGGGCGCACGGCGCGCCGTCGCGTGCCTCGGGGGTCGGCCGGGCCCTCCCCCGGGGCCGGACAGGCGTGGGGCGGGACGGGTGCCGCGGAGGGCCCCGGAGGGCCGCGGGGCCGGGGGCCGGGGTGCCCGCGGGGCCGGGGGCCCGGGGTGCCCGCGCAGAGGGGCAGGCGGGGGGCCCGGAGGCGGCGGCTCAGGGGGCCGGCGGGGGGCCCGGAGGCGGCGGCTCAGGGCAGCGCGACGCCGGTCAGGGCGGTGACCACGGGGTCGATGGCGTGGTAGATCTCCTCGCCGCAGTTGCGGAACATGCTGATGGGCGCACCGTACGGGTCGTCGACCTCGTCGGCCTCCGGCGTGGAGGCGAGCAGCCAGCCGCGCAGCGCCGCGGCGGCGCGGACCAGGGCGCGGGCCCGCGCGGCCACCGCGGCCCCCTGGAGGGGGTCGGGGAGGGTGGCGGGGTCTATCGTCCGCACCAGCCGGGTGAACTCCTTGAGGGTGAAGGTGCGCAGCCCGGCCGCGTGGCCCATGGAGATCACCTGGGCGCGGTGGTCGAGGGTGGCCGTGAGCACCAGGTCGGCGTCGATGACGTGCTCGTCCAGCAGCTCGCGGCCGGCGAACCCGGCCGGGTCGGCGCCGTACTCGCCGAGCACGGTCGCGGCGTGGGCCTCCATCGGGGCGCCCTCGTGGCCCCAGGTGCCGGCGCTCTCCACCACGATCTGCCCGGCGCCGCGGCCGCCCAGGCGGGCGGCGATCCCGTGGCGGGTGAGGCGCTCGGCGATCGGGGAGCGGCAGATGTTGCCGGTGCAGACGAAGAGGATCCGGAAGCGGTCGTGCGGGGTGGGCACGGGTATGCCGTGCGGGCGCCCCTGGGCGGGCAGGGCGGCGCGGCCGGGCGTCCGGCCGTCGGGCGTCCGGGCCTCCGGCACGCGGCCGCCGGCGACCCGGACGCCGGGCAGCCGGATGTCCGTCGCCCGGACGTCGGCCGTCCGGATGTCGGCCGTCCGGATGTCGGGGGCCGTCAACTGCCGGCCTCCAGGTCGGGTACGACCTCCCGCAGCTGCGCCTCGCTGACCGCGCCGGCGCGCAGCAGCACCGGGACCTTGCCGGTGACGTCGACGATGGAGGAGGGCACGGCGTGCTCCGCGCGGCCGCCGTCGAGGTAGACCGACACCGAGTCGCCGAGCTGGCCCTCGGCCTCGTCGCAGGTGGCGGGGGACGGCCCGCCGGTGAGGTTGGCGCTGCTCACGGCCATGGGACCGGTGGTGTTCAGCAGCTCGATGGCGACCGGGTGCAGCGGCATGCGCACGGCGACGGTGCCGCGGGTGTCGCCGAGGTCCCAGCGCAGCGAGGGCTGGTGGCGGGCGACGAGGGTGAGGCCGCCGGGCCAGAAGGCGTCCACCAGCTCCCAGGCGGACTCGGAGAAGTCGGTGACCAGCCCGTGGAGGGTGGTCGGGGAGCCGACCAGGACCGGCGAGGGCATGGCGCGGCCGCGGCCCTTGGCGGCCAGCAGGTCCCGGACGGCGTCCGGCGAGAACGCGTCGGCGCCCAGGCCGTACACCGTGTCGGTGGGGAGCACCACCAGCTCACCGCGGCGGACGGCGGAGGCCGCCTCACGCAGGCCGGTCGCCCGGTCGCTCGGATCTGCGCAGTCGTAGCGGCGGCTCATCGGTGCGGTTCCCTTCCGTACGGGGCTGGTCGCGTTCATGGGCTGGTCGCGTTCATGGGCTGGGGGGGCGCAGGCGGCGGGTCACGGGCCTGCCGGGGCCACGGGATCACGGGGCCGGCGGCCGGCGGGGGCAGGGCTCAGGCCCGGGCGGCCCCGCACGGCCCGCCGGTCACGGCACGGCTCTGCGGGCGGTGGTGAAGCGGGGGCGGTTGTTGAGGTCGCGGTGGTCGGCGGCGTCGGTCCAGCCGCGGTCCTCGCTGAAGATCCACGGGACCTGGCCGCCCTGGGTGTCGGCGTGCTCGACGACGACCACGCCGCCGGGCCGCAGCAGCCGGGCGGCGACCCGCTCGATGCCGCGGATGGCGGTGAGGCCGTCCTCGCCGGAGAAGAGCGCCAGCTGCGGGTCGTGGTCGCGGGCCTCGGGGGCGACGTACTCCCACTCGGTGAGCGGGATGTACGGCGGGTTGCTGATGACCAGGTCGAAGCGGCCGCTCCAGGAGGGGTCGTCCTCGAAGGCGCGGGTGGCGTCGCCCGCGTGCAGGGTGACCCGGGCCCGGTCGGGGCTGGCGTCGACGTTGCGGCGCGTCCACACCAGGGCGTCCTCGTCCAGCTCGAAGGCGTGGACGGTGCTGCGCGGCACCTCCTGGGCGATCGCCAGGGCGATGGCGCCGGAGCCGGTGCACAGGTCCACCACGAGCGGTTCGGCGACGTCCATGTCCCGGACGGCGTCTATCGCCCAGCCCACGACGGACTCGGTCTCCGGCCGGGGCACGAAGACGCCCGGCCCGACCTGGAGCTCCAGGTAGCGGAAGAAGGCGCGGCCGGTGATGTGCTGCAGCGGCTCGCGCGCCTCGCGCCGGGCCACCGCCTCCCAGTACCGGGCGTCGAAGTCGGCGTCGGGGACGGTGTGCAGCCGGCCGCGCTTGACGCCGTGGATGTGCGCGGCGAGCTCCTCGGCGTCGAACCGCGGCGACGGCACGCCGGCCGCGGCCAGCCGCTGGGTGGCCTGGGCCACCTCGGCGAGCAGCAGGTTCATCCGGCCCCCTTCAGGGTGTTGCGGCTTCACGGTGTGCGGGCGGCGTCCGGTGCCCCGGAGCTGCGGCAGTCAGCTCTCCTGGGCCACGGCGAGCTTGGCCGCAGCGTCGGCGTCCACGCAGGACTGGATCACGGCGTCCAGGTCCCCGTCGAGCACCTGGTCCAAGTTGTACGCCTTGTAGCCCACCCGGTGGTCCGAGATGCGGTTCTCCGGGAAGTTGTAGGTGCGGATGCGCTCGGAGCGGTCCACCGTGCGGACCTGGCTGCGGCGGGCGTCGGACGCCTCGCGCTCGGCCTCCTCCTGGGCGGCGGCCAGCAGCCGGGAGCGCAGGATCCGCATGGCCTGCTCCTTGTTCTGGAGCTGGCTCTTCTCGTTCTGGCAGGAGACCACGATGCCGCTGGGCAGGTGGGTGATGCGCACCGCGGAGTCGGTGGTGTTGACCGACTGGCCGCCGGGGCCGGACGAGCGGTAGACGTCGATCCGCAGGTCGTTGGGGCCGATCTCGACCTCGACCTCCTCTGCCTCCGGGGTGACCAGCACGCCGGCGGCGGAGGTGTGGATGCGGCCCTGCGACTCGGTCGCGGGCACCCGCTGCACCCGGTGGACGCCGCCCTCGTACTTCAGCCGGGCCCAGACGCCCTGGCCGGGCTCGGTGGCGCCCCGCGTCTTCACGGCGACCTGGACGTCCTTGTAGCCGCCGAGGTCGGAGGCGTTGGCGTCGATGATCTCGGTCTTCCAGCCGACCCGCTCGGCGTACCGCAGGTACATCCGCAGCAGGTCGCCGGCGAACAGGGCCGACTCCTCGCCGCCCTCGCCGGCCTTGACCTCCAGGATCACGTCCTTGTCGTCGCTGGGGTCGCGCGGGACCAGCAGCAGCCGCAGGCGCTCGGTGAGCTCCTCGCGCTGGTGCTCCAGCTCCTTGACCTCGGCGGCGAAGTCCGGGTCGTCGGCGGCGAGCTCGCGGGCGGTGGCGATGTCGTCGCCGGTCTGCCGCCAGGCGCGGTAGGCCTGGGTGATCGGGGTGAGCTCGGCGTAGCGCTTGGACAGCTTGCGGGCGTTGGCCTGGTCGGCGTGGACCGACGGGTCGGCCAGCCTCTCCTCGAGGACGGCGTGCTCGGTGAGGAGCTCCTCGACTGCCTCGAACATGGGTGGGGCCTTCTTCCCGGGGGCCGGCGTCCTGCGGTGGGGGTGGTCCGCCGTGCGGTCTCCGCCGTGCGGTGTGCTGGGGTGCGGTGCGCTGGTGGTGCGGTGCGCGGTGCGGTGTGCTGCGGGGCGTGGGGGACGCGAACGGCGCCGGTCGGGCAGGCCCCGGCAGCGCGAGGCTGCGGGGGCGCCCGGCCGGCGCCGAGAGGTCGCTACTTCTTGACGGCGTGCTGCTTGCCGAAGCGGGCCTCGAAGCGGGCGACGCGGCCGCCGGTGTCGAGGATCTTCTGCTTGCCGGTGTAGAAGGGGTGGCACTGCGAGCAGACGTCGGCACGGATGACGCCGTCCTTGGCGGTGCTGCGCGTGGTGAACTCGGCACCGCAGGTGCAGGTCACCTGCGTGACGACGTACTCGGGGTGGATGTCGCGCTTCAAGGGTTCTCCTAGTGATCGGGAGGGTACCGGGTCGTACGGCTGGTGCCGTGCGTGAACCGGGACCGACGTACCAGTCTGCCAGGACCGGCTGCATCTTCCCAAACCGGGGCGGGGCCCCCGGTATTCCTGCCGCGGACCCCGCCCCGGGGCGCGGCACCGGGGCGGTGTCCCGGCGCGGCGGGGGTCAGCGGTCCGGGTACGCCCGCAGGGCGGCCGGATCGGCGGGGTCCGGCAGGGCGGGGTCGTCCGGCGGCGGGTCGGACGGGGGCGGGTCGGACGGGGGCGGGGCGTCCGCGGGCCGGCCGAGGGAGGGCCGGTCGGGGCCGGACTGGCCGGACGGGGGCGGACCGGCCTCCGCCGGACCGGGTGCGCCGGGCGCGGCGGGGGCGGCGGGGGCGGCGCGGGCCGGCTCCGGGCGGTGCGCGGGCCGGCGGGTGCGGCCGGCGCCGGAGTGCGCCGTGGCGGCGGCCCGGGCCGGGGCCGTGCGGGCCGGCAACGGGTGCGCGGGGGACGGCCGCACGTGCGCGGAGGGCATGTGCGCGGGGGAGGCGTGCGGGGACGCACCGGGCGCCGACGGGGCGGCGGACGCGGGCCGCGGCACGGAGGTCGCCGGGTTGGCGGGCTGCCGCCGCAGCACCTCCGGCGGGATGGGCCGGTCGTCCTTGAGGGCCGCCCAGAGCCTCCCCGCCAGCGGCTCGTCCGCCACCACCCGGTTGGGGTCGGCGGGCGCGCGGCGGACCGGCATGGTGGCGAGGGAGAGGTCGCCGGGACCGAGGTGCCTGAGCGTCTGGGAGAGCCCGACCAGGGCGTTGACGGACGCCAGGTCGGTGTCGGCGGTGACGGACCGGGTGAGGGTGTCGGCGACCCGGTAGAGCCTGACCGGGTCGGTGAGCAGGCCGGCGCTCCTCGCCCGGGCCAGGATCGACCGCACCATCTGCTGCTGGAGCTCCATCCGGCCCAGGTCGCTGCCGTCGCCGACGCCGTGCCGGGTGCGCACGAAGGCCAGGGCCTGGTCGCCGCCCAGGTGGTGGGTGCCGCGGGGCAGGGTGAGGTGGCTCTGCCGGTCGCTGATGTCGACCGTGGTGGTGACGTCGACGCCCCCGATGGCGTCGACGAAGGCCGCGAAGCCCGCGAAGTCGATCTCCACGAAGTGGTCCATCCGCAGCCCGGACAGGTCCTCCACCGTCTTCACCGCGCAGGCGGCGCCGCCGACCTCGAAGGCGCTGTTGAACATGGTGCGGGGGGCGGCCGGCACGACGGTGCCGTCGGGCCTGGTGCACGCGGGGCGGTCGACCAGGGCGTCGCGGGGCACGGACACCACGGAGGCGTGCCGGTGGTCGCGCTCGACGTGCACGACCATCGCCGTGTCCGAGCGGGCGGTGCCGTCGTCGGAACCGCCGGCCTTGGCGTGGTTGGCCCCGGCGCGCGAGTCGGAGCCGAGCAGCAGGATGTTGAAGTCGCCGTTGGTGGACGCGGGCGGCCTGGCCCTGCCGAGGAGGGAGTCGACGTCGACACCGGTGATGTTGCGGTTCAGCTTCCAGTACGCGAAGCCGCCGAATCCGGCGCCGGCCAGGAGCACGGCGGCGAGCGCCAGGCCGGCCGTCCGCAGGCCGCGGCGGCCGGGTCTCCCGGAGGGGGTCGGCGGCTGGTCCTTCCGCTGCTCGGCCATGGTGCTGGGTCCGTCCTCGGTACGCCGCCCGCACGTGCGCGGGACTGCTCGGGGGTGGGACGTCCTGCGCCTCCTCCGCGGTTCCCTTTTCGCCCGCAATGCACCCGATGGGTGGATATCGAGCATAAGGGGGGCGGCAGCGGAACGGCCGCCGACACGGCTGCCGGAGCAGTCGTGTCGGCGGCCGTCGAGGCCGTGCCGCGGGTCCCGGACCGGCCGGGACCCGGATCAGCCGAGGAGGGTGTAGGAGCCGAAGCTGCCGGTGCCCATCTGGATCTTGGCGCCGAAGGAGCCGTTGCCCTTGCCCGGGTACAGGTACAGGTACCCGCTGGTGAAGCGGATCAGCAGGTCGGCGTGGCCGTCGTTGTTGACGTCGCCCACCGCGGCCAGCGCGTTGGCGGACGTGAAGCCGCTGCTGCTCAGGGTCCTGCGGGCGCCGAACGTGCCGTTGCCCGCGCCCGGGTACAGGTAGAGCGCGCCGGCGGAGGTGCGGCCCACCAGGTCGGCCTTCCCGTCGCCGGTGACGTCGCCGTGGCCCACCAGCTGGCTCAGGCCCTGCAGGCCGGAGCCGACCTGGAAGCGGGAGCCGAAGGAGCCGTTGCCCTTGCCCGGGTACACCCAGACCTTGCCCGCGCTGTCGACGGTGAGCAGGTCCGGCAGGTAGTCGCCGGTCAGGTCGCCGGGCGTGACGATCTGGCGCACCGTGCCCCAGCCGGTGGCGAGCCTGGTCACGGTCCAGTCGCTGCCCGTCCAGTACTCGCGGTACAGGGAGCCGTTGGTGCCGCGCTCGATCAGGTCGTTGACGCCGTCCCGGTCGAGGTCGGTCTGCAGCACCTTGTTGAAGCTGTTCCAGCCGGTGCCCGTGGAGGCCCGGTAGCGCATCGTGGCGCCCTCGTAGACGTAGCCCTGGCCGCTGGAGGTGCGCACCAGCAGGTCGGCCTTGCCGTCACCCGTGAAGTCGGTGTCGGTGATGCGCTCCAGCGCGGTGGCGGTGTAGGCGCTCAGCTTGGTGAAGACGCTGTACCCGCCCTTCTCCACGCAGTCCGGCGCGCCCCAGGAGACGATGCCGGCGATGCGGCCGTTGACCACCAGCGGACCGCCGGAGTCGCCGTGGCAGCTGCTGACCGTGCCGGCGGTGGTGCCGCTGGCCGGCTTGCCCGCGCAGAACATCTTGCCCGCCGCGAAGTAGCCCTTGGTGTCCGGCAGGCTGTTCATGGCGGTGGCGCAGGCCGAGTCGGAGACGACCGGCAGGGTCGCCCGGCGCAGCTGCGGCGACAGGTCGGCGTCGGGGTCGTCGGCGCCCGTCGTCAGACCCCAGCCGTAGACGGTGCCCGTGGTGCCGGGCGCGTACGAGGCGGTGTCGCCGGCGGCGACCAGCTTGGTGGTCGGCATCCGGACGGGCTGGTCCAGGGTGAGGACGGCGACGTCGTTGCCGAGGTCGTCCTGGGTGTTGCCGAGGAAGGACGGGTGGCTCCACTGCCGCCACACGCCCACCGGGGTGGCGTTCGGGTCGGCGAGGGTGGAGGTGCCGTAGAACACGAGGCCGTTCGACTTCCAGTCGAGGCCGGCGACGCAGTGGGCGGCGGTGAGCACCTTGTCCGGCGCGACGAGCGTGCCGCCGCAGAACATCGCGGTGCCGTCGTCGAGCAGGTACCACAGCTGCACCATGGAGGGAGCGCTGCCGATGGAGATCGGGGTGCCGCCGATGATGCGGCTGATGCCCCCCGTCGGCAGCTTCGGGGCGCCGGGGCGGCCGCTGCCGACGACGCCCTTGCGGGCGGCGGCGCGGAGGCGCGCGGCGAGCGAGGAGCCGTCGGTGCGGCTCTGCCCGGCCTTGGCCGGGGTTTCGAGGGTCCCCGTGGTGGACGCGTCCGCCGGGAGGGTGGCCCCGGCCCACGCGTCGCTGACGGCGGCGGCGCCGCCGGTCGCCAGCGTCGTCGCGAGGGCGACGGTGGCGAGTCTGTTCCGGCGGGTCCGGCGCATGCCGGACCCGCGCTGAGCAGGATTCACTGATTCTCCTGTGGGAGAGAGGCGACGCCCTCCCCCTGAGGGCGTCCGCACGGATCAGTCGGCAGGCTGCCGATCGAAGATTCGATCATGGCACTCACGTCCGACAGGCAGATGCTAGTGGTGCGTGGACGGACCATGGTCGACAGGCGGGCGGACTGTGACAGAATCCGGAATTTTTCCGGGAACCTTCTCCCCCAAAAGCACACGACCGCGCCCCCGCCCGGTGTTCCGGGCGGGGGCGCGGTCGCGCCGGGGCGGGGTCAGCCGAGGATGGTGGCGGAGCCGAAGCTGCCGGTGCCCATCTGGATCTTGGCGCCGAAGGTGCCGTTGCCGTTGCCCGGGTACAGGTAGAGAGAGCCGGTGGTGAAGCGGATCAGCAGGTCGGCCTTGCCGTCGCCGTTGACGTCGCCCACGGCGGCCAGCGCGTTGGCCGAGGCGAAGCCGCTGGTGCTCAGGGTCCTGCGGGCGCCGAACGTGCCGTTGCCCGCGCCCGGGTACAGGTAGAGCGCGCCGGCGGAGGTGCGGCCCACCAGGTCGGCCTTCCCGTCGCCGGTGACGTCGCCGTGGCCCACCAGCTGGCTCAGGCCCTGCAGGCCGGAGCCGACCTGGAAGCGGGAGCCGAAGGAGCCGTTGCCCTTGCCCGGGTACACCCAGACCGCGCCCGCGCTGTCCACGCTCAGCAGGTCGGGGTTGCCGTCACCGGTCAGGTCGCCGGGCGCCACGATCTGGCGCACCGTGCCCCAGCCGGAGGCGAGCTTCGTGTTGACCCACGCGTAGCTGTACAGGTCGTAGTGGCGCCAGTAGAGGCTGCCGTCGCTGGACTTGCGCATGACCAGGTCGGTGGCGCCGTCCCGGTTGAGGTCGGTCTGGACGACCTTGTCGTAGTACTGCCAGCCGGTGCCGGCGGACCACCGGTACTTCATGGTGGCGCCGAGGTAGGCGTAGGACTGGCCGGTCGTCGAGGAGGTGCGGACCAGCAGGTCGGCCTTGCCGTCGCGGCTCCAGTCGTTCTGCTTCGGGGCGTCGGCGGCGGTGATCTGGGCCTGCGCGTCCGTCGCGTAGGTGGCCACCTTGGTGTACACGTCGTAGCCGCCCGCGGTGATGCAGTCGCCCGAGCCCCAGGAGACGATGCCCGCGATCCGGCCGTTGACCATCAGCGGGCCGCCGGAGTCGCCGTGGCAGCTCGCCACCGTGGTGGTCTCGCTGCCGGTGCCCGGCTTTCCGGCGCAGAACATCTTCCCCGGGACGAGGTAGGACTCCACGGCCGGCGTGGCCGGGTCGTCCGTGATCTTGTCCATCGCGGGCTTGCAGGTGCTGTCGTCGACGAGCGGCAGGTCGGCCTTGCGCAGGTCGGCCGAGATGCCCCCGGACGACGACGAGGTGGTCTGGCCCCAGCCGTAGACGGTGCCGGTGTTGGTCGCGGCGTAGGACGCGGTGTCGCCGGCGTCGACGAGCTTGGCGGTCGTGTACGGCAGCGGGGTGTCCAGGGTGAGGACGGCGATGTCGTTCTGCAGGGTGTCCATGCTGAAGGACGGGTGCTGCCACTGCTTCCAGACGCGCACGGCCTTGCCGTTGGCGCCGTTCCACTGCGCGGCGGTGCCGCCGACGACCACGCCGTTGTCGTGCCAGTCGAGGCCGTCGACGCAGTGGGCGGCGGTGAGGACCTTGGTGGGCGCCACCAGGGTGCCGCCGCAGAACCAGCCCTCGCCGGAGGACGCGTCGTAGTACCAGAGCTGGACCATCCACGGGGCGGTCGTGATGGTCGTGGAGGTGCCGCCGATGATGCGGGGGCTGAAACCGGTCGACCCCGGCGAGGGGGAGCCGGAGGGGCTCGCGGTCGGCGAGGGGAGGCCCTTGACCTTCCCGTGGTGGAGGGCTTTCATGACGCGCTCGCCGAGGTAGGACACGGGGCGCTGGGGGGCCGCGGCCGCCTGGGCGACGGGTCGCCCGGCGGCGGTGTTCGAACCGGCCCAGGCCTGGGACGCGGCGAAGGCGCCGCCGCCCGCCAGGACCGTGGCGAGGGCGATGGCGGGGAGCTTGTGCCGGCGTATCCGGTGCTTCCCGGACGCGCGCTGAGCAGGGTTCACTCGGTCTCCCGGTGCAGAAGAGAGGCGCCCGTCGCAGAGGGCGCCAGAAGACGTGTGCCGGTGGGCGGCCCTGGGGGCGGCGCTCACTTCCGACGCGGCGATGCTAGTGGCACCCAAACCTGCCGTGACCGATGGGGTCGGTGTTGTGACAGATCCAAGACGTTCGCCGACCGGTTGCGACCGGATCGTCCGGTTGCGGCCCCGCCGGCCCGCGGCACGGCCGGCCGGTCCGGCGGCCTGCCGGCCCGGCGCCCGCGGTCAGGCACGGCCCGTCCGGCGTCCGGCGCCCCCGTCGGGCGCACCCGTCCGGGCGCGGCCCGCACACGCCGGAGCCCCCGGACCGCGGGTGCGGTCCGGGGGCTCCGGGGGGCGGCGGGCGTCAGTCGGACGAGCCCGGCGTCGTCTTGGCGATCTGCATCAGGAACTCGCCGTTGCTGCCGGTCTTCTTCATCCGGTCCAGCAGCAGCTCGATGGCCTGCTGCTGGTCCAGCGCGTGGAGCACCCGGCGCAGCTTCCAGACGATGGCCAGCTCCTCGCTGCCCAGCAGGATCTCCTCCTTGCGGGTCGAGGACGCGTCGACGTCCACGGCCGGGAAGATCCGCTTGTCCGAGAGCTTGCGGTCGAGCTTGAGCTCCATGTTGCCGGTGCCCTTGAACTCCTCGAAGACCACCTCGTCGGCCCGGGAGCCGGTCTCCACCAGGGCGGTGGCGAGGATGGTCAGCGAGCCGCCGTTCTCGATGTTGCGCGCGGCGCCGAAGAACTTCTTCGGCGGGTAGAGCGCGGTCGAGTCGACACCGCCGGACAGGATGCGGCCGGAGGCCGGCGCCGCCAGGTTGTAGGCGCGGCCCAGGCGGGTGATGGAGTCCAGCAGGATCACCACGTCGTGGCCCAGCTCCACCAGGCGCTTGGCGCGCTCGATGGCGAGCTCGGCGACGACGGTGTGGTCCTCGGCGGGCCGGTCGAAGGTCGAGGAGATGACCTCGCCCTTCACCGACCGCTGCATGTCGGTGACCTCCTCCGGACGCTCGTCGACCAGGACGACCATCAGGTGGCACTCGGGGTTGTTGCGGGTGATCGCGTTGGCGATCGCCTGCATGATCATCGTCTTGCCGGTCTTCGGCGGGGCGACGATCAGGCCGCGCTGGCCCTTGCCGATGGGGGCGACCAGGTCGATGATCCGGGTGGTCAGCACGCCCGGGTCGGTCTCCAGGCGCAGCCGCTCCTGCGGGTACAGCGGGGTGAGCTTGCCGAACTCGGGGCGGCTGCGGCCGGCCTCCGGGTCCATGCCGTTCACCGAGTCCAGGCGCACCAGCGCATTGAACTTCTCACGGCGCTCGCCGTCACGCGGCTGGCGGACCGCACCGGTGATCGCGTCGCCCTTGCGCAGGCCGTTCTTGCGGACCTGGGCGAGGGAGACGTACACGTCGTTCGGGCCGGGCAGGTAGCCGGAGGTCCGCACGAACGCGTAGTTGTCCAGGATGTCCAGGATGCCGGCGACCGGGATCAGGACGTCGTCCTCGCCGATCTGCGGCTCGTTCGCGCCCTCGAAGCCGTCGCGGCGGCCGCCCCGGCGGTTGCGGTCGCGGTAGCGGCCGCGGCGGCCCCGGCGGCCGCCCTCGAAGTCGTCGTCGTCCTGCTGGTCGCGCTGCTGGTCGCGGCGCTGGTCGCGGCCCTGATCCCGCTGCTGGTCGCGGCCCTGGTCCCGCTGCTGGTCCCGCTGCTGGTCACGGCCCTGGCCGCCCTGCTGGCCACCGTCCTGGCGGGTCTCCTGGCGGTCCCGGTCGCGGTCCCGGCGGTTGCGCCGGTCGCGGCGGGTCTCGCGGTCCCCGCCCTGGCCGTCGGGGCCGCCCTGGCCGTCGGCCGCCTCCTGGCGCTCGGGGCGGTCGCCCCGGTCGCGGCGCTCGCGGCGCTCGCGGCGGCCCTCGCCGCCCTGGCGGCCGTCCTCGGCGGGACGCTCCCGGGTCTCGGTGGCCACCGCGGCGGCCGGCTCGGCGCGCTCGGCGACGGCCTCCTGCACGGCCTCGGCGTCCGCGCCGGGGGCGCCGGCGGCCGAGGTCGCCCGGCGGCGGGGCCGCTCGGCACGGGCCGGGGCCGCGGTCTCGGCCGCGGCGGTCTCGCCCGCGACCTGGCCGGGGATCTCGATCTGCTGCGCGGGCTCCGCCTCGACGGCGCGGGCGCGGGTGCGCCGGGCCGGCTTCTCGGCGGGGGCCTCGGCGGTGGCGGCGGCCTTGGCCTGGGCGGCGGAGCGCTTCGCGGCCGGGGCGGCCGGGGCCTCCCCGCCGGCGAGCAGCGGGTCGCCGCCGTTCTTCTCCTTGATGGCGTCGATGAGCTGGCTCTTGCGCATGCGCCCGGTGCCGCTGATGCCGAGGCCGGAGGCGAGCTGCTGGAGCTCGGCCAGGACCAGGCCGTTCAGGCCGGAGCCCGTGGTCCTGCGACGCTTGGGCGCGGGGGCGGCAGCTGCCGCGTCCGGCGCATCGGCGTCCGGGCGCGCGCCCATCAGATCGGTGGTGTCGCTCACGAAGGGTCCTTCCCTGGAGCGGACGTCGGCCTGTCTGGCTCGGCGACCGGTTGTGCTGTCCGTCCTGCGTGGTGTGCAGGTCCGGGGCGGTGTTCCGCCGGGTGGCGGTTGAAGGTGGTGGTGGCTGCGGTGCGCCAGCGCGGTCCGGCCGGACGCGTCGGCCCCGCGCCGCCGTGCCGCTCTGGATTCCGGGCCCCCGTCGCGCGGCGGTGTCCCCGACACCCCCGGGCGCGGCCTCAGGTGGAGGCCGGCGGCTGCGGGCGTCCCCTAGAGCGTGTGGGGCCGGGCACCGTCACGGCTTCGGGACGCGGCCGTACACGCGCAGGCAGGCTGCGTACGCGGTGAGGCAGGCTCCCGGAGAATCGTGGTCCCGGGCTTCCGGTGTACCCCGTCGTGACGGGGGGCCGGGATCGGGACGCTCGGCACCGGTCCCCGGAGGGGTCCTGGTGCACGCATGAGATTAACACTACTGGACCCAACAAACATTCCCCTACCCCGTGTGCGCCAATCGTGTCCCGCGACATCGCCGCCCCCTCCCCGCGGGCCGCCGTCAGACCTCCAGCGGCAGTACCGCCGCGCCGCCCCGGTCGAGCTCCAGGCGGTGCGCGGCCCACTCCGGGCCGGCGGAGCGGACCAGCTTGTCGGCGGCACCGTCGTCGGTGAGCGCCAGCACGGTCGGCCCCGCGCCGGAGACGACCGCCGCGACGCCCTCCGCCCGCAGGGCGGCGACCAGCGCGGCGCTCTCCGGCATGGCGGAGGAGCGGTAGTCCTGGTGGATGCGGTCCTCGGTGGCCGGCAGCAGCAGTCCGGGACGCCGGGTGAGCGCCTCCACGAGCAGCGCGGCACGGCCGGCGTTGACGGCGGCGTCGGCGTGCGGGACGGTCCGCGGCAGCAAGCCGCGCGCCGTCTCGGTGAGCAGCGGCGTCGCCGGGACGAAGACGACCGGCACCACGTCGGCCGAGGGCTCCAGCCGGACCGCGCGGGCGGCGTCCTCGTCCGTCCAGGCCACGGTGAAGCCGCCGAGGAGGCAGGCGGCGACGTTGTCCGGGTGCCCCTCCAGCTCGGAGGCGAGCGCCAGCAGGCCGGCGTCGTCGAGGACCGACGGGCCGCCGATGGCCACCGCGCGCGCGGCGACGATGCCGGCGCAGATGGCGGCGGAGGAGGAGCCGAGGCCGCGGCCGTGGGGTATGCGGTTGGCGCAGACCACCTCCAGGCCGCGGGGCTGGCCGCCGAGCACGTCGAAGGCCGCGCGCAGCGAGCGCACCACCAGGTGGCGCTCGTCCCGGGCGAGCGTGTCGGCGCCCTCGCCCGCTATGTCCACGTGGAGGCCGGAGTCGGCGACCCGGACCACGACGTCGTCGTACAGCCCCAGGGCGAGTCCGAAGGCGTCGAAGCCGGGGCCGAGGTTGGCGCTGGTCGCGGGGACCCGCACCCGGACGGCTGCGGCTCGGAACGCGGGACCGGCCATGCGGTGGACTCTCCTGGTGCTCGGTGGGTGCTGGACTGCCCGCGGGGGGCTGGCTGCCGCTCGCGCGGGGCGAGCCCGGCGTCCGCGGGCCCGGTCGGGACCCGGCACTGCGCGGGTCCGGACGGGGCGGCACGCGCCGGTGCCGGGGCGCGGACGGCATGGACCGGCGGACTGTGCCACCGGCGCTTCCCAGGGTAGCGAAGAGGGCTTCCGGCGCGGTACACCCTGCGGCGCCCCGGTCCGCCGTGTTGCCCGGCCGGTCCGGCGGACCGGCCGCCCCGCTCGGCACGGCCGCCGCGCTCGGACCGGCCGGTTGCGCCGGGTCGGCCGGTTGCGCCGGGCCGGTGCGGGGCGGGCGGCCCGGCGGGCGGTCAGCCGGCCAGGCCCAGCCGCTGCGCCGCGGCGTCGGCGTCGACGGGCACGACCACGGGCTGCGGCGCGCCCATGACGGCCCAGTCGGGGTCCTTGAGGCCGTTGCCGGTGACGGTGCAGACGATCCGCTGGCCCGGGTCGACCAGGCCGCGCTCGGCGGCCTGCAGCAGGCCGGCCACCGAGGCGGCGGAGGCCGGCTCCACGAAGACGCCCTCACGGGAGGCCAGCAGCCGGTAGGCGGCGAGGATCTGACGGTCGGTCACCTTGTCGATGAGCCCGCCGGACTCGTCCCGGGCGGCCAGGGCGAAGTCCCAGGACGCCGGGTTGCCGATCCGGATCGCGGTGGCGACGGTCTGCGGCCTCAGCACGGGGGCGCCGTCGACGATGGGCGCGGAGCCCGCGGCCTGGAAGCCCCACATCCGCGGCCGGCGGGCGGCCATGCCGTCCGCCGCGTACTCGGTGTAGCCCTTCCAGTAGGCCGTGATGTTGCCCGCGTTGCCGACCGGGAGGACGTGCACGTCCGGGGCGTCGCCGAGCGCGTCGACGATCTCGAAGGCGGCGGTCTTCTGCCCCTCGATGCGGACCGGGTTCACCGAGTTCACCAGGGCGACCGGGTACCGGTCCGACAGGCCGCGGGCGAGGGTGAGGCAGTCGTCGAAGTTGCCGTCCACCTGCAGGATACGGGCGCCGTGCACCAGCGCCTGGCCCATCTTGCCCAGCGCGATCTTGCCCTGCGGGACGAGCACCGCGCAGACCAGGCCGGCCCGCACCGCGTAGGCGGCGGCGGAGGCGGAGGTGTTGCCGGTGGAGGCGCAGATGACGGCCTGCGCGCCCTCCTCCTTGGCCCGCGAGATCGCCATGGTCATCCCCCGGTCCTTGAAGGAGCCGGTCGGGTTGGCGCCCTCGACCTTGAGGTACACATCGCAGCCGGTGCGCTCGGAGAGGAGCTGCGCCGGGACGAGGGGGGTGCCGCCCTCCAGGAGGCTGACCACCGGGGTGGCGTCCGTGACCGGCAGGCGGTCGCGGTACTCCTCGATGAGGCCGCGCCACTGGTGGGTGTGGCGCCGGGGGCTGTCGACGACGGCGTTCATGCTGCTCTCCTACTCCCCTTCGACCCGCATGGTGCTGGCCACGTCGCGCACGCTGTCCAGCGCGCGGAGCTTGTCGACCGTCGCCGACAGGGCGGCGTCGGTGGCGCGGTGGGTCACCACCACGAGCGAGGCGTCGCCGTCGCGGCCCTGCTGGCGGACGGTGTCGATGGAGACGCCGTGCTCGGCGAAGACGGTGGCGACCTGGGCGAGCACGCCCGCGCGGTCGGCGACGTCCAGGCTGACGTGGTAGCGGGTGACGACGTCGTCCATCGGGCGGGCCGGCAGCTCCGTGTACGCGGACTCGCCCGGGCCGGTGGCCTCGGCGACCTTGTTGCGGCAGACGGCGACCAGGTCGCCCAGGACGGCGCTGGCGGTCGGGGAGCCGCCGGCGCCCGGGCCGTAGAACATCAGCCGGCCGGCCGCCTCGGCCTCGACGAAGACCGCGTTGTACGCCTCGCGGACCGAGGCCAGCGGGTGGCTGAGCGGGATCATCGCGGGGTGGACGCGGGCCGTGACCGCGCGGCCGTCGCGGGAGCGCTCGCAGATGGCGAGCAGCTTGACGACGCAGCCCATCTGCCGGGCGCTGCGGATGTCGGCGGCGGTGACCTCGGTGATGCCCTCGCGGTAGACGTCGGCGGCGGTGACCCGGGTGTGGAAGGCGATGCCGGCCAGGATGGCGGCCTTGGCGGCGGCGTCGAAGCCCTCCACGTCGGCGGTGGGGTCGGCCTCGGCGTAGCCGAGCGCGGTGGCCTCCTCCAGCGCCTCGGAGTAGCCGGCGCCGGTGGAGTCCATCTTGTCGAGGATGAAGTTGGTGGTGCCGTTGACGATGCCGAGCACCCGGTTGACCTTGTCCCCGGCCAGCGACTCGCGCAGCGGGCGGATCAGCGGGATGGCGCCGGCCACCGCGGCCTCGTAGTAGAGGTCGGCCCCGGCGGCGGAGGCGGCGGCGTGCAGGGCCGCGCCGTCCTGGGCGAGGAGCGCCTTGTTGGCGGAGACGACGGAGGCGCCGTGCTCGAAGGCGGAGAGGATGAGGCCGCGGGCGGGCTCGATGCCGCCGATGACCTCGACCACGACGTCGACGTCGTCGCGTTTGACCAGCTCGGCGGCGTCGGTGGTGACGAGGTGCCCGGGCACGCCGGGGCGCGGGCGGCCGGCCCGGCGCACGGCGACGCCGGCGAGCTCCACCGGCGCGCCGACGCGTGCGGCGAGGTCGGCGGCGTGCGTCGTCATGATGCGGGCGACCTCGGAGCCCACCACTCCACAGCCCAGCAGCGCCACCTTCAGCGGCCGCGTACGCATCATCCGACTCCGCTCTCGTCGTCCGTCGCCGAGTGGCCCCCGCAGGGCCCTCCGCCCCAGTTTCGTGGAGTTCCGGGACGGATCTCCGCTCGTTCCACGATCTGAGACCAGGATTTCGTCAGCCGATATCGAGACGCAGGAGATCCTCCTCCGTCTCGCGCCGCACGACCGCGCGGGCGTGCCCCGCCTGCACCGCCACCACCGGCGGGCGCAGCGCGTGGTTGTAGTTGCTCGCCATGGACCGGCAGTAGGCGCCGGTCGCCGGGACCGCGATCAGGTCGCCCGGGGCCAGGTCGGCGGGGAGGAAGGCGTCACGGACCACGATGTCGCCGGACTCGCAGTGCTTGCCGACCACGCGGGCCAGCATCGGCTCCGCGTCCGAGGTGCGGGAGACCAGCGCCACGGAGTACTCGGCGTCGTACAGGGCGGTGCGGATGTTGTCCGACATGCCGCCGTCCACGCTGACGTAGGTGCGCAGGCCCTCCAGCGGCTTGACCGTGCCCACCTCGTACAGGGTGAAGGTCGTCGGGCCGGCGATCGCGCGGCCCGGCTCCACCGACAGCCGCGGCACCCGCAGCCCGGCCGCCTCGCACTCGCGGCGCACGATCGCGGCGAGCGAGCGGGCGATGTCCGCGGGCTCGGCCGGGTCGTCGTCGCTGGTGTAGGCGATGCCGAGGCCGCCGCCGAGGTCGATCTCCGGCAGCTCCACGCCGTGCTCGTCGCGGATCCCGCTCAGCAGGCCCACCACGCGGCGGGCGGCGACCTCGAAGCCCGCGGTGTCGAAGATCTGCGAGCCGATGTGGGAGTGGATGCCGGCCAGCTCCAGGCTGTCCAGCTTCAGCACCCGCCGCACGGCCTCGGCCGCGGCGCCGCCGGCCAGCGAGAGGCCGAACTTCTGGTCCTCGTGGGCGGTGGCGATGAACTCGTGGGTGTGCGCCTCGACGCCGACGGTGACGCGGACCAGCACCTTCTGCCGGACTCCCTGCTCGTCGGCGACGAAGGCGAGGCGGGCGATCTCCTCGAAGGAGTCCACCACGACGTGGCCGACGCCGGCCGCGACGGCCTGCTCCAGCTCGTGCGCCGACTTGTTGTTGCCGTGGAAGGCGATGCGCGCGGCGGGCATGCCGGCGGAGAGCGCCACGGCCAGCTCGCCGCCGCTGCACACGTCGAGGTTGAGGCCCTCCTCGTGCAGCCAGCGGACCACCGCCCGGCACAGGAACGCCTTGCCCGCGTAGTAGACGTCGGCGTCCTCACCGAACGCCTCCCGCCAGGCGCGGGCCCGGGCGCGGAAGTCGTCCTCGTCGAGGATGTAGGCGGGCGTGCCGAACTCCTCGGCGAGGGTCCGCACGTCGACGCCGCCGACGGTCGCGGCGCCGGACGGCCCGCGGGAGACGGTGCGCGCCCACACCTTGGGGTCGAGCGCGTTGAGGTCGGCGGGCGGGGCGCTGTAGTGGCCCTCGGGCAGGACGTCGCCGTGGCGCGGGCCCGCGGGGTGCGCGGAGCGGCTCATGGTGCTGATCTCTCCCTCTGTGCGCGGGGGCGGCGGGGTGAGGTCACCGCCGCCGCCCCCCGCACCGTCATCGCGGGCGTTCGGGTACGGCCGTCACATGCGCTCGGGGGCCGAGACGCCGAGCAGGCCGAGGCCGTTGGCGATCACCGTGCGGGTCGCCTCGGCCAGCCACAGGCGGGCACGGGTGAGGTCGGTGGCCTCCTCGTCGCCCCGCGGCAGGATGCGGCAGTTGTCGTAGAACCGGTGGTAGGTGCCGGCCAGCTGCTCCAGGTAGCGGGCCACCCGGTGCGGCTCGCGCAGCTCGCCCGCGGAGGCGACGACGCGCGGGAACTCACCGAGCATGCCCAGCAGGTCCGACTCCCACTGCGTGGAGAGCAGCTCCGGCCTGAACTCGCCGGCGGCGCCCTTGTCGATGCCGAGCTGGGCGGCGTTGCGGGCGACGGAGCTCATCCGGGCGTGCGCGTACTGCACGTAGTAGACCGGGTTCTCGTTCGACTGGCTGGTGAGCACGTCGATGTCGAGGGTGAGCGTGGAGTCGGTCGAGGAGCGGGCCAGGGAGTAGCGGGCCGCGTCCACGCCGATCCAGTCGACCACGTCGTCGATGGTGATGATGTTGCCGGCCCGCTTGGACATGCGGACCTCTTCGCCGTCCTTGAGCATCTTCACGAACTGGCCGATGAGGACCTCGATGTTGTGCTCGGGGTCGTCGCCGGCGCAGGCCGCGATCGCCTTGAGGCGGCCCACGTAGCCGTGGTGGTCCGCGCCCAGCATGTAGACGTTGACCTCGTTGCCGCGGTCCCGCTTGGAGAGGTAGTACGCGGCGTCGGCGGCGAAGTAGGTGGTGTCGCCGTCGGCCTTGATCAGGACGCGGTCCTTGTCGTCGCCGAAGTCGGTGGTGCGCAGCCAGACGGCGCCGTCCCGGTCGAAGACGTGGCCCTGCTCGCGCAGCCGCTCGATGGCCGTCCCGACGGCGCCGGACTCGTGCAGCGACTTCTCGGAGAACCAGACGTCGAAGTGGGCGCCGAACTCCTCCATGGAGCGCCGGATCTCGGCGACCATCAGCTCCAGGCCCTCGGCGCGGAACACCTCCAGCTGCTCGGGCTCGGGGAGCTCCAGCACGCCGGGGTGCGCGTCGACGATCCGCTTGGCGATCTCGCCGATGTACTCGCCGACGTAGCCGTCCGCGGGGACCGGCCGGCCGTTGGCGGCCGCGAGCAGGGAGGCCCCGAACTTGGAGATCTGCACGCCGGCGTCGTTGAAGTAGTACTCGGTCGTGACGTCGGCGCCGCAGGCCCGCAGGATGCGGCCGAGGGAGTCGCCGACCGCCGCCCAGCGGACGCCGCCGATGTGGATCGGGCCGGTGGGGTTGGCGGAGACGAACTCCAGGTTGACCTTGAGGCCGCGGAAGGCGTCGTTGCGCCCGTACGCCGCGCCGGCCTCGACGACCGTGCGGGCCAGGCCGCCCTGGGCGGCGGCGTCCAGGGTGATGTTGAGGAAGCCGGGGCCGGCGACGTCCACCTTCGCGACGCCCGGGGCCTCGGCCAGGCGGGCGGCGACCAGCTCGGCCACCTGTCGCGGCGGCCTCCCGGCCGGCTTCGCGAGCTGGAGGGCCACGTTGGTGGCGTAGTCGCCGTGGTCCTTGTTCTTGGGCCGCTCGACGGTCACCTCGTCGGGCACGGCGACGGTCAGCCCGCCCGCCTCGACGACGGCGCGGACCGCGGACAGCACTGCCTGGGAAAGCTCTGCGGGTGTCACGGTGCAAGCCTAGGCGAGAGGGGGGTGCGGACCGCCATCGGGTTTGCGGCGTGAGACGTGCGGGGGCGCTCCCGGCGCCGGGCCGAGCGGCCGCCCCCTTGTCCGGCTTCCGGCCTTTTCCGTCGTTTCCCCGTGGTCCGGGCGCTTCTGCACCCGCGGCCCCGGGGTGTCCGCCCTAGTCGGTTCGCCGAGAGCGGAACCCGCGCGCGGGGCGTGTCAGGCCGGGATGCGCCGGTCCGGGCCGGAGCGCCCCCGGGCCCCCGCCGCCCTCCCCGCGCGGCGGCAGGGCCATCAGGCCGCGCACCAGGTCCACCAGGTCGGTCGGCTCGAACGGCTTGCCGAGGTAGCCGTCCACCCCCGCCGACTCCCCGCGCTCCAGGTCGGCCGGGGTGCACGCGCTCACGATCGCTATCCGCAGGCCGCTGGTACCGGGGTCGCGGCGCAGGCGGGCCGCCGTCCGCAGGCCGTCGAGGCGGGGCATGACCACGTCGAGGGTGACCACGTCGGGGCGGACCTGCTCCACGACCTCCAGGCACTCGGCACCGTCGGCGGCGGTCACCACCTCGAACCCCTCGAGTTCGAGATTGACCCTGATCAGCTGCCGGATCACCTCGCTGTCGTCGACGACGAGGACCCGGCCGGACAAGCCCGGCACAGCACCGAGGGTAGGCGCGCCGCCCGCGGCCCGCCGGGGTTTTGGCCCACTTCGCCGCCGCCCGCACCGCCGCCCCTGCGCCGCCCCGCTCCCGGCCCGCCACGCCCGGTGACCGCCGCCGCCTCCGGGGGGCGGCCGCCGCCCGTCGCGCCCCGCGGCCCGCGGCTGCCGCCCGGACCGCGGAACGGTGTGCACGTCCACCCCCTGCGAACTGGTAGTGTTCTTCCCGTCGCAAGAACGGGCCCCCGTAGCTCAGGGGATAGAGCAACGGCCTCCGGAGCCGTGTGCGCAGGTTCGAATCCTGCCGGGGGCACTTCGCAGGAAGTGCCGGAAGACCCCGCACTCAGCAGAGATGCTGAGTGCGGGGTCTTCGTGCGTCCGCGGCCGGGTCCGGCGGCGACGCCGGCCCCCCGGGCGCGGACGGGTCCGGCGGCGGGCGGACACGGCGGCAGGCGGACGCGGGTCGGCCCCGCCCGGGAGGGGCGGGGCCGACCGTGGAGCGGGGCCGCTCAGGACATGCGGTGGAACTCGCCGTCGCGGGCGCCGTCGAGGAAGGCGCGCCACTCGTTGGCCTGGAAGGTCAGAACCGCGCCCTGGGGGTTCCGCGAGTCGCGGATCGAGGCGCCGCCGTCCGGGGTGGGCGCGACCTCGACGCAGGCGCCGCTGCCGTTGCTGTGGCTGCTCCGGCGCCACTCCTGGCGGCCGGCGCGCTGCTGGTTGCGGTCCTGCTGGTTGCGGTCGTGCTGGTCCTGGCGGTTGGTGGTCTTCGCAGACATCGTCGTCTCCTTGCACGGGCCGGCGTCCTTCGCCGGGCCCGGCACCAGCCTGCATCCGCCCGCACACGTTCGCGAGTCGAACAGTCACTCGGAGTCATCAAGCGAGGTCCGGCCGTCCGCCCCCGTGCGGAAGGAGGGCGGACGGCCGGACCCGGGCGACCGACTAGGACGGCCAGCCGTCCATCAGGGAGTGGACGGTGATCCTCGGCGAGGTGGGCGAGGCGAAGAAGCCCGCCCGGGTGGGCGCGGGCCTGGACGGCGTGCGCGCGGCGGCGGACCTGAGGACCGCGACGACCCGGCCCGCCAGGGCGTCGGCCTTCTGCTTGAGCACGGCGGGCGAGTCCGTGGTGCCGCGCAGGGAGGCGAGCTCGTGCTGGATCGCGGTGAGCTTGGCGCGGTCCGAGCTGGTGAGGTGCATCGCCTGCGGGGTGTCCACGATGAACTGGTAGGCGCCGGCCATCGTCTCGCAGCCCGTGCAGTGGTTGTTGGCAGCCCTGCTGACGTTGCTGGCGTTCAGGTGGGTGTGGCTGCCGCCCATGGTCACGATCTGGAAGGAGAGCGCGACCGAGCGGCAGTGGTCGGAGCCGTTGCAGCCGACGGAGGAGGCGTAGGCCCGGTTGGCGATGCCGGCCCCGACGGTGTCGCCGTACTCGTGGATGGCGAAGGACGTGCGGAAGTCGCGGGTGTGCAGCCGGTTGGCGTTGCTGAGCGCGGTGTCGGCGTGGACGTGGACCTCGGGCATGGTGAGCCCGGATCCCCCCCGGGGCGCCGCGGTGGTGGCGGCCTGGGCCGGGGCGGCGGTGGCGACCGCGGCGAGCCCGGCGGTGGCGAGCAGCCCCAGGCGCAGGACCTGCTGGGCGCGCTGCTGGCGCGGCTTGCGGTGGTTGCTGTGCTTCACGGTGTGTCTCCGGTGTGCGTGGGTCGGTGGTTCAGCTGGTCGCCGGTCCGGGGGCGGGGGTGGACGGCGGCGGAGTGGAATCAGGGGGAGTCGTGGTGGGGCCGGGCGACGGGGGCGGCGTCGTGGACGGGCCGGGCGTCGTGGGCGTGGGGGCCGGCGTGGACGGCCCCGGCGTCGGGGGCGGCGTGCTCGGGCCCGGGCCCGGGCCCGGGGGCGGGGCGGAGGCGCTGCCGGAGGCCGAGGGCGCGGGCCGGGAGGCCGAGGCGCTCGGTGAGGCCTTCGGGGAGGCGGAGCCCTTCCTCGCCGGGATCGTGGCGCTCGCGGACGGCGACGGCGCGGCGGGCGCGGTGGGCTGCTCGACCGCGGACCGGCCGGGGCGGCGGCTGGGCGCCGGTGTGGACGGGCCGGCGCTGGGGGTGGGCCGCGGCGGCAGGTTGGGCTGCAGGGCGGGGACGATCGGCGGCCGGGGCGGCAGCGGCTTCGGGGTGAGGCCGTGGGTCCAGGCGCCGACGAGGACCGCGCCGACGCAGCCGATCCCGACGAGCAGTCCGATCCGGGCGGCGGGCCGGCCGGCGGTGCCCTTACGGGCCGCACCGATCAGCCGGTGGCCGACGCGGATGACGAGGTACGCGATACCGCACGTCGGGAGGATCAGCAGGACCGAGCCGACGACGCCGAGGACGGACTCGGCGACCTGGCCCTCCCGGAAGGCCGCGGCGGTGCCGGCGACCTGGTCGACGAGGGAGCGCTCCGCGGTGGAGAGGATGCGGGGCAGGTTCCACAGGGCGTAGGACAGCTCGCCGACGACCAGGGGGACCATCATCAGCACCCAGGCGGTGACGATGACCCGCGAGGACTTCTTGAGGTCGGCGACGTCCCGCGGGACCGGCCTGCCCGGCACCATGCCGACGAGGATGGGCTTGATCTTCCCGAACAGGTCGGGGACGCCGGCCAGGTCGCCGAGGATGTAGTAGCCGTCCAGCCGGAGGGCCGGCATCAGCTGTTCCAGCACCTCGAAGTGGGCGAGGTAGGCGGCGGCGAGGAAGACCTGCTGGCCCGTCAGGAAGTAGCAGCCGAAGAGGCCGAGGATGAAGACGACGTTGAAGTAGATGCCGCCCAGGTCGGTGCGGATGCGGCCGCCCCGGCCGAGCCGGTACACGTCGGTGACGTCGGTGTACATGGCGGGCCAGATCAGGTACAGCCCGCAGCCGATGCAGCCGGGATGAGCCCCTCCGTAGCGGCACGCGGAGGCGTGGCCGAACTCGTGGAAGACCATCGAGGCGATGGTGAGGCCCAGCACCACCAGCAGCAGCACGGGCTGCTCCAGGGTGTGCAGCACCGGCGTCATGGCGCCGAACCAGCCGAAGAACCAGACGTCCAGGCCCACCGCGGTCAGCAGCACGGCGGCGACGGAGACCGGGCGGTGGAGCCAGGAGAGGGACCGGGAGATGCGGGCGACCCGGCGCTCGTTGAAGAGCACCTTGTGGCCCTTGAGGCTGAGCAGCAGGTCGCTGCGCGGGGCGTCGACCTCGTCGTCGTCCTGGCCGGGCGGGACGGTGATGCCGAGCGGCTGGAGCTTGTTCTCCAGCAGGTAGGCGATGTTGTCCGCGCTGACCTCGCGGCCGAACTCGGCGCTCACCCGGTGGGCGATGCGCTCGCGGTCCCGCTCGCCGTCGACGGCGCACGCGACCAGGTAGAGCAGCCGGGTGAGCTGCACGACCTGGCCGTCGCCGCGCCGGGCGATGTAGCGGGGCTCGGCGAAGCCGGAGCCGCGGTACTCGCCGTGGAGCTTCAGGCCGGCGCTGAGCCGGGGCGGCAGGGCGTCGTCGTCCTCGTCCGCGGGGCCGTCGGCCGCCGGCCCGGACGCGTCCGGGCCGGCGGCGTACGGGCCGGCGGCGTACGGGCCGGCGGCGTACGGGCCGGCGGCGTACGGGTCCGCGGCGTGGCGGCCGGCGGCGTACGGGTCGAGCTGCTGCACGGCGGTGGGCGCCTGGACCGTCGCGTCGTCGTAGGGGCCGGTCCCGCCCCCGGCCGCCCAGGTGCCGTACGGGTCGTACGGCACCTGGGCGGCCTGGTGGGGCCCTCCGTCGCCGGAGCGCTGCTCCTGCAGGTACTGGGCGTAGTAGACGTCCCAGTCGTAGTGCGGCGGCCCGGCGCCCTGGCTCTGCCCGTACGGCCCCGGGTCCCCGCCCGGCTCTCCGAGCGCGGTCATGCTGTCCTCCCCCTGGGCGGCCCACTCCCCCGCGGGCCGATGTGCGCCGCGGCGGCGGGGGCGACTCGTGCCTCGCCCCCACCGCCGCGGGTGGTGCCTGTTACTGGCTGATGGAGATGGACTGGTTCGCCGCGGACTGGGCGACCGCACCCACCGAGTGGTCGTTCAGCGCCAGCGACTCGTTGGAGGCGCTCACGTGGGCGACGTGCTTGGTGACGTTCAGCGTCTTGGTGAAGCTGAAACCGCTGAACTTGGTGAGGGCCTCGCGGCCGGGCAGCAGGTCGGCGGACTCGGCGGCCAGCTCGTCCATGTTCATGCTCATGATGGTGCTCTTCTCCTTGCGTGCCCCGCCGGCGGGCGTGCCGCCGCCGGCGGGTGGTTCCGTACGGGTCGCGGTGAGCGGTCAGGCGGCGGCCTGACCCGGCGTCACTGCTTGATGCTGATCGACTGGCCGGCGGAGGCCTGCGCCACCGCACCCGGCGAGCACTGGTTCACGGCCTGCGAGCTGTTGGCCGCCTCCACGTGGGCGACGTGCTTGGTGACGTTCATCGCCTTGGTGAAGTTCAGGCTGAACTTGGTGAGGGCCTCGCGGCCGGGCAGCAGGTCGGCGGACTCGGCGTCGAGCTCACGCGGGTCGAGCATGGTCTTCTCCCCCTCAGGGATAGGCAGGTTTCGTTCGGAAGTGCTCAGGAACCCCCCCGAGCCTGTCCGATCCGTTCGGACGTCCTGTCCGACGAGATTGGACAGTAGTCGGGCCGGTGGCGGCGCCGCAAGCCGAATCCGTGCAGCTCTCTGCAACAGGCCTGTAACAGCGGGCGACGGACCGGTCGTCGCGGGCGGTCCGCGGCCGGCGGCCCGGGGCGGCGCGCACGGGAGCGCGGCGGGCGGCCGTGCCGGGCCGAGCCCTAGACTGGGGCCGCCCCGAGCCCGAGCAGGAAGCGACCACCAGTGGCCAACGCGTTGCAGGAGCTGATCCGGGAACGACTGGACCGGCAGGGCTGGTCGTACGGCGAGGTGGCCCGGCGGGGCGGCATCCCCCGCTCCACGGTCCACCACCTCGCCTCCGTCGAGGAGATCCGCCGCATGCCGCAGCCGGCGACCCTGGAGGGCCTGGCGCGCGGCCTGGAGCTGCCGCTGGAGGCGGTGCGGGGGGCGGCGGCCGAGGCCTGCGGGATCCACCTGTACGCCGACGAGGTGCGCGACCCCGAGGTGGACGTGCTGATCGCCAGCCTGAAGCAGCTCTCGGCGCAGGACCGCCAGCACGTGGCGGCCCTGGTGGAGTCGCTGCTGCGCCGCGGCGGGTGACGCCGGCGGGCCGCGCCCACGGCGGCGGCCCCTCCGGCCCGGCCCCTCGATGCGGGGGCCGGGTCCTCAGAATTGAGGAAGTCCGGGGCGTCGTTGGGGGAAAGCACCACGAGCCCGGGACCTGGCCGCTCCGGGCTGCCTATCGTCGCGTTGCGCCCCGGGGTCGGCGAGAGCCGCGGACCCGCCGGGCGGTGGGGGACGCATGAAGACGAAGAGGCCTCCGGCCCGGCCCCGGCTGACCGTGGTGCGCGGCGTGCGCGGCTGCCACGCCGCGGCGGTGGCCCGCCGGCCCGGCACGGACTCCGTGGTGGTGCTGCTGCCGGACGAGCCGGCCGCCGACCGGGTCGAGGTCATGGACCTCGCCGCGGCCCTGTTGACGCGTCAGGAGATGCGCCGGCTCAGGGAGTGCCTGGCGGCCATGCGTCGGGGCGAGGGCCGCCGCGAGCTGGTCGACGGCGCACCGGTGCTGGTCTGCGGGGACGGCGCGGCCGGATAGCGGCGGCCCCGCCGGCCCGGGAGCGGCGCGCCCCCGGCTACCGGGGGGACGCGGCCGAGGCCCGGGCGACGCCGGACGCCAGCGCGTCGGCGCCGACGAAGTCGGTGTGGGTGCCCGCGGTGGTGCAGGCCTCGGCGCCGGAGACCGCTCCGGCCAGCATGCACTCCTCCACCGGCCGGCCCGCGAGCCAGAAGTCCAGGAAGCCGGTGACGAAGGCGTCCCCGGCCCCGTTGGTGTCCACCACCGGCCGCTGGGGGACGACCACCGGGAAGTGCCGCACCCCGGCGTCGCCCCGGCCCAGCAGGAAGCTGCCCTCCGCGCCGGACATGGCGACGACGACCTGCGCCCGGCCGTCCTCCAGGATTGCGCGCATCACCTGCTCGTGGCGGCCGCGGACGCCCGCGGTCGAGAGGAAGACGAGGTCGGACTCGAGCGCGTAGTGGCGGTGGTGGGGGTTGGTCCCGTCCCAGTCGTGCAGGTCGGTGGAGCTGGTGACGCCGAGGCGGTGCACGTCCGGGTAGAGGTCCCGGTTGATGCCGGTGATGGAGAGGTGCACGTGGCCCGCCTGCTCCAGGAAGGGCAGCCAGAAGTCGCGGGGCAGCCGCAGGTCCGCCGGGTGGCGGCCGTCGTAGAAGGAGAAGCGGCGCCCGGCGGCGTCCACGAGGTTGACCGCCCGGGGCGTGCCGGTCGCGGAGACCACGTGGCTGAAGTCGAGGCCGCGCCGGGCGTACTCGGCCAGGACGAGGGCCGCCTGCGGGTCGTCGCCGAGGAAGTCGAGGAACTTCACCGACCGGCCGAGGGCGTGCAGGCCGAGGGCGACACCGTTGCCCGTGTGGGCGACGTAGTCGCGGACGGGCGGGACGAAGAGCGAGTCCGCCGCGGGGATCTCCAGCCGGTCGACGCGGACGATGGTGTCGACACCCGCACCTCCGACGACCAGGACGTCGTACCGGGGCATGGTCCGCCCTCCTCTCCTTTGAGGACGCCGAGTCAAGCAGGGTCCGGCCGCTCCGGCAATCCCTTGCAGGAACTTTCCGCAAGAGATTGCCGAAGCACGGCCGCCGGCCGCCGACCGCCGTCCGGAGGGTCCGGCCGCCGGAGCGGCGGTCAGAGCGCGGACAGCTCCGCCACCAGGTCGTCCAGCCCCAGCGAGCCCTGGGAGAGGGCGGCCATGTGCCAGGCCTTGAGGTCGAACGCCTCGCCGTGCGCCGCCCTGGCGGCGGCCCGGCCCTGCAGCCAGGCCCGCTCCCCCAGCTTGTAGCCGATCGCCTGGCCGGGCATCCCCAGGTAGCGGACCAGCTCGCTGTCCAGGAAGTCGGGGGCCAGCCCGCAGTGCAGCCCGAAGAACTCACGGGCGGCCTCGGGGGTCATCCGCTCGCCCGGCCGGTACGGGGAGTCGGCGGGGAAGTCCAGGCCGACGTGCATGCCGATGTCGACGATCACCCGCAGCGCCCGCATCATCTGCGCGTTGAGGTAGCCCATGCGGGCCGCCGGGTCGGTCAGGTAGCCCAGCTCGTCCATGAGCCGCTCGGCGTAGAGCGCCCAGCCCTCGGCGTTGGCGCTGACCTGGCCGAGGCTCACCTGGTAGGTGGAGAGGCTGTCCGCCACGTGGTTCCACTGCGCGAGCTGGAGGTGGTGGCCCGGGACGCCCTCGTGGTACCAGGTGGACACCAGGTCCCAGACCGGGAAGCGGTCCTGCCCCCGGGTGGGCAGCCAGGTACGGCCGGGGCGGGAGAAGTCCAGCGACGGCGCGGTGTAGTAGGGGGCGGCGGCACTGCCGGGCGGGGCGATCATCGACTCCACCCGGCGCACCCGCTCGGCGAGGTCGAAGTGGGTGCCCTGCAGGTCGCGGATCGCCTGGTCCATGAGGCCCTGGAGCCACTCCCGGGCCGCCTCGGCGCCCTCCACGGCCGGCCCCTCCTGCTCCAGGTACCGCATGGCCTCGATCGGGGTGGCGTCCGGCAGCACCTTGGCCGCCTCGGCGCGCATCTCCGCCTCCAGCTGGTGGAACTCCCCCCACGCCCAGCGGTACGCCTCGTCGAGGTCGGGGTCGGAGCCGTTCCAGTAGCGGACGAGGCGGCCGTACCGCTCACGGCCGACGGTGTCCGGCTCGGAGGCGGCGGCCGGGGCGTACTCGTCCCGCAGCCAGTCGCGCAGCTCCGCGAGCGCGGCACCGGCCGCGGCGGCGGCCGCGTCCAGCTCACCGCGCAGGGACTCGGGGCCGTCGGCGGCGAAGTCGGCGAACCAGCCGCCGCCCGGCCCGTCGCCCAGCCACTCGGCGAGCTGCCCGACGACGGTCTCCACCTGCCGCGGGCCGGAGAGCAGGCCGCGCCGCACGCCCTCGGCGAGGGTGGCGCGGTACCCCTCCAGGGCCTGCGGGACGCGCGCCATGCGGCGGGCGACCACCGCCCAGTCGTCGTCGGTCGCCGTCGGCATCAGGGTGAAGATGTCGCGGACGCCGTGCAGCGGGGAGCCGAGGTTGCGGACGGCGCGCAGCTCCTCCCCCGCGTCGTGGACGGCGAGCTCGGCGGTCAGCCGCTCGCGCAGCAGCCGGGCGCAGCGGCGCTCGGCCGGATCCTCGGCGGCGCCGTCCCGCTCCGCGTCGTCGAGGGCGGCGAGGGTGCGGCGGGCCTGGTCGGCGACGGCCTCCAGGCCGGTCGGGGAGAGGTCGGGGAGCCGGTCGTCGCCGGGGGCGAGTCCCAGGTAGGTCGCGGTCAGCGGGTCGAGGTCGGCGACGGCGCGGACGTGGGCGTCGGCGATGCGGCGCGGGGTGGCCGGCGCGGTCGCCTGCTCGGTGGTGGTGATCGGTTCGTCGGACATCCCGCCATCCTGGCGCAGCGGGGAACGCCTGTGCTGCCTTTTGCCGCCGCGGGGCGGCCGGTCCGCGCGGACCGCCGGGACCGGCACCGGCGCCCGGCACCGGCGGCGGGGACCGGCCCGGACCAGTCCGCGGGCGCTGCGGCGACGAAGAAGCGGGAGGGGAGCAGGGAGCGGAGGAGGCCCGGCGCCGACGGCAGGGCGCCCGCCGGTCGCGGCGGTGCCGTGCCGGCGGCGCGCGGGGCCGGTGCCGCTCGGGGCTGCGACGGGCGCGAGGCGGGAGAGACGGATGGCGGGGACGACGGCGGCGCACCGGCCGCTGCGGACGAGGCTGCGGCCGGAGGAGGCGCGCGGCGCGGTCCTGGTGCTGCACGGGGGCCGGGACTCCTCGCTCGACCCGGTCGAGCCCTGGAACGCGGCCGCGCTGCGGATGCGGCCGTTCGTGCGCGGCATCCGCCGGGCGGTGGCGGGTGCCGGGATCGCGGTCGGCGAGGTCCGGTACCGGTACCGGGGGTGGAACGGCGACCGGGCCGACCCGCTGCGGGACACCCTGGACGCGCTGGAGGAGCTGGAGGAGCTGCTGGGCCCGGTCCCGGTGGTCCTGGTGGGGCACTCGATGGGCGGCCGGGCCGCGCTGCGGGCCGGGGGCCACCCCCGGGTGGCGGCCGTGGTCGGGCTGGCCCCCTGGTGCCCGCCGGGCGAGCCGGCGGAGCAGCTCGCCGGACGGGACGTGGTGCTGCTGCACTCGGACCGCGACCGGATCACCGACCCGGCGGGTTCGCGGGCGTTCGCCGAGCGCGCCCGCCGGGCCGGCGCCCGTGCCTGCCGGCTGGTGGTGGCCGGGAGCGACCACGCGATGCTGCGCCGCGCCGGCGACTGGCACGCGGTGACGGCGGCGACGGCGGCGGGGCTGGCGGGGGCCGGTCCGCTGCCGCCCGCGGTGGCGGCGGCGCTGCGGGCGGCGGCCCTGGACGAGCCGCTGGCACCGGTGCGCTGAGGCCGCGGCGGGGCGGCGGGCCGCGGCGGCAGCGGCGGTCCCGGCGCCGGGACCGCCCGTCCGGGTGACGGGCCGGGCGGCGACCCGGGGTCACCCGTCCGGGTCGTCCGCACGGGCCGTCCGCACGGGCCGTCCGCACGGGCCGTCCGGGCGAGCCGCCCGCCGGGACCGCCCGCCGGGGTCACTCGTCGGGGTCACTCGTCGGGGTAGTGGACCCCGATCCGGTCGCGGACGTTGTCCAGGGTGGCCATCAGCGACAGCGTGCCGTCGAGCGGGACCAGCTCCGACTCGGTGGCGCCCGCCCGCAGGCACCGCACGACCTCGCGGGCCTCGTGGGTGTAGCCGTTGCCCGGGTCGGCCGGCAGCCGGACCTCCTCCGGGTCGTGGCCGTCCCGGTGGAGCACGAAGCCGTCCGGGTGGAAGAAGTCCCGGGCGACGACGATCCGGCCCCGGGTGCCGTTGACGGCCGCGTACTGGGAGGTGGCGGTGGTCAGCGAGCAGGAGAGGTTCGCCACCGCCCCGCTGTCGTAGCCGAGCAGGATGCCGGTGTTCTCGTCGACGCCCTGCGGGTTCAGGTGGGCCCGGGCGGAGACGTCGTCGGGGGCGCCCAGGAGGAGCTGGGCGAAGGCCACCGGGTAGACGCCGAGGTCGAGGAGGGCCCCGCCGCCCTGGGCGGGGTCGTGCAGCCGGTGGGCCGCCGCGTAGGGGACGGCGATGCCGAAGTCGGCGTGGACCGAGCGCACCTCGCCGACCGCCCCGTCGGCGACGAGGTCGCGGATGCGGCGCACGGTGGGGTTCACGTACATCCACATGGCCTCCATGAGGAAGAGCTCGCGTCGCCGGGCGAGCGTCACCAGGTCCTGGGCCTGGGCGAGGTTGAGGGTGAAGGGCTTCTCGCAGAGGACGGCCCGGCCCGCCTCCAGGCAGAGGGAGGCGGCGGCGTGGTGGGCGGAGTGCGGGGTGGCGACGTAGACGACGTCGACGTCGGGGTCGTCGGCGAGGTCCTGCCAGGTGCCGTGGGCACGGGGGATCCCGTGGCGGTCGGCGAAGCGGCGGGCGGACTCTGCGGTGCGGGAGCCGACGGCGACGAGTTCGGCCTCGTCGCCGAGGAGCCGCAGGTCCTGGGCGAAGGCGTCGGCGATGCCGCCGGTGGCGAGGATGCCCCAGCGGACGGGTCGGTGGGCAGCGGTGGTCACGCGCGGCAGCGTACGGGGTGCGGCGCCGCGCCGGTACGGCCGGATCCGGGGGCGGGCCGGTTCCCGGGGTCTTGACTCCTCTACTGACAGGGAGTCTCATAAGGCGGGAGAGCCGCCGCACCGGCGGCGGTGGCACAGGTGAGGGGATCGGACCATGGGCATGAGGGCCCTGGAGAGCCCGGACGCGGACCGGGCGGTGGAGGCCGCGACCGCGATGCGCGACGCGCTGGGGACGCTGACGGACCGCGAGCAGGTGGCGGAGCGGCTGCTGGCCGCGTCCGGGCGCCACTCCTTCGACCCGGACTCCGACCTCGACTGGGACGCCCCGCTGGAGGAGGGGAAGTGGTTCCTGCCCCAGCACCTGGTCTCCCTCCACGGGACGCCGCTGTGGGAGCGGATGGACGAGCGGCAGCGCATCGACCTCTCCCGCCACGAGGCCGCCAGCATGGCCGGCGCCGGCATCTGGTTCGAGGTCATCCTGATGCAGCTGCTCACCCGGCACATCTACGACCTCGACCCCACCAGCCGGCACGTGCGCTACGCGCTGACCGAGATGGCCGACGAGTGCCGGCACTCCATGATGTTCGCCCGGATGATCCGGAAGCTCGGCACGCCCGTCTACCGGCCCTCCGGCCTCGCCCACTTCCTGGGGCGGGTCATGAAGACGGTGTCCACCACCCCCGGCGCGTTCACCGCGACGCTGCTGGTCGAGGAGATCCTGGACCAGATGCAGCGGGTGACCTTCCCCGACGAGTCGGTGCAGCCGCTGGTCCGCGGGGTGACCCGGATCCACGTGGTGGAGGAGGCGCGGCACGTCCGCTACGCCCGCGAGGAGCTGCGCCGCCAGATGGCCGACTGCCCCGCCTGGGAGCGGCACTGGACCAGGCTCGCCTCCGGCGAGGCGGCCGTGGTCGTCGCCCGGTCGCTGATCAGCCCCCGGGTCTACGCCGAGGTCGGGCTCGACCCGAAGGAGGCGCTGCGGCAGGTGCGGGAGAGCGCGCACCGGCGGGCCACGATGCAGTGGGCCGCCCAGCGGCTCACCTCCTTCCTGGACGAGATCGGCGTCCTGGCCGGCCCCGGGGTGCGCGCCTGGCGGCGCTCGGGACTGCTCGCCTGACCCCGGGCGGGACCGCCGCCGGGCGGTCCCGCCCGGGTCCCCCGAGTTGCCCGGCCCGGGGGCGGCAGGCCGTTAGGCTGGCCGCCATGCACGCCGACGCCGGACCAGCAGCCGGCCCCGGGCACGCCGGGGCGGCCGGGCACGACACCGGGCAGGGCGCCGGGCGGCCCCGCCGGCTCCCGGTGGAGCAGCGGCGCGAGCAGCTCATCGCGGTCGCCCTGGAGCTGTTCAGCACCCGCCCTCCGGAGGAGGTCTCGCTGGACGAGGTGGCGGAGGCCGCCGCCGCCTCCCGGCCGCTGGTCTACCGGTACTTCGCGGGCGGCAAGCAGCAGCTGTACGAGGCGGCGCTGCGCAGCGCGGCGCAGGAGCTCGTCCGGCGGTTCGTGGAGCCCGTCGACGGCACGCCGACGGAGCGGCTGGCGCAGGGGCTGGACCGCTACTTCGGGTTCGTGGCGGGGCACGCCGCCGGCTACGGGGCGTTGCTGCGGGGCGGTTCGGTCGTGGAGACCGAGCGGACCTCGGCGATCGTCGACGACGTGCGGCGGGCGGCCTTCCGGCACGTCATGGGGAACCTGGAGGTGGACGGCCCGGGGCCGCGGCTCGCCCTGCTGGTGCGGTCGTGGATCTCGGTGGTGGAGGCGTCCGCGCTCACCTGGCTCGACGAGGGCCGGCTGATCCCGCAGGGGGAGCTGCGGGACTGGCTGGTCGACCAGTTCGCGGCGATGCTCGCGGTGACCGCGCTGCACGACGCCGAGGCGGCGCGGACGCTGGCGGCGGTGCTGGAGCGGGAGTCCGCGGGCGGCCCGGCCGACCGGCTGGCGGGGGTGCTGGGGGCAGGCGGCCTGCCCCTCCGGGGCGCGGCCCGCAGCGCGCTGCCGGACGGGTCGCCGGACCCGGCGGCGGCCGCGGTCTGACGGCCGCCCGCGGCCGCGTCCGGCCGCGGCGGGCGCACCCGTCCGCCGCCGGACGCGGACCGGAGCTGCTCCCGGTCGGCGGAATCCGTCCGGAGCCGGGCGCATGGCGGTGCGGTCACCGGGCAGGCGGAGCCGTGCAGGGATCCCGGCGAAACGGGATCGACCGCCCGACATCCGGAGGAGTCCCCCATGGGTATCGCCGACAAGGCCGAGAACGCCGCCGAGAAGGTCAAGGGCAAGGCCAAGGAGCAGACCGGTCGCGCGACGGACGATCCGGGCCTGGAGGCCGAGGGCCGCGCCGAGCAGGGCAAGAGCGACCTGAAGCAGGCCGGGGAGCACGTGAAGGACGCCTTCAAGCGCTGACCGGACGCAGGAGCGGCGGGGCCGCGGGACCAGGTCCCGCGGCCCCGCTCCCGTGTCCGGCCCGTGTCCCCGGCCCCCGTCCGGCCGCCCGTGTCCCGCCCGCGCCCCCGGCCCCCGTCCGGCGGCCGCCGGGGCGTGCACCCGTGCGGCGGTGCGGGCGGCCGGGGGTGGAAGGATGGCCCGGCCGGGTGCGGCGCCGCGGACCGCACCGGCGGTCGAGCGGAGGTGGCGAGGATGGCCAGGCGGGCTCCCGGGAGTGATCCGGCGCAGGACGCGCCGCGGGTGGGTGCGCCCCAGCACGCGGCGGCGGGGGTCCCGGCGGTCGTCCACACCCTGCGGGCCGCGGGTGCCCAGATGGGCGCGGGGCGGACGCTCTCCCTCCTGCGCCGGGTCAACCAGCACGGCGGCTTCGACTGCCCCGGCTGCGCCTGGCCCGAGCCGGACCGGCCGCACCTGGCGGAGTTCTGCGAGAACGGCGCGAAGGCGGTGGCCGAGGAGGCGACCGAGCGCCGGATCGGGCGGGAGTTCTTCGCCGCGCACCCGGTGGCGGACCTCGCCGGCCGCTCGGGCTACTGGCTGGGCCAGCAGGGGCGCCTCACGGAGCCGATGCTGCTGGAGGAGGGCGCGGACCGGTACGCCCCGGTGAGCTGGGAGCGGGCCTTCGACGTGGTGGCGGAGGAGCTCGCCGCCCTGGACTCCCCCGACGGCGCGGCCTTCTACACCTCGGGCCGGACCGCCAACGAGACCGCCTTCCTGTACCAGCTGTTCGTCCGACGGTTCGGCACGAACAACCTGCCCGACTGCTCCAACCTGTGCCACGAGTCGTCCGGCTCGGCCCTGGTGGAGACGCTGGGCGTGGGCAAGGGCAGCGTCCGCCTGAAGGACCTCCACCAGGCGGACCTGGTCGTCGTCGCGGGGCAGAACCCGGGCACCAACCATCCGCGGATGCTCTCCGCCCTGGAGCGGGCCAAGCGGGCCGGGGCCCGCATCGTCAGCGTCAACCCGCTGCCGGAGGCCGGGCTGGAGCGGTTCCGGAACCCGCAGACGGCGCGCGGCCTGGCCGGCGGCGGCACCCGGCTGACCGACCTGTTCCTGCAGATCCGCCTCGGCGGCGACCTGGCGCTCTTCCGGGCGCTGAACCTGCTGCTGCTGGAGGCGGAGGACGCGGCGCCGGGCACCGTCCTGGACCACGCCTTCATCCGGGAGCACTGCCACGGCTTCGAGGAGTGGGCCGCCGACGCCCGCACCACCTCCTGGGACGCGGTGCTGGCCGCCACGGGCCTGCCCGAGGAGCAGATCCGGGAGCTGGCGGCGATGGTGCTGGGGTCCCGCCGGATCGTCGTCTGCTGGGCGATGGGCCTCACCCAGCACAAGCACGCGGTGCCCACCATCCGCGAGGTGGTGGACTTCCTGCTGCTGCGCGGCAACGTGGGGCGCCCCGGCGCCGGGGTGTGCCCGGTGCGCGGGCACAGCAACGTCCAGGGCGACCGCACGATGGGCATCGTGGAGAAGCCCGCCCCGGCCTTCCTGGACGCGCTGGGCCGGGAGTTCGGCTTCGAGCCGCCGCGGCACCACGGCCTCGACACGGTGGACGCCGTCCGGGCGATGCGGGACGGCCGGGTGCGGGTCCTGTTCGCGATGGGCGGCAACTTCGTCGGGGCCGCGCCGGACACCCTCGCCACCGAGGCGGCGGTCCGCCGCTGCCGGCTGACGGTGCACGTCTCCACCAAGCTCAACCGCTCGCACGCCGTCACCGGGGCGCGGGCGCTGATCCTGCCCGTGCTGGGCCGCACCGACCTGGACGCCACCGCGGCGGGGCGGCAGTTCGTCACCGTCGAGGACTCCATGGGCATGGTGCACGCGTCGCGCGGCGCGCTGCGCCCGCCGTCCCCGGAGCTGCTCTCCGAGCCGGCCCTCGTGTGCCGGCTGGCCCGGCGCGTCCTGGGCCCGCAGGACGAGGTGCCGTGGGAGGAGTTCGCCGTCTCCTACGACCTGGTCCGCGACCGGATATCCCGGGTGGTGCCCGGGTTCGACGACTTCAACGCACGGGTGCGCGCCCCCGGCGGGTTCGCCCTGCCGCACGCCCCGCGCGACAGCCGCACCTTCCCCACCGCGACGGGGCGGGCGAACTTCACGGTCAACCCGCTCACCGCGCCCGAGGTGCCGCCGGGCAGGCTGCTGCTGCAGACGCTGCGCTCCCACGACCAGTACAACACCACCGTCTACGGCCTGGACGACCGCTACCGCGGCATCGAGGGCGGCCGCCGGGTGGTGCTGGTCAACCCGGGGGACGCCCGGGAGCTGGGCCTGGCCGACGGCGCGTACACGGACCTGGTCGGCGAGTGGGCGGACGGGGTGGAACGGCGCGCACCGCACTTCCGGGTGGTGCACTACCCGACGGCGCGCGGCTGCGCGGCGGCGTACTTCCCGGAGGCGAACGTGCTGGTCCCGCTGGACTCCACCGCGGACATCAGCAACACGCCCACGTCCAAGTCGGTCGTCGTCCGCTTCGAGCCGGACAGCGGCGCCTGACGGGGCGGGGGACGGCGGGGCCGCGCCCCGCCGCCGGGCCGCCCGGGTCCTCCCGGGCGGCCCGGCGGGACGTCAGCCGGACAGCGGGCCGAGGTCGAGGCCGAGGACGGCCGACAGCGAGGAGCCGGACGGCCCGGGCGAGGCGGCCGCCGGGTCCGAGGAGGCGGGGCCGGAGGAGGCGGGGCCGGAAGAGGCCGGGGCCGGGGAGCCGGGCGCCGAGGGGGAGCCCGGGGCCGCCGTGGCGGAGGGCGAGGGCGAGCCGGAGCCGGTGCCGCCGGACGGCGTCGCGGTGGGCTTGGGGGATGACGTCCCGGTGGGCCTGGGGGACGACGGCACGCTGGGCTTCGGCGGCGGCAAGGACGGCGAGGACGGCGAGGACGGCTGGTGCGGGACCGGGGGGAGGACGGGCGGCCGCGGCTCGGACGGCGCCGGGGCGGGCCGGTGCGGCTTCGGCTTGCCGCCGTCGTGGATGTCCGACCCCAGGATCGGGGTGGTCGTGTCGGTGCCGCCCGGGACGTGCGGGACCTTCCAGCCGTCGCCGTCGTCCGCGGCGGAGGGGTCCGGCCGTACGGCGCCGAGGATCGGCATGGCGGCCATCGGGGAGACCTTGACGAACGCCCCCGGCCGCGGGGCCTGGATGATCAGGCCGGCGCCTATGTACATCGCGACGTGGGTGGCCCCGGGGAAGTAGACGACCAGGTCGCCCGGGCGCAGCTGGTCCAGCGGGACGTGCCGCAGCTGCGCCCACTGCTGCTGGCTGGTGCGCGGGATGGGCAGGCCGGCGTGGAGCCACGCCTGCGAGGTGAGGCCGGAGCAGTCGAAGACGTCCGGCCCGGCGCCGCCCCACACGTAGGGCTTGCCGAGCTGCTCGAAGGCGTACCGGACCGCCCTGCGCCCGTCCTCGGAGGGGGACCGGCGGCTCTTGCCGAGCGTGCCGGAGGCGAGGAGGGACAGCTGCGCCTCGTCGGCCTCGCGCTTCTCCAGCCGCTCCAGGTCGGCCCGCTGGGCGCCCGTGAGGGAGGTGACGGTCCGTTCGACCTCGTCGAGGCGGCGGCGCACGTCGTCGCGGGCGTGCCGCTGCCGGTCCGCGAGCTGCTGGACGAGGCGCAGCGAGGCGTCGGCCCGGGCGCGCAGGGCCGCGAGGGCGGCCTGGTCGGCCCGGAGGGCGTCGAGGAGCGCGGTCTGGGCGTCGCCGGCCTGCTGGAGGGCGTGGCCGCGGTCCAGGGCCTCGTAGGGGCTGTCGGCGAGCAGCATCTCGGCGTAGGCGGAGAGGGAGCCGTTGCGGTACTGGGCGCGGGCGAGCTCGGCGGCGATGTCGGTGCCGGCGTCGAGCTGGGCCTGCTTCTCCCCGATCCGCCGGTCGAGGTCGGCGACCTCGGCCCGGTGCCTCTCGAGCTGCTCGGAGGCGTCGTTGTACTTCTCGGTCGCCTCCTCGGCCGTCCGGTACAGCTCGTGGAGCTGGTCGAGGAGGGGGCCGAGCGTCGCCCGCGCCTGGGCGAGCGGGTCGGCGGGGGCCGGTCCGGACGGGCCGGGGGCGGCCCAGGCGGCGGAGGCCGCGGCCGGTACCGCCAGGGCCGCGGCGGCGAGCACCGCGCCGCACCGGAGCGCCGCCCTCACCCAGGGCCGCACGGACCCCGTCGTGCCGCCGTCGGCCGTCTGCTGAGCCACCGCCATGGAACTGGTCCCTCCCGGACACGATCGGTCGACCGCCGCTCCCGTACGGATCCCCGCCGGTCGCGGACGATCCTGCCACGGGGCACCCCGCCTGCGGCAGGGGGCGTCCCCCGGGGGCCGTGTGAACCCCCGTCGGCGTCCCGCCGCCGGAAGGGAGGACGCACACCCCCGGCCCGGGGTTGTACCCGGACCGGGGGTGAGGCGCCGTCAGGCCTGCGGGGCGACCGAGGCGAGGTAGGCGGAGGCCTTCTCCGGCTCGAAGAACCAGTGCTCGAAGTCGGCCGGGTCGTCGAAGCCGTTGGCGAAGCGGTCGGCGACGGGCTGGAGCTGCCCGGCGGCGCCGATCAGGTTCAGCACGTGCTCCGGCGGCGGCGCCAGCATGGCGTTGGTCCACTTCGTCACGTGCTGCGCGCCGTCCCAGTAGCGGTCGAAGGCGGCCTGCATGAAGTCGCGGTCGAAGGGCTTGCCGCCGTGGCCGACGATCGCGTCCAGGTACGCGGCGGCGCACTTGGCGGCGTTGTTGGAGCCCTGGCCGGTGATGGGGTCGTTGGCCACGACCACGTCGGCGACGCCCAGCACCAGTCCGCCGCCGGGCAGTTCGGCGACGGGGCGGCGCACCACGGGGGCGTACCGGCCGGCGAGGGTGGCGCCGGCGTCGGTCAGCTCCACGCCGCCGGCCGCGCGCTCGTACTCCCAGGGCGTGAAGGCCCGCATGAGCTCCAGGGTGAGCCGCAGGTGCTCGCCCGGGTCCTTGACACCGTCGAAGACGTCGAGCGGCCCGCCGGGGACGCCCTCCCAGAAGAGGATGTCGCAGCGGCCGGAGACGGTCAGGCACGGCATCACGAACAGCTCGCCGACGCCGGGGACCAGGTTGCACCGCACGGCCTCGAAGCCGTGCTCGGGGCGCGGGCCGAGGCCGTGGACGTAGGAGACGGCCAGGGCGCGCTGCGGCGCGTCGTACGGGGAGCGGGAGGCGTCGCGGCCGAACATCGACACCAGCTCGCCCTTGCCGGCGGCGACCAGCACCAGGTCGAAGGTGCGGGAGAAGTAGTCGAGGTCGGAGACGGTGACGCCGTGCACCACGACCTTGCCGCCGCGGGCGGCGAAGGCCTCCAGCCAGCCGGCCATCTTCACGCGCTGGTCGACGGACTGCGCGTACCCGTCGAGGCGGCCCACCCAGTCGACGACGCGGGCGCCGTCGGGGCCCGCCACGGAGACGCCGAGGCCCTCGATGCGGGGGGCCCGGTCCTCCCAGAGGTTCAGGCCGAGATCGCGCTCGTGCTGCAGGGCGGTGTCGAACATGCACTGGGTGGACATCACCCGGCCGTCGCGTATCTCGTCGGCGGTGCGGTTGGTCATGACGGTGACGTCGTAGCCGTGCGCCTGCAGCCCCAGGGCGAGCTGCAGGCCGGACTGCCCGGCGCCGACGATCAGGATCTTGCGCATGCGGTGGTGTGCTCCTCGGCTCGTTCGGGGACCCGCGCTGACGCTGTTTCAACTTCTTCCGGTTCAGGCACGGTTGCTCATCCTTGCACCGCCAGTGCGTGTACGACCAGTGAGGTCAGCACGTCCGCCACCGCGCCGCGCTCCCGGGCGTCGCAGAGCAGCACGGGGATCTCCGGCGGCACGGCCAGGGAGTCCCGGACGTCGTCGGGCGAGTAGCGCGGGGCGCCGTCGAACTGGTTGACCGCCACCACGAAGGGCAGCCCGCAGCCCTCGAAGTAGTCGATCGCCGGGAAGCTGTCCGCCAGCCTCCGGGTGTCCGCCAGCACGACGGCGCCGATCGCGCCGCGCACCAGGTCGTCCCACATGAACCAGAACCGCTGCTGGCCCGGGGTGCCGAAGAGGTACAGGACGAGGTCGTGCTCCAGGCTGATCCGCCCGAAGTCCATGGCGACCGTGGTGGTGGTCTTGTCCGGCGTGCCGGAGGCGTCGTCGACGCCCTCGCTCGCCTGCGTCATCACCGCCTCGGTGGTCAGCGGGACGATCTCGGAGACCGAGGCCACGAAGGTGGTCTTGCCGACGCCGAAGCCGCCCGCCACCACGATCTTGGTCGAGGTGGCGCTGCCGGTGGGACCGAGCGGGACGCCCGGCGTCGGGCCGGGGGCAGGCGCCGGGGCGGCCGAGGGGCCTCCCGCCGGATCCGCCACCACGGCCTCAGAGCTTGCGAAGTCCACCCAGCACCCTCTCCAGCAGCTCCCGGTTCGCCGTCGAACCGGGGGTCCCGTCCCCGTCGCCGTCCTCGCCGGGCGTGCCGTGCACCCGGATCCGCCCCTGGTCGGCCAGGTCGCCGAGCAGGACGCGGACCACGCCCAGCGGGATGCGCAGCAGCGCGGCGATCTCCGCCACGGAGCGCATGTGGCCGCGGCACAGCTCGCAGATCGCGTCCATCTCCGGCAGGCCGCCGCCCGCGGGCGCGGGCCGGTTCAGTGCGGAGACCAGCGTCTCCACCAGCAGCACGTGCCCGAACCGGGTCCGTCCGCCGGTGATCGCGTACGGGCGGACGCGGGACGCACGCCCCGCGCCGGAGCGCCGCACCCCTCCCGTGCTGTGGTCGCTGCCGGGCACGGACCCACCTTTCGCCGAGGTCACCGGGCGGCCATCGCCCGGTGCAGTTCGCCGCGGACCTCCGGGGTGAGCGCGTGCCCGGCCCGCTCCACGAGCAGGGCCATCTGGTACGCGACCACGCCGAGGTCGCAGTCGAGCGAGGCGTGCACACCGAGGCACGAGCCGTCGCTGATCGCCATGAGGAACAGGTGGCCGCCCTCCATGGTCACGATGGTCTGCTTCACCGCTCCGTTGCCGAGCACCCGGGAGGCACCGGCGCCCAGGCTGACCAGCCCGGAGACCACCGCCGCCAGGTCCTCCGCCCGGCGCGCCCCGTCGGACGCCGCGAGCAGCAGCCCGTCCGAGGAGACGACCACCACGTCCGTGAGGCCGCGCACCCCCGACGCGAAGTCGGAGAGGAGCCACCTCACCTTGTGGGCCCCCTGGCTGACCCCGTTTCCGCCGGGGCCGCCAGGTGCCACCGCGGGCGCTCCGGCCGCGCCGCCTACCGTCATCTGCCTGCCTCCTCACCAGAGGAACCGCCGACCCCCCGGGATCCGCCCCCCGCCTGCGCCTCCCCCGCGGGCCGGCCCTCCGCCGGGGCGGCGGCCTCGCGGGCCGCCTGGCGGAGCCCGCTCTGGAAGCCCCCGAGGCGCCGCCGCAGCTCCGCCGCCGAGGTCGACCCGGTGCGTTCGCCGGAGGCGGCGGGCTGCCCCGCCTCCCGGCGCAGTCCGGACCCCGGGCCCTCGCCCGTGCCCGGCAGGCCGCCGCCCCGCGGGACCCTGCGGGGCAGGCCGAGCCTGGTGACCGGCGCGCCGGCGCCGTCCGTGCCGCCGGTCTCCGGGGCGCCCTCCGGGCCGGCGCCGCCCCCGCCGGGGGCGGGAGGCCGGGGGGAGCCGGTCCGGGACTCCGACGGCGGCGCGGACCGCGGCTCGGGCCCGGGCTCCGCCTGCGCATCCGGCGCCTGCTCCGGCTTTGACTCCGGCTCCGGCTTTGACTCCGGCTGCGGCTCCGTCGCGGCCCGGGGTCCGGCCGCGGCCTCCGGCGGAACCGGGGCGGACGACGCGGCGGCGGTCCCGCCGCGCGGGCGGCTCTCCGCCTCCGGGGCGGCCGCGCCCTCGCCGGTCCGGCCGTGCTGGTCGTCCTCGGCCGAGGCGCGGGCGGCCGGCAGGACCGGGGTGCGGCGCGGCAGCGGCGGCGGCCCGCCCTGCCCGGCGCCGGACCGCGGGGCATCCGGCTGCGGGGCATCCGGCTGCGGGGCGGCGGGCTGCGGGGCGGCGGTCCGGCCGGCCGCGGGGGCCGGGGCGGCCGGCTGCGCCTCCGCCGGGTCCGACCCGGCGACGTCGGCCTGCGCGGTGCGCTCCGCCTCGCGCTGCTCGTCGACGTCCGCCGCCGTGAGGTCGGCGTCCACCACCGCCTCGCGGGGCACCACCACGATGGCGGTGACGCCGCCGCCCGCCGCGGTCTCCCGCAGCTGGACCCGCACGCCGTGCCGGCGCGCCAGCCGGGAGACGACGAAGAGGCCCATGCTGCGGGCGGAGGCGGTCTGCTCGCGCCACGGCGCCCTGCCGGAGAGCTGCTCGGCCTGGCCGGCGTCCGGGTTCTCCAGCTGCTCGTTGAGCTCCCGCATCCGGTCGGCGGGGATGCCGATGCCGTGGTCGGTCACGGAGATCATCAGCTCGCCGTTGTCGAGCAGCCAGCCGCCGACCTCGACCAGGTCCTGCGGCGGGGAGAAGGCGGTGGCGTTCTCCAGCAGCTCGGCGACCAGGTGGCTGGTGTCGTCGGCGGTGCCGCCGACGAGCCGCACCGGCGGCAGGAACCGGATGCGGACCCGCTCGTAGCGCTCGATCTCGGAGACGGCCGCGCGCAGGACGTCCAGCAGGGGGACGTTGCGGCCGGCGCGGCGGCTGTTCTCCAGGCCCGCGAGCAGCAGCATGTTCTCGCTGTTGCGCCGCATCCGGGTGGCGAGGTGGTCCAGCCGGTAGAGGTTGTCCAGCTGGTCCGGGTCGGCCTCGCGCCCTTCCAGGGTCTCGATGAGGACGAGCTGCCGCTCGACCAGCCGGAGGGTCCGCATCGCCAGGTTGACGAAGGTGGCGTCGACGCTGCCCTGGAGCTCGTCCCGCTCGGCCTCGAGCTCGTCGCGCTCGGCGGCGAGCGCCCCCCGCTCGGCGGTGAGGCTCTGCAACTGCGCGGTGTGGGACTGGAGCTGGGCCAGGCGGACCTCGCGGTCCTGCACCAGCTGCTCGCGCTCGGCGAGGAGGGCGTCGCGCTGGACCGTCAGCCGG
This sequence comes from Streptomyces sp. NPDC001380, assembly GCF_042895785.1. Classification (NCBI taxonomy): domain Bacteria; kingdom Bacillati; phylum Actinomycetota; class Actinomycetes; order Kitasatosporales; family Streptomycetaceae; genus Streptomyces; species Streptomyces sp. NPDC001380. Next base: position 201,664 of record NZ_JBIAWP010000004.1, on the reverse strand, counting down.
TCGCGCTCGGCGGAGAGCCGGGCGCGGTCGCGGACCAGGGGCCGGACCATCGTGCGGCGGACGGCGGCGACCAGGCCCCAGGCGGCGGCGACCGCCGCGGCGGCGGTGGCGGTGCCGACGACCACTGTGGAGCCGCCCGCGGGCACCGCCCCGCACCCCGTGGCGAGGAGGGCGGCCGGTACGCCGGTCGCGGTCCAGGCCGCCGGGCGGGCCGGGCGCTGCCGGGGCGCCCGCTCCTCTTCACCGTGGCCGGGCAGCTCCCCGGACATGCCACCGGACGTGCCACCGGGCGTGCTCCGGGACCCGTCGGCGGCGGTCGGCCAGGCGTCGGGACGCCGCGGCCCCACTCGTCTCGTCCGCACGAGATCTCGCAATCCTGTTCGGTGAACTCGGGTGTCCTGCGGCATCAGCCATCCCATCCGGCACCGGGGCCCACTACCACCTGATACCGACACAGACACCCGAATGAGTGAATCGCACAACAGCCTGCCGCAACAAGATCAAAACGGCGCACATGGTGTGCAGATCATGTAAGCGGCCCACGCCACCGGGGACGATGCCATTCCATCCTGAGCATGTCAAAGTGCGGCGCGCAACACACCACCCCGAAGTCGTTGCCCGTTAACCTGCCGTTCACCATGTGTCCGTACGGTCACCGCCGGACGACAACGACTAAGACGATTGTTTGGGTATGGAACACATCACGTTCCTGGTGGCCGTCGTGATCATCACGGCTCTCGCCTTCGACTTCACCAACGGCTTCCACGACACGGCCAACGCCATGTCGACCTCGATTGCCACCGGCGCCCTGCGACCCAGGGTCGCGGTCGCCATCTCGGCCGTCCTCAACCTCGCCGGCGCCTTCCTCTCGGTGGAGGTCGCCAAGACGATCTCCGGCGGGATCATCGACGAGAGCGCCGGGGTCCACCCCGAGGTCATCTTCGCGGCGCTGACCGGCGCGATCCTCTGGAACCTGGCGACCTGGCTCCTCGGCCTGCCCTCCAGTTCCTCGCACGCCCTGTACGGCGGCCTCATCGGCGCCACCCTGGTCGGCGTGGGGACCCACGGCGTGCACTTCGACACGGTCGTCACCAAGATCCTCATCCCCGCGGTGGCGGCCCCCTTCGTCGCGGGCCTGGCCTCCTGGGGGGCGACGAGGCTCGCCTACCTGATCACCCGCGGCTCCTCCGAGCAGTCCGCCGGCCGGAGCTTCCGCCTGGGCCAGATCGCCTCCTCGTCGCTGATCTCGCTCGCGCACGGCACCAACGACGCGCAGAAGACCATGGGCGTGATCACCCTCACCCTGATCTCCGCCGGCTCCCTGGGCGCCGGTGCCAGCCCGCCGCTGTGGGTCATCCTCAGCGCCGGCCTGGCCATCGCCCTGGGCACCTACATGGGCGGCTGGCGGATCATCCGCACCATGGGCAAGGGCCTCACCGACATCGAGCCCCGGCAGGGCTTCTCCTCGGAGAGCGCCGCCACCTCGGTGATCCTGGCCTCCTCCCACATGGGCTTCGGCCTCTCCACCACGCACGTCTGCACCGGCGGCGTGATGGGCGCCGGCCTCGGCGCCCCCGGCGGCCAGGTCCGCTGGAGCGTCGCCCGCCGCATGGTCTACGCGTGGCTCATGACCCTCCCCGCGGCCGGCGCCGTCGGCGGCGCGGCCGCCTGGATCGCCGGGCTCGGCAACGCCGGCGTCGCCGTGGTGGGCGTGCTGCTGGTGGCGGGTTCCGCCGCCGTCTGGTTCGCCTCCCGCCGCCGCCCGGTCCACTCCGGCAACGTCGTCGACGAGGAGCCCGAGCCCCTGCCCGCCGCCGCCGCGACGCAGCCGCCCGCCGGCATCGCCGCCTGACACCGGTCCGCAGGACAGAAGGAGGAGTCCCCATGGAGATCAAGTGGGGTGCGCTCGCCGGCACGGCCGGCGTCAGCTTCGGCATCACGGTCGCGGTGGTCGCGGTCTTCGCCCTGGGCAGTCTCGCCCTCGCCCGCCGTGACGCGGCCCGCGAGGCGGCCGCGGCCGGCGGCCCGGGCCAGGGGGCCGGGGGCGGCGTCCTGACCGCGGCGGCGGCGGTCTGCTTCGCCGCCTGCGCGGCGGCGGTCGGCTACGGGATCTACCTGATCGCCGTGCGCTGACACGGCACGGCCGCGGTACGACGACGGCGGAGGGCCGGTGGGAATCCCACCGGCCCTCCGCCGTCGTCGTGCGCCGTCGTGCCGGGCCGGGCGTACCGGCCGTCCCGCCGGACCGGCCTCCTCAGCCGCTCTCCATCAGCTCGTTGAAGCGGTGCAGCAGCCCGGCGAAGGCGGAGACGTCCGCGGGCTCCCAGGCGCCGAGCAGGGTGCGGATGGACCCCATCCGCGCCTCCCGGGCGCGGGTGTAGCGGCGGTCGCCCTCCTCGGTGAGCGAGACCAGGTAGACCCTGCCGTCCAGCGGGTCGGACTCCCGGCTGACCAGCCCCAGCGACTCCAGCGTCTTGATCTGCCGGCTCACGGTGCCCTTGCCGACGCCGAAGTGCAGGCCGATGTCGGTGAGCCGGACGCGGCCCGAGCCCCCGATGTAGGCGAGCAGCGGGTAGGCGCTGCCCTCCAGCTCCGGGTGCACCTCCCGGGCCATCTCCGTCGCCCGGGCCCTGGCGCGCCGGAACAGCAGGGCGAGCTCCTGCTCGACCGAGCGGTAGGCGTCCTCCGGTGCCGCGTCCCGCACGTCCACGCTGCCCTGTCCTCCGGTTTTCCTGGGCGGTTCCGTCGGCCCAAGTATCCACCGCCGGGGCCGCCGGACCGCACCACGGGGGCGGCCGGCCCGGGGCGACGGGCGGGCGGGGCCGGGCGGGACGGACAGGGGCGGGCGGGCGGGGGCGGGCGGGCGGGACGGGGCCGGGCCGCGACGGGCCGGCTCAGCCGGTGAACCGCCCCGGGTCCTCCACGATCGCCCGGACGACGCCGACGGCGGCGCCCAGCAGCGGGCCGCGGCGGCCGAGGGAGGAGGCCGCCAGCCAGTCGTCCGACCAAGGGCGGACGGTGACCCGTGCCGCGAGCTCGCGGCGCATCGCCGGCAGCAGCCACTCCCCCAGCTCGGCGTAGCCGCCGCCGAGGATCACCGCGGCCGGGTCGATGAGGTTGACCGCCCCGGCGACGGCGGTGCCCAGCGCGGTGCCGGCCCGGTCCAGGGCGGCGCGCACCGCGGGGTCGCCGTCGGCGGCCCGGTCGGCGACCAGGGCGATCCAGTCCCCCCGCCCGCCCGTCCCCGCACCCGCTCCCCCGGGCAGGCCCCCCTCCCCGCGCCGGGGGCCGGCGCCGGCCGCCGCCAGGACCGCCCGCTCCCCGGCGTACTGCTCCAGGCAGCCCCGCGCCCCGCAGGCGCATGGCGGGCCGTCCGGCTCCACCGGCACGTGCCCCAGCTCCCCGGCGAAGCCGCGGGCGCCGCGGAAGAGCCGCCCGGAGACGATGAGGGCGGCGCCGACACCGGACTCCGCCGAGATGTGCACGAAGTCGCCCGCGCCCCCGTGCCCGCCCAGCCACAGCTCGGCGAGGCCGCCCAGGTTGGCCTCGTTGTCCGCCTCGGCCGGCAGCGCCGCCAGCTCCGGGGCCCCCGCCCGGCGCAGCGCCGAGCGCAGTCCGGCCACGGCCGGCACGTCGGACCAGCCGAGGTTGGCGGCCCGGCGGACCAGTCCGGACTCGGCGCCGACCAGGCCGGGCACCGCGACGCCGAGGCCGGCGGGGCGCAGTCCGGGCGCCTCGGCGGCGGTGGCGCGCAGCAGGGCGGCGAGGTCGGCGAGGACCGCGCCGGGGGGCCGGCCGCGGTTGTCGGCGGGGACCCGCCGCCACACCCGGGCCTCGCCGCGCAGGTCGACCAGGCAGGCGGCCAGGTGCTCGACCCCGATCTCGGCGCCGAGCCCGGCCGGTCCGCGGGGGTCGAGGGTGAGAGCGGTGCCGGGCCGTCCGACGCGGCCGCTGGGGGCGGGGGGCAGTTCGGCGAGCAGTCCGGCGCCGATCAGCTCCTCCACCAGGGAGGAGACGGCGGCGCGGGTGAGTCCGCTGGCGGCGGCGACCTCGGCGCGGGAGGGCGGCGCGCCGTCCGCGGCGCCCGCCGCGACCTGCTGCAGCACCAGGCCGAGGTTCTGCCGGCGCATGGTCTGCTGCGACGCGGGGGCGGGCCGGGCCGCCGGCCTGCCGCTCGCGGTCGGCTCGCGCACGTGTCCTCCACTCGTCCGGTCGGCGGACCGGCTCCCCGAACAGCCGCCCGGCCCCGTGCAGGGTACCGGCGATGCGGGCGGGGGCCGCGGCGTACCGGGACGGCGGTCCGGCAGCCGTCAGGCAGCGGTCCGGCGGCGGTCCGCCGACGCCGCCCGGGAGCCGGGCCGGCCCGCCGTGCACCGCCTGCCGGGCCCGCGGCGACGGCTCCCCCGGCCCGCCGCCCGCCCGGCCCGTCCGCCCGGGCCGCAGGGCATGAATCCGCCCGGACCGGTCACGCTCCCCTCCATGGACTCCACGGACGACTCCGCACACACCGCGACCGACTCCTCCTCCGACGCCCGCGCCGCCGCCCGGCTGGTCCCGCTCTGGCTGGAGGAGGCCGCCGGGGAGGAGCCGCAGGCCGCCGAGGTGGCCCGCCGGGCCTGGGAGGACGGCGGCCGGTTCCTGCCCGAGACCGCGCAGGAGCTGGCGGACTGGGCCACCGCCCGGGTCACCGACACCGGCTTCACCGGGGACGAGGGGCCGGAGCGGCCGGGCCCCCGGGTCACCGTCGGCGAGAAGGAGGCGCTGCACCGCTGGCTGCGGGGCCAGGGGCACCGCGTCTGACGGCGGCGGCGTTCCCCGCGGACGGCCGTCCCGCCCGGCCCGACCGCCCGCCCGGGCCGACCGCCCCCGGTCCCCGCCTTGCCCGGCCGCCGTCCGCGGCGCGCGCTGGGACGGGGGCGGCCGGGGCCTGCCCCGGGGGGCGAGGAGCACCGCGGGTCCCGGGGAGACCGAGGGAAGGGGACGCCATGCGCCACGAGTGGGACGTCCGGCTGTTCTTCGACGAGGACGGCCGGAGCACCGAGTGCGAGGCCCGGCTGGTGGGCGAGCGGGCGCCGGGCGTGGTGGCGCACGGCGCCGCCCGCTGCAGCGACGCCGACCGCCCGGAGACGCGGATCGGCAAGGAGCTGGCGGCGGCCAGGGCGCTGAACGCCCTGGCCCGCAGGATGCTCGCCCAGGCGTCCGGCGACATCGAGGACGCCCTGCGGCATCCCGTGCAGCTGCTGCACTGACGCCGGGCAGGGGACACCGGGCCGCGGGGACGCCCGGCCGCCCCGCGTCCGGGGCCGGCCTCAGTGCGGGTGCGCCAGGGCGCGGGCGCGGGCCGCCGCCACGATCCGGGCGGCGGCGGCCCGGATGCCCGGCAGCGCCGCGTAGAGGGAGTCGCCGGGGCACTCGGTCCACACCGCGTCGCGGTGGCCGGAGATGGCCGCCAGCCGGACGGCGGTGCCCTTGGCGTAGCGGGTGGCGCTGTCCTGGGAGACCATCGTCGCCCGGCCGGCGGGGTCCACCCCGGCCAGGGAGAGCTTCCAGGCGGCGAGCCGGGCGATGGAGTCGGCCATCGGCTTCGGCACGGGGTGCCCCGCGCGGAAGTCGCCGATCGCGGCGATGCCCATGGAGCCGATGTTGAACCCCATGGTGTGGCCGCCGACCACCGGCCGGTCCACCCCGCCGGCCCGGCCCTCGTAGATCGTGCCGCAGCGGTCCACCAGGAAGTTGTAGCCGATGTCGTCCCAGGCCAGCTCGGCGACGTGGTACTGGTACATGGCCCGGATCATGTCGGGCACCTGGGAGCAGGAGTACCCGTTGGGGTTGTCGGTGTGGTGGATGAAGACCATGTGCACCGCGCCCGCGTAGACGAGCGACGTCCGGTGCCGCAGCGACTCGTCGGCCCTCCAGCCGGCCCGGGTGACGATCGCGGGCCGGGGGGCGGTGAAGGTCCGGCGGGGGTGAGGGGCGGCCGCCGTGGGCAGCAGCAGCCAGCCGGGCGGGCCGCCGGCCACGGGCGGCTGGCGCGCCGGGTCGCCGGGACCGCCCGGGTCGACCAGGGCCAGGTGCAGGCCGGCGGGCAGGACACCGCCGACGGGGCGCCCGACGGCGACCTGCACGCCGTCGGAGGGGCCGACCCAGAGGGGGCTGGTGTAGCCGCGGGCCTGCTTCCGGCCGGGGTCGGGGTCCACCCGGTCCTCGGCCTGCAGCACCGTCCAGGGGCCCCACCGCCCGTCGGCGCTGCGGCGGGTGCGGATCCGGACCGTGGCGTCCAGCGGCGCGCGGGCGTCGTTCCAGACCGCGCCGACCATCGAGAACGGCCGGGTGCGGCGCGGCGCGGCGCTCGGGCCGGCGGTGGGGGCGGAGGTCAGCGGCACCGCGTACGAGGCGCCGGACACGCCCGCGGCCGGGGTGGTGGCCGGGTGCCGCAGGGCGGCGTCCGGGGCCGCGCAGCCCGCGAGGGCGGTCAGGCCCAGGGCCGCCGCACACGTCACTGCACAGGCCGCGGCGAACCGTGCCGTCCGGAGTAGGCGCATGCACCGAGCCTAGGGTCCGGTATGCCCGTTCCGCCCGACCTGTGGGCCGTGCGGGGAACGGTCTCACCCGCGCGCTGCGATCCGCCCGGCCCCGGGCCGGGGCGGCCGGTCCGGGGAGCCCCCGCCCCGGCTCGGCCCCGGACCGGCCCCGGACCGGCCCCGGACCGGCCTCAGAACCGCGGCGGGCGGCGCTCCAGGAAGGCAGCCAGCCCCTCGCGGACGTCGGGCGCGCTGCGGGACCGGCGCTCCCACGGCTCGGCGGCGGCCTGCGGGTCGCGGCCCTCGACGGCTGCCGCCACCACGTCCTTGGCCGCGCCCAGGGTCTGCGGGGAGCGCCCGGCCGCCGTGCGGGCGTACTCCAGCGCGCGGGCCTCGAGGTCCGGCCCCGGCAGCGCCTCGTCGACCAGGCCGAGCAGTTCGGCGCGGGCACCGGTGACCAGGTCGGCGGAGTACAGCAGGTACTTGGCGCGGGCCGGGCCGACCAGGCGGGCCAGCCGGGCGGTGGGGACCGCCGGGTAGACCACGCCGAGCTTGGCGGGGGTGATGCCGAGGCGGGCGTCCGCGGCGGCGAACCGCAGGTCGCAGGCGACGGCGAGCTGGCACCCGCCGCCGACCGCCGCACCCCGGACCACGGCGAGGGTGGGGCGGGGGAAGGCCGCGAGCGCCTCCTCGGCGGCGACGTTGTCGCGGTGGTAGGCGTCGGCGCGTCCCGGGTCGGCGTACACCTCCAGCAGCTCCGCGATGTCGGCCCCGGCGCTGAAGGTGCCCCCGGCGCCGGCCAGCAGCAGCACCCGCACGGCGGGGTCGGCGGCGAGGCGGTCCAGGACGCGGGGCAGCGCGCGCCACATGGCGAGGGTGAGGGCGTTGCGGCGCTCCGGTCGGTCGACCAGCAGGACGGCGACGCCGTCCGGCCCGGTCCAGGCCCGCAGGGACTCCGCCCCGGCCGGCTGCTCGGTGCGGCCCTCCAGCAGCAGCTGCTCCACCCTTGCTCCTCTCGCGTACGGCGCCGTGCGGCGGCCGGGCCGGTGCGGCGCCCGGTGCGCCGACCGGTGCCGCGGGCAGGGGCCGGACCGGCGCCTGCAAGGGGCAGGCAACCGGTCCGGACCGCGCCCTGTCAGCCACCGGCGGCGGTGATCCCGCACACACCGGCCCCGGCGCGCGGCCGCCCGCCCGCTCAGGCCGCCGCGGGCACGGCGGGCTCCGCGGGCTCCGCGGCCGCCGCGGGCTCCAGCGCCAGCTCCAGCACCTCCCGCACGTCGGAGACCCGGTGCACGGTGAGCCGCCGCAGCACCTCCTCGGGCACGTCGTCCAGGTCGGGCCCGTTGCGCTGCGGGACGACCACCGTGGTGAGGCCGGCCCGGTCGGCGGCGAGGACCTTCTGCTTGATCCCGCCGACCGGCAGCACCCGGCCGGTGAGCGACACCTCGCCGGTCATCGCCACGTCGGCGCGGACCCGGCGGCCCGAGAGCAGCGAGGCCAGGGCGGTGGTCATGGTGACGCCCGCGCTGGGCCCGTCCTTGGGCACGGCCCCGGCCGGCACGTGCAGGTGGACGCCGCGGTCCCGCAGGTCGGTGACCGGCAGCTCCAGCTCGGCCCCGTGGGAGCGCAGGAAGGAGAGGGCGATGTGCGCGGACTCCTTCATGACGTCGCCCAGCTGACCGGTGAGGGAGAGGCCGGTGGCCCCGGTCTCCGGGTCGGCGAGCGAGGCCTCCACGTGGAGGACGTCGCCGCCGGCGCCGGTGACGGCCAGGCCGGTCGCCACGCCGGGGACGGCGGTGCGCCGCCCGGCGGGCTCGAGCGCCGACTCGGGGGTGTGGTGCGGCCGCCCGAGGAGGTCCTGCAGGCCGTCGGCGGTCACCTCGGCCGGCAGCGCGAGCCCGCCGAGCTCGTGCCGGGCCGCGACCTTGCGCAGGACGCGGGCGAGGGCGCGCTCCAGGTTCCGCACCCCGGCCTCGCGGGTGTACTCGCCGGCGAGGCGGCGCAGCGCGGCCTCCTCGACCCGGACCTCGTCGGCGCCCAGGCCGGCCTTCTCCAGCTGGCGGGGCAGCAGGTGGTCGCGGGCGATGGCGACCTTCTCGTCCTCGGTGTAGCCGTCGAGCCGGACGAGCTCCATCCGGTCGAGCAGCGGCTCGGGGACGGCCTCCAGCACGTTGGCGGTGGCGAGGAAGACCACGTCGGAGAGGTCGAGCTCGACCTCCAGGTAGTGGTCGCGGAAGGTGTGGTTCTGCGCCGGGTCGAGGACCTCCAGCAGGGCGGCGGCGGGGTCGCCGCGGTAGTCGGCACCGACCTTGTCGACCTCGTCGAGCAGGACGACGGGGTTCATCGACCCGGCCTCCCGGATCGCCCGGACGATCCGGCCGGGCAGGGCGCCGACGTAGGTGCGGCGGTGGCCGCGGATCTCGGCCTCGTCGCGGACGCCGCCGAGGGCGACCCGGACGAAGCGGCGGCCCATGGCGCGGGCGACGGACTCGCCGAGCGAGGTCTTGCCGACGCCGGGCGGCCCGACCAGGGCGAGCACGGCGCCGCCGGTCCGCCGCCCGGCGGCTCCGCCGGAGGGGCCGGCCGGGGCCGGGCCGCGGGCGGCGCGGCGCCGGCGCACGGCCAGGTACTCGACGATGCGGTCCTTGACGTCGTCGAGCCCGGCGTGGTCGGCGTCGAGCACGGCGCGGGCGCCGGGGATGTCGTAGGCGTCCTCGGTCCGCTCGTTCCAGGGCAGCTCCAGGACGGTGTCCAGCCAGGTGCGGATCCAGCCGCCCTCGGGCGAGGCGTCGGAGGACCGCTCCAGGCGGCCGACCTCCTTGAGCGCCGCCTCGCGGACCTTCTCGGGCAGGTCGGCGGCCTCCACGCGGGCGCGGTAGTCGTCCTCCTCCGGGGCGGTGCCGCCGTCGAGCTCGGCGAGCTCCTTGCGGACGGCCTCCAGCTGGCGGCGGAGCAGGAACTCCTTCTGCTGCCGCTCCACGCCCTCCTGGACGTCCTTGCGGATGGTGTCGTTGACCTCCTCCTCCGCCAGGTGCGCCTCCAGCAGCTCCAGGGCGTACGCGAGGCGCTCGACCGGGTCGCCGGTCTCCAGCAGCCGCAGCTTCTGGGCGGCGGTGGGGAAGGAGGCGTACCCGATGCTGTCGGCCAGCTCGGAGGGGTCCTCGGTCCGCTCGATGCGGTCCACGGCCTGCCAGGCGCCGCGCTTGCCGAGCCAGCGGGCGGAGGCCGCCCGGTAGGCCCGCACCAGCTCGGCGGTGCGGCCGGGGGCCCCGTCCGCGGCGGGGGACCCGCCGCCGGGCGGCTCGCCGGCCGGGGACTCGTCGACCGGGACGGCCTCCACCCACAGGGCGGCGCCGGGACCGGTGGTGCCGGCGCCGATGCGCATCCGGCGGACGCCGCGGACGAGGGCGGCGGGGTCGCCGCCGGCGAGCCGGCCGACCTGCTCCACGGTCGCGAGGGTGCCCGTGGCGGCGTACACGCCGTCGATCCGCGGGACGAGCAGCACCTGGGGCCTGCGGGAGCCGGGGGTGCGGATGCCGGGGGCGTGCGCGCGCTCCTCGGCGCCGCGGGCGGCGGCCCGGGCGGCGTCGACGGCGGCGCGGACCTCGGGGCCGGACAGGTCCAGCGGTACGGCCGTGCCGGGCAGCACGACCTCGTCGTCGAGGGGCAGCACGGGAAGGATGAGCGGCGAGGGCGTCGAAGCCATGATCTCTCCCCAGTCAGTCAACTTGAGTCGGACTGACTTAAGGCGCGGGAGGCGCAGGGTGTTCCTCCGTTCACCGTGGGCGAACGCGGGCCCGCGGGCCCGCCCCCGGCCACTCGACCGCCCGGCCCCCGACCCCCGCCTCCTAGGAGCCCCCGCCCTGCGGCAGCGCACCCCCCTCCCGCGGCGCGCCTCCGGTCCGGCCGGCCCACCGCCGCACCAGCGGCCAGCAGAGCAGGCCGACCAGCAGGGCGGAGGGGTGGCCCACGCCGGTCACCGGGTCGTCCCCGTCGAACGCGCGCTGGAGCAGCAGCGCCGCCGCCCCCGCCGGCACCCCGTAGCGCACGGGCCGCGGCAGCAGGCCGGAGAGGGCCCCCAGGCAGGCCATCACGCCGTAGCTGACGCCCACGTCGATCCGGTGCAGCGCCGCCGGCCCGAGCCCGCCGGTGAGTACCAGCAGCGCTATCGGCAGCTCGGAGACGAGGGTGGCGAGGACGTGCCCGGCGGCGAAGACCAGCGCGGCGCGGAGCGCGCCGACCCGGCGCTCCAGCGGCGCCAGGACGAGGGTGAAGGCCAGCAGGTAGGGCGACCAGAGCGGCCCGGCCGCCCAGACCCCGCTAAGGAGCATGGCGCGGACGGGGGTGTGCAGCAGGTGCCACCCGTCGCTGCTGGAGGCGTCCACGGCCGCGCGCACGGCCGCGGGGTCGCCGAACCGGGCGTACAGGGTGGTGGCCAGCAGCACGACCAGGTACCAGAAGGTGAAGGGGGTGCGCCGGGGCCCCGGCAGGAGCAGGGCCGGTCGGGACAGGTACGGCCGGACAGGGGACAGCGCGTCCGCGAGGGCCCCGGCGAGGGGCGGCCGGGCCGGGCGGCCCCGGACCGGGACCAGCCGGGTCCGGCCGGCTCCGGCCCCGGCGGGCCGCACCTTCCGGACGTGCACCCCCCGGGGCCGCGCCCCGCCGTCCCGCACCCCTCCGGCCGCGTCCTCGGCGGCCGTGCCGCCGGGCCGGGAGCGCTCCGTCCGTGTCCGCGTGGGCCGCATCCGCATGGGCGGCGCCTGCCCGCGCGACGCCCGTTCGCACCATCGGCGCACCGCACGGTGCGCGCGCCGCAGGGGCCCGGCGGTGCCGAGCGGCCGGAGGCGGGGGGCCCGGCAGGCGTCGTCCGCCATGGCGCCTCCTCGGCTCCGCCGTCCGGCGGGGCGCTCGGCGCACCCGCCGGGGCGCCCGGGACGATCCCGCGCTCCCGAGTCCACGGTAGGTCGTCCGGACGCGGACGAAAGGGGTGGACCGGCGCCTCGCCGACCCCCCAGGATGGGCGTGTCGCGACCCGCCAGTGCGCCCACGAAGGGTTCCCCCTGTGACTTCCGCCACCCCGCCGACCGCCGCAGCGCTCGCCGTCCGGACGGCACACCCCACCGCCGAAGTGCTCGACCGCCGGGACGGCCCGTACGGGGAGGTGGTGCTGCGGCGGCGCGGCGAGGGGGCCGACGAGGTCTTCGAGATCATCGCCAACGGCTGCTTCCTCATGGACACCTCCGACGGCAGGTCGGAGCGGCTGCTGGTGCGCGCCGCGCTGGACGCGGCGGCCGTCCCGCACCCCTCGGTCCTGGTCGGCGGCCTGGGTGCGGGCTTCTCGCTCGCGGAGGCCGCGGCGGACCCGGCGGTGTCCCGGATCACCGTGCTGGAACGGGAGAAGGCCGTGGTGGAGTGGCATGCGGGGCCGCTGGGCCGCTTCTCGGCCGGGTCGCTGGACGACCCCCGCACCGAGGTCGTCACCGCCGACCTGCTCGACCACCTGCGGGCGACCTCGGACCGCTGGGACGTCCTCTGCCTGGACATCGACAACGGCCCGGACTGGACCGTCACCGACGCCAACGGCGGCCTCTACGGCTTCGCCGGGCTCACGGTGCTGCAGCGCGTGCTGGCCCCCCTCGGCGTGCTCGCCGTGTGGAGCGCGGCGCCCGCCCCGGTCTTCGAGGAGCGGCTGCGGGCGCGCTTCGCCAGGGTGCGCCGCCTCGACGTGGAGGTGCGCCGGGGCGCGCCCGATGTCGTGTACCTGGCATCACAAGTGGAATGATCGCTGGGTAAGGTGTCGGGCTGTGCCGTCCCGGCGGGGCACGCGGCCCGGATGCCGCCGCCCCCTCCGGGAGAGATGCCCGGTACACACGCTGCGCACGGTGGCCCGCGATGCACTCGCGGTCACCGCAGGGCCCGGAGCACCACACTCCGGACCGTGCGGGCCGCGCGCGGCGGCGGGCGCGGCACCGTGGCTTGGAGCTGACGGAACGAGACGACGAGCGGCAGCGGCGCCCTCCCCGCGAGGGGGTGCCGGTCCGCAGGCCCTGGGGGCGGTGGCGTGACCGTGACAGACATGCAGCAGCAGGAGAGCGGCAACCCGAGCGCACAGCGACGGGTGCTGGTCGTGGAGGACGAGCCCACGATCGCCGAGTCCATCGCGGCCCGGCTGGGCGCGGAGGGCTTCAAGGTGGCCGTCGCCCACGACGGCCCGGCGGCCGTGGACTCCTTCCAGTCCTGGCAGCCGGACCTGGTGGTCCTCGACGTGATGCTGCCGGGCTTCGACGGGCTGGAGGTGTGCCGCCGCATCCAGGCGCAGCGGCCCGTCCCCGTGCTCATGCTCACCGCGCGCGACGACGAGACCGACATGCTCGTCGGCCTCGGCGTGGGCGCGGACGACTACATGACCAAGCCGTTCTCCATGCGGGAGCTCGCGGCCCGGGTCAACGTGCTGCTGCGCCGCGTCGAGCGCGCCCAGCTGGCCGCCCGCACCCCGGTCGGCGGCTCGATCCGGCTCGGCGAGCTGGAGATCGACAACGTGCAGCGCCGGGTCCGGGTCGCTGGCTCCGACGTGCACCTGACGCCGACCGAGTTCGACCTGCTGGCCTGCCTGGCTCAGCAGCCGCGGGCGGTGCTCACCCGCGAGCAGCTGCTGGCGGAGGTGTGGGACTGGACGGACGCCTCCGGCACCCGCACCGTCGACAGCCACGTGAAGGCGCTGCGCCGGAAGATCGGCGCGAACTGGATCCGCACGGTGCACGGCGTCGGCTACGCCCTGGAGGCCCCGACCCCCTGAGCGGGTCCGGGGGCCGCCCGCGGCGCGGGCGGCGCGGGCGGCGCGGGCGGCGCGGGCGGCGCGGGCGGCCGGGCACGCCGGGCTGCCGGACGTGCACGGCTGCCGGGTGCGGCGGAGGACCGGTGCAGCAGGGGCCGGGTGGGCAGAGGGCCGGACACCGCAGTCGGCCGAGGGCGGCCGCGGGCGGCCGGGGACCGCGAGGGGCGAGGGGGACGCGATGACCTACACCGAGGAGCTGCGCCGGGGCGGCGGCCGCGCCGACCGGGAGCCGGGCCTGGCCGCCCGGGCCGCCCGGCGCGTGTGGAGCGACGTCCGCCCCCTGGACCCGATGCGCTCCATCAAGGCCAAGCTGGCGGTGCTGGTGATGGTCTCGGTGGTGGTCGCCAGCGGCATGGTCGTGATAGCGGTCCAGTCCGACACCCGCATCCGGGTGATCATGATCTTCTCCATGATCGCCTCGCTGCTCTTCATGCAGCTGATGGCGCACGGCCTGACGGCGCCGCTGCGCGACATGACGGCCGCCGCCCGGGCGATGGCCGCGGGCGACTACAGCCGCCGGGTGCGGGCCACCTCGCGCGACGAGGTGGGCGAGCTGGCGGCCACCTTCAACCGGATGGCGGCCGACCTGGAGGCCGCCGACCGCCACCGGCGCGAGCTGGTCGCCAACGTCTCGCACGAGCTGCGCACGCCGATCGCGGCGCTGCGCGCGGTGCTGGAGAACGTGGTGGACGGCGTCGTACGGCCGGATCCGGCCACCATGTCGGCCGCCCTGGAGCAGACCGAGCGGCTGGGGCGGCTGGTCGCCCACCTGCTGGACCTGTCGAAGATCGACGACGGGGTCGTCCCGCTGGACGCCCGCGAGTTCGCCGTCCGGCCGTACCTCGCCGGGGTGCTGCGCGGGATCACCGTCGACGGCTCCACCTCCGGCGGGGCCACCAAGCGCCGGGACGACCTGACGCTCGACCTGCAGGTCGGGCCGGAGGACCTGACCGCGGTCGCGGACCCGGAGCGGCTCCACCAGGTGGTGGCCAACCTGGTGGACAACGCCAGCAAGCACAGCCCGCCCGGCGGCACCGTGACCGTGCGGGCGCGGGCCGGACGGGCGCCGACGAGCCTGGTGCTGGAGGTGCTGGACGAGGGGCCGGGCATCCCGGAGGAGGACCGGGCGCGGGTCTTCGAGCGGTTCGGCCGGGGAACCTCCTCGACCGCCGCCGGACCGGGCAGCGACGGCGGGACCGGCCTGGGCCTGGCCATCGCCCGGTGGGCCGTGGACCTGCACGGCGGGGAGATCAGGGTGGCGGAGGCCGAGCGGGGTTGCCGGATCGTGGTCACCCTTCCGGGCGGCGTGCCCGCGCAGGATTGACACAGAACAGGGACAATCGGACCGCCGGACCGGGTGGACCACCTCCGGAGCACCGCCCCAACCGGTGCATTTGTCCCCTTTGGTGAGATTTTCGAGCCCCCGAGGCATCACGCGCTTCCCCCAGGCCGACGCGTTCTAACGCATCTTTCACGCCATTCCGGCCCCGCAGGCTGTGATCTGGGCGACGACCACCCCCCGGGAACTGCGCGATCACATGTCAGGGGCGTAGCCTTGTTCTCCGCTGTCCACCATCCCAAAAGGAAGCGGAAGAGGGCGGTTAGCGCCGTGTCGCCACAGTCCCCGAATACCTCCAACAGCTCGACCAGCAGCTCAGCGGGCTTCGGCCCCAACGAATGGCTTGTCGACGAGATCTACCAGCAGTACCTCCAGGACCCGGGTTCCGTCGACCGCGCCTGGTGGGACTTCTTCGCCGACTACAAGCCCGGTACCGAGGTGACTTCAGTGACCCAGGCCGCGACCCCGGCCCCCGCTCCCGCACCCGCGCAGCAGGCCCCTGCCGCAGCCCCCGCGCCCGCCCCGGCCCCGGCGCAGCCGGCTCCGGCCGCCGCCCAGGCGCCCGCGCAGCCGGCCGCTCCCGCGCAGCCCGCGGCGGCGCCCAAGGCGGCCCCGGCCGCCGCGAGGCCGGCCGCCGCGGCACAGGCCGCGCCGGCGGAGAAGGCCGCCGGCCCGGAGCTGGTGCCGCTGCGCGGCCCGGCGAAGGCCGTGGCGACCAACATGGACGCCTCGCTGGAGATCCCCACCGCGACCTCGGTGCGCGCCGTCCCGGCCAAGCTGCTGATCGACAACCGCATCGTCATCAACAACCACCTCAAGCGGGCGCGCGGCGGCAAGGTCTCCTTCACGCACATCATCGGCTACGCCATGGTGCAGGCGCTGAAGGCCATGCCGGGCATGAACCACAGCTACACCGTGAAGGACGGCAAGTCCTTCCTGGTCAAGCCCGAGCACGTGAACCTGGGCCTGGCCATCGACCTGGTGAAGCCCAACGGCGACCGGCAGCTCGTGGTGGCGGCGATCAAGAAGGCCGAGACCCTCGACTTCTTCGGCTTCTGGCAGGCCTACGAGGACATCGTCCGCCGGGCCCGCGCCAACAAGCTGACCATGGAGGACTTCACCGGCGTCACGGTCTCCCTGACCAACCCCGGCGGCATCGGCACCGTGCACTCCGTGCCGCGCCTGATGCCCGGCCAGGGCACCATCCTCGGCGTCGGCGCCATGGAGTACCCGGCCGAGTTCCAGGGCTCCTCTCCCGAGACCCTCTCCCGCCTCGGCGTCTCCAAGGTGATGACGCTGACCTCGACCTACGACCACCGGGTCATCCAGGGCGCGGCGTCCGGCGAGTTCCTGCGCCAGATCCACCAGCTCCTGCTGGGCGGCAGCGACTTCTACGACGAGATCTTCGAGTCGCTGCGCATCCCCTACGAGCCGGTGCGCTGGGCGACCGACGTGGCCGCCACCCACGACGACGAGGTCAACAAGACCGCCCGCGTCATGGAGCTCATCCACTCCTACCGGGTCCGCGGCCACCTCATGGCCGACACCGACCCGCTGGAGTACAAGCAGCGCAAGCACCCCGACCTGGACGTCGTGGAGCACGGCCTCACCCTGTGGGACCTGGAGCGCGAGTTCGCCGTCGGCGGCTTCGCCGGCAAGCGGATGATGAAGCTGCGCGACATCCTGGGCGTGCTGCGCGACTCGTACTGCCGCACCGTCGGCATCGAGTACATGCACATCCAGGACCCGAAGCAGCGCCGCTGGATCCAGGAGCGGGTGGAGAACCACTACGCCAAGCCGGAGCGCGAGGAGCAGCTGCGCATCCTGCGCCGCCTGAACTCCGCCGAGGCGTTCGAGACGTTCCTGCAGACGAAGTACGTCGGCCAGAAGCGGTTCTCGCTGGAGGGCGGCGAGTCGCTGATCCCGCTGCTCGACGCCGTCCTGGACGCCGCCGCCGAGCACCGCCTGGACGAGGCCGTCATCGGCATGGCCCACCGCGGCCGCCTCAACGTGCTGACCAACATCGTCGGCAAGCCGTACGCCAAGGTCTTCGGCGAGTTCGAGGGCAACCTCGACCCGAAGTCGATGCACGGCTCCGGCGACGTGAAGTACCACCTGGGCGCCGAGGGCACCTTCACCGGCCTGGACGGGGAGACCATCAAGGTCTCGCTGGCCGCCAACCCCTCCCACCTGGAGGCCGTGGACCCGGTCGTCGAGGGCATCGCCCGCGCCAAGCAGGACATCCTGGACAAGGCCGGCACCGCTTTCGACGTGCTGCCGATCCAGATCCACGGCGACGCGGCCTTCGCCGGCCAGGGCGTCGTCGCGGAGACGCTCAACATGTCGCAGCTGCGCGGCTACCGCACCGGCGGCACCGTGCACGTGGTGGTCAACAACCAGGTCGGCTTCACCGCCGCCCCGGCCGCCTCCCGCTCGTCGATGTACTCCACCGACGTGGCCCGCATGATCGAGGCGCCGATCTTCCACGTGAACGGCGACGACCCGGAGGCCGTGGTCCGCGTCGCGCGGCTCGCCTTCGAGTTCCGCCAGGCGTTCAACAAGGACGTCGTGATCGACCTCATCTGCTACCGCCGCCGCGGTCACAACGAGGCCGACAACCCGTCGTTCACCCAGCCGCTGATGTACGACCTGATCGACAAGAAGCGCTCGGTGCGCAAGCTCTACACCGAGGGCCTGATCGGGCGCGGCGACATCACCCTGGAGGAGGCGGAGCAGGCGCTCCAGGACTTCCAGGGCCAGCTGGAGAAGGTCTTCGCCGAGGTCCGCGACGCGGTGCCGCAGGCCGCCCCGGCCGCCGCCCCGCTGCCGGACTTCCCGGTGTCGGTCACGACCGCCATCTCCGAGGAGACCGTCAAGCGGATCGCCTCCTCGCAGGTCAACCTGCCGGACTGGCTGACCGTCCACCCGCGCCTGCTGCCGCAGCTGCAGCGCCGCGCCGCGATGGTCGAGGAGAACAGCATCGACTGGGCGATGGGCGAGACCCTCGCCATCGGCTCGCTGCTGATGGAGGGCCACCCGGTCCGCCTGGCCGGCCAGGACAGCCGCCGCGGCACCTTCGGCCAGCGCCACGCGGTGCTGGTGGACCGGAAGACCGGCGAGGACTACACCCCGCTGCTCTACCTGACGGAGGACCAGGCCCGCTACACCGTCTACGACTCGCTGCTCAGCGAGTACGCGGCGATGGGCTTCGAGTACGGCTACTCCCTCGCCCGGCCGAACGCGCTGGTGATGTGGGAGGCCCAGTTCGGCGACTTCGTCAACGGCGCCTCCACGGTGGTGGACGAGTTCATCTCCTCCGCCGAGCAGAAGTGGGGCCAGACCTCCGGCGTCACCCTGCTGCTGCCGCACGGCTACGAGGGCCAGGGCCCGGACCACTCCTCGGCCCGCCCCGAGCGGTTCCTGCAGCTCTGCGCGCAGAACAACATGACGGTCGCCATGCCGACGCTCCCGTCGAACTACTTCCACCTGCTGCGCTGGCAGGTCCACAACCCGCACCACAAGCCGCTGGTCGTCTTCACCCCGAAGTCGATGCTCCGGCTCAAGGCCGCGGCGTCGCGGACGGAGGAGTTCCTCGGCGGCGGCTTCCGCCCGGTGATCGGCGACGACAGCGTGGCCCCGGCCGACGTCCGCAAGGTCGTGATCACCTCCGGCAAGTTCTACTACGACCTGGCGGCGGCACGCGCCGAGCGCGGCGTCACCGACACCGCCATCGTCCGCGTCGAGCGGCTCTACCCGCTGCCGGTGGCCGAGCTCCAGGAGGAGCTGGGCCGGTACGGCGACAACGTCCAGTTCGTCTGGGCGCAGGAGGAGCCGGCCAACCAGGGCGCCTGGCCGTTCATCGCGCTCAACCTGGTCGACCACCTCGACGTGGTGGTCGGCCGCAACGCGGGCGGCGCCCGCCTGCGCCGCGTCGCCCGTCCGGCCTCCTCCGCCCCGGCGGTGGGCTCGGCCAAGCGGCACCAGCAGGAGCAGCAGCAGCTCGTGGAGGAGGTCTTCTCCCTCTGACCCCGCACGCCGGGCCCCCGCCCGCCGCCGGCCGGAAGGCCGCGGCACCGCGGGGCCCGGCGCCCCGGGACCCCGGCCGCACGGCGGACAGCAGCCCCGGGCCCGGCCACCGCAGCGGTGCGGCGGCCGGGCCCGGGGCTTCTCCGCGGCCGGACTATCCTGGCCGGAGTCCAGAGCGCACAACGACCGTCCGTCCGGAGCAGAGCGTGTACTTCACCGACCGCGGGATCGAGGAGCTGGAGAGCCGGCGCGGCGACGAGGAGGTCACCTTCGAGTGGCTCTCCGAGCGCCTGCGCGAGTTCGTCGACCTCAACCCGGAGTTCGAGGTCCCCGTCGAGCGGCTGGCCACCTGGCTGGCCCGGCTGGACGACGAGGACGAGGACTGACACCGGCGCGGCCGCCCGCGGACCGGCCCCGAGGGGCCCGGGCCGCGGGCGGCCGGCGTCCCGGCGGCGGCTCCGGCGGGGGCCGGCGGGTCAGCGGTGGCCGCCGCCCAGGAGGCCGCCCAGCAGTCCGCCGATGACGTTCACGCTCACGTTGACGTTGCGCCCGTCCTTCCCGCGCCCGCCGTCCTGACCCGCCCGGCCCTGGTTTCCCTGGTCCTGGCTCCCCTGGTCCCGGGCGCCCTGCCCCTGCGGGGCCCCGCCCTGCCGGAGCCCGTCCCGGGCCTGCCCCCCGCCGGCCTGGCCGGCCTGCCCCTGCACGTCCTGCCCCTGCACGTCCTGCCCCTGCACGTCCTGGCCGGGGACTGCCTCGCCCCGGGCGCCCTGCCCCTGCGCGCCGGCCCCGCCCGCGGGTATCTGCACGCCCAGGGCCTGGAGCGCGGTGGTCACCGGCTGGAAGAAGGTGGTGCCGCCGGCCGTGCAGTCGCCGTCGCCGCCCGAGGTGAGCCCGACCGCCGCGTCCTGGTCGAAGAGCGGGCCGCCGCTGTCGCCGGGCTCGGCGCAGACGTCGGTCTGGATCAGGCCCGTGACCGTGCCCTCGGGGTAGTTGACGGTGGCGTCCAGCGCCGTGACACGGCCGCTGTGCACGCCGGTGGTGGAGCCGCTGCGGGTGACCTGCTCGCCGACCACGGCCTCGGCGGCCCGGGTGACGGGCTGCAGGGAGCCGTTGCCGAGGTCGACGGCACCGGGCTGGTCCACTCCCCCGCCCTGGACCTGGATGAGCGAGAAGTCCCCGTTCCCCGGGAAGGTGTCCTTCACGGTGGCGCCGATCGGCCGGGTGCCGGCCGCGTCGGCGGCCCAGGGCGTGCCGACCGGCCCGCAGTGGCCGGCGGTGAGGACGAACCCCTGCTGCCCGTCGGTCACGTTGAACCCGGCCGAGCAGCGGGCGCCGCCCGTGAAGACCGGGTCGCCCCCGGCGATCCGGGTGGTGAGGGCGCCCCGGGTGCGCCGCATCCGCACGGCTCCGCCGAGCCGCCCCGCCGTGCCGGAGAGCCGCTGCCAGTCGGCGGCGGAGACGGTCCGGTCGGCCAGGACCACGACCTGGTTGGAGACCGGGTCCACCGACCACGCGGTGCCGGGCACCCGGGGCGCGGAGCGCAGCGCGGAGACGGCCGCGTCGAGCTGGTCGCCGCTGCGGGCCACCGTCCTCGGGACGGCCCCGGCGGCGCGCACGGCGTCGGCCGCCCCGGGTCCGGTGACCGCGACGACCGGCCTGCCGTCGGCGCCGATCCAGGCCCCGGCGCTGCGGGCGCGGCCCAGCTGCGCGACGAGGGTGCGGGCCAGGGAGGCCGGGTCCTGTGCGGGGGCGCCGACGGCCGCCGCGGGGGGGCCCGCCGGGGGTGCGCCGGTGCCCTCGTCGGCGAAGGCCGACACGGCGACCCCGGCGGCGACCAGGCCGCCGACGGTCGCAAGGACGCCGATCCTCCGGGTGTTGCGCTGCTTGGCGTGGCTCATGGGTCCTTCTCCCTGCGACGTGGCCGTCGTCCCGTGCCGGGGATACGCCGCCCGCGGCGGCCCGGGTTCGGTCCCGGTGCGGACCGGCCCTTGACTTCCACAGGACGCGATATATCGTGTTGTTGACGGGCGACGCGATATGTCGCACATCCGAACGGGAGGGCCAGCCATGCCGCAGTGGACCGTGAACGGGCCGGAGCGGATCACCTTCGACGAACCGGTGGACGTCCTGCGGGTGCGCACCGTCTCGGGCGCCGTCCACGTGGTGGCCGGCGACGGGCCCGCCCGCCTGGAGGTCTCCGAACTCGACGGACCGCCGCTCGTGGTGACCCACGAGGGCGGGACGCTCACCGTCGCCTACGAGGAGCTCACCCGGTGGGAGTTCTCCTCGCAGCACTTCTCCCTCAAGGGCATCGCCTCCCTCGTCGACTCCTGGCGGCGCAGGCGGCACGCCGTGGTCTCGCTGGCCGTCCCGGCCGCGGCCCGGGTGGAGCTGGTCAGCGTCGGCGCCGACGTGGTCGTCTCCGGCATCGCCGGACCGGTCGCCGTCCGCGGCGCCGGCGGCGACACCACGCTGGTGCGGGTGTCCGGGCCGGTGGAGGCCCAGTCGGTCTCCGGCAGCGTCGAGGCCCAGGCCGTCTCCGGCGACCTGAAGGTGCAGACCGTCTCCGGGGAGCTCACCGTGGTCGAGGCCTCGGGCCCGCGGCTGCACGCCCACTCGGTGAGCGGCTCCATGACCGTCGACCTGGACGGCCGCGGGCCGGCCGACGTGGACCTCAACACCGTCTCCGGCAAGGTGGCCGTCCGGATGCCGCACCCCGCAGACACGCGCGTGGACGCCGGGTCCACCAGCGGCGAGATGTCCAGCGCCTTCGACGAGCTGCGGATGGGCGGCACCTGGGGCGCCCGGCGCCTCTCCGGCCGGCTCGGCGCCGGCACCGGCAGGCTGCAGGTGACCACGGTCTCCGGGTCGGTGGCGCTGCTGCGGCGGCCGCCGGCGCACGGCCCCGGGGAGGACGGCGCACCCGGCCCGGCCGGGCGGCCCGACCTCTCCAAGCGGCTCTCCGACCGGGACGGGGGCGCCGCGTGACCCCGGTCTTCGCCCACGGGCGCCTGCGGCTCTACCTGCTGAAGCTGCTGGAGGAGGCGCCGCGCCACGGCTACGAGGTGATCCGGCTGCTGGAGGAGCGCTTCCACGGCCTGTACGCGCCCTCCGCGGGCACCGTCTACCCCCGCCTGGCCAAGCTGGAGAAGGAGGGCCTGGTCACCCACAGCACCGAGGGCGGCCGCAAGGTCTACCGGATCACGGACGCGGGCCGCGCCGAGCTGGCGTCCCGCCAGGACGAGCTGGCCGAGCTGGAGGTGGAGATCCGCGACTCGGTCGCCCAGCTCGCCGAGGCGATCCGGGAGGACGTCCGGGACTCCGCGGAGGACCTGCGCGAGGAGGTGCGCCGGGCGGCGCAGGAGGCGCGGCGCGGCGGCGCAGGCGGGGAGGGCCTCACGGGGGGCCGGCGCGGCGGGGAGGAGTACGCCCGGTACCGCGTGCAGGCCCGGGAGCAGGCGAAGCAGACCAAGGAGCAGGCCAGGCAGGCCAAGGAGCAGGCCAGGCAGGCGAAGGAGCAGCTGCGGCAGGCCCAGGAGGAGGTCCGGCGGGCCCGCGAGAACGCCCAGGCCGCCGGGGCGGCCGCGCGGGCCGAGGCGCGGCGGCTGCAGCAGCGGGTGGAGCAGCAGGTGCGGGAGCACGCCGCCCGCGGCGACTGGCCGACCGGCCTCGGCGAGGGCCTGGCCGAGCTCACCAAGGGGCTGGCCGACCTGGCCGACCCGGGGCGGTGGGGCGGATGGCGGTCCGGTCCGGCCCGGGCGACGCGGCCGGAGGCGCCGGAGGCGGGCCCGGCCACGGGGACGGCGGGACCGGTGGGGACGGCGACGGCGGCCGGGGGCGCCTCCGAGGCGGCCGCCGGGCTGCCCGACTGGGCCCGTACGGATCCCGCCGGCGACCCGGTGCGGGAACTGGAGCGGCTGCTGGACCGGTTCCGCGACGTGGTCCGGGACGCCGCGCGGGACCGCGGGGTGGGCGCGGAGCAGCTGGCGCGGTCCGGCGCGGTGCTGGCGGAGGCCGCGGAGCGGCTGCTGCGGCCCTGAGGGCCGCGACCTGCGGGGGAGCGGCGGGGGCGGCGGCGGCCGCCCCCGCCGCGGCTCGTCCGGAGGCCGGGGCACGGCGGCCCGGGGAGTCAGGCGGTCAGGGGTCCAGGGGTCGGACGGTCCAGGGGTCAGGCGGTCCGGAGGGTCAGGGGGTGAGGACGATCTTGCCGAAGACGTCGCCCTTCGCCAGCCGGGCGAAGCCCTCCCGGGCCTCGGCCAGCGGCAGCACGGTGTCGACCACCGGCCGCACCCCCGCGTTGGCGCAGAGCGACAGCAGGCCGGCGAGCTCCTCCTTGGTGCCCATGGTGGAGCCGACGACCCGCAGTTCCAGGAAGAAGATGCGGGTGAGCTCGGCGCTCGGCGGGTTGGGGCCCGAGGTGGCGCCGGAGATGACGATGGTGCCGCCGGGGCGCAGCGACTTCACGGAGTGGGACCAGGTGGCGGCGCCGACCGTCTCCAGGACCGCGTCCACGCGCTCCGGCAGCCGGGCACCGGCGGGGAAGGCGTCGTCGGCGCCGAGCTCCACCGCCCGCGCCCGCTTGGCCTCGTCCCGGCTGGTGGCCCAGACCCGCAGGCCGGCCGCCTTGCCGAGCACGATCAGGGCGGTCGCCACCCCGCCGCCGGCGCCCTGGACCAGGACGGTGTCGCCGGGCTTCACCCCGGCCTTGGTGAAGAGCATCCGGTAGGCCGTGAGCCAGGCGGTGGGCAGGCAGGCGGCCTCCTCGAAGGAGAGCCCGGCCGGCTTGGGGAGCAGGTTCCAGGTGGGCACCGAGACCTTCTCGGCGAAGGTGCCCTGGTAGCGCTCGGTGAGGATGGACATCCGCTCGTCCGGGCCGACGCCGTGCCCGGTCTGCCCGATCACCGAGTGCAGGACGACCTCGTTGCCGTGCTCGTCCACACCGGCCGCGTCGCAGCCGAGGATCATCGGCAGCCGCTCCTCGGGGAGCCCCACCCCGCGCAGCGACCAGAGGTCGTGGTGGTTGAGCGTGGCGGCCTTGACCGTGACCGTGCTCCAGCCGGGCCGGGCCTCGGGCTCCGGGCGCTCCCCCAGCTCCAGACCGCTCAACGGGTCGTCAGGACTGATACGTGCGGCATAGGCAGCGAACATGGTCGGACCCTAGCGGCGGCGGCGGGGGCGGGGAACAACGCCGCGGTGTGAGTTCCACCGCGCGGGTCCCCCGCCCCGGCCGTCCGGGCCGCCGGGCGCCGCGTCCGCGCCTGCCGCGGGGGCCGCCCGTGCCGCCCGCGCGCACGGGCGGTACGACCCGCAAGGCCCGCGGCGGCCCGCGCCGCGGCCGTCAGCGGCGGGCGACGCCCTCGCGCCGCGCGGCCTCGGCCACGGCCCGGGTGACCGCCGGGGCCACCCGCTCGTCGAACGGGCTGGGGATCACCCGGTCGGCGGACAGCTCGTCCTCGACCACGGCCGCCAGCGCCCTGGCCGCCGCCAGCTTCATGCCCTCGGTGATCCGGGAGGCCCGCACCTGGAGGGCGCCGGCGAAGACGCCGGGGAAGGCCAGCACGTTGTTGATCTGGTTGGGGAAGTCCGAGCGGCCGGTGGCGACCACCGCGGCGTGCCGGCGGGCCACCTCCGGGTGGACCTCCGGGGTCGGGTTGGCCATGGCGAAGACCAGGCAGTCCTTCGCCATCGCCGCCACCGCCTCCTCCGGGACCGTGCCGCCGGAGACGCCGACGAAGACGTCGGCGCCGTCGAGCGCCTCGGCCAGCGAACCCGTGAGGCGCGCCTTGTTGGTCAGCTCGGCGACCATCCGCTTGACCGGGGTGAGGTCGTCGCGGCCCTCGTGCACGACGCCCCGGCGGTCGCAGACCGCGACGTCGCCGATGCCGGCCTCCAGCAGGATCTTGGCGATGGCGACGCCGGCCGCGCCCGCGCCGCTGATCACCGCCCGCAGCTCCCCGATCTCCCGGCCGGTGACCTTCGCGGCGTTCCACAGCGCGGCCAGGGTGACGATGGCGGTGCCGTGCTGGTCGTCGTGGAAGACGGGGATGTCCAGGCGCTCCTGCAGCCTCCGCTCGACCTCGAAGCAGCGGGGCGCGGAGATGTCCTCCAGGTTGATCCCGCCGAAGGACGGGGCGAGGCGGGCGACGGTCTCCACCAGCTCGTCCACGTCGGTGCAGGCCAGCGCGAGCGGGACGGCGTCCACGCCGCCGAACTGCTTGAACAGGATCGCCTTGCCCTCCATGACGGGCAGCGAGGCCTCCGGGCCGATGTCGCCCAGGCCCAGGACGGCGGTGCCGTCGGTGACCACGGCCACCGTGGAGGACTTCCAGGTGTAGTCGTGCACCAGCTCCGGCTGCTCGGCGATGGCGGTGCAGACCCGGGCGACGCCCGGGGTGTAGGCGAGGGACAGGTCGTCCGCGTCGCGCACCGGCACCGTCGCACGGACCTCCATCTTGCCGCCGCGGTGGAGCGCGAAGGCCGGGTCGATGGGGTCGCCGGCCTCCGCCGGGTGGGGGTGGATGATCTCCGCTGCCACGATGACCTCTTCGTCTTCGTCGTCGAGGGCGCAGTCCGGCGGGGTCGCGCCGTGCCCCGGTGCGGCACCGCGTTCCGGGGACGGGGGCGCGGCCGCCGGGCGGCGCCCTCGGGGTGAGGGTGTGAGTGATCTTCAGGGGTGCTTCCGGTCGGTACCGTTCCCTGCTCCGAAGGGGACGAAAGCACCGCACCTGTGCCTTTTCGCCCTCCTGGCGCGGTCCCCACCCCGGCGGCGGTCCGTGCCCTGCGGCGGGCCGCCGGCGCGGAAGGGCTGCCGGACGGGGAAGCGGAGCACTGCGGCGGCGCGCGCGGGGCGCGGTGAGGGGGCGCCGCGGGGCAGTGCGGGCGTGCGGGCGCGGAGGGATGCGGTGCCTCGGATCCGGAGTCTGCGTCGTCGACTTCCGGTCCTGCGCACCCCGGACCGGTCCCGGTCCGGCGGCCTGCTCGCTGCTACGGGGGTCACCCGTTACCCGATTTTGACACACCGGATGACCGTTCGGGCAGAGCGGGATGGGAGACTCCACTTTCGTCACCGGTTGCGCACAGCCCCCACGACGGCGTGCGGCCCGACGGCCCTCCTCCGTGTCGGCGGCCCGACCCTGCCGCGACGGGGCGCAACCGTGGCGATCACGCTACCGCTGGAGGCCCTGCATGACCGCTCGTCCGATACGCCGCCGCACCGCCGCGGCCGGCGCCGTCCTCGCCGCCGTCCCGCTGCTGCTGACAGGCTGCGCGTCCGGCTCCGGCGGGAAGCAGAGCCTCTCGCTGCACGACCAGCTGCCCGAGGGCGTCCGGAAGGCGGGCGTCCTGCGGATCGGCTCGGACCTCAGCTACGCCCCCGTGGAGTCCCGGGGCGCCGACGGCAGGGCCGTCGGCCTGGACCCCGACCTGGCGGCGGCGGTCGGGCGCAAGCTCGGGGTCAGGGTGGAGTTCCAGAACGTCGCCTTCGACAAGCTGATCCCCGAGCTGCAGGCCGGGCAGATCGACCTGGTGATGTCCGCGATGACGGACACCAAGGAGCGCCGCGAGGGCGTCGACGAGCTCGGCAACCGGCTGAACCCGGGCGTCGACTTCATCGACTACTTCATCGCGGGCACCTCGATCCTGACGGCCAAGGGCAACCCGCACGGCATCACCGGCCTCAACGACCTCTGCGGCACGACCGTCGCCCTGCAGAAGGGCACCACGCAGGACACCATCGCCACCCGGCAGCAGGACCCGTGCAGGGCCGCGGGCAAGCCGCTGAAGGTCATGCGCCTGGGCACCGACGACGCGGCGCTGGCCCAGCTGCGGGCCGGCAACGCCGTCGCCGACATGAACGACTTCCCCGTGGCCGTCTACAACGCGAAGAAGGTCGCCGGCGGGTCCGCCCTGCAGGTGGTCGGGCCGCAGATGCAGCCCGCGCCGTACGGGATCGCGGTGAACAAGGAGAACACGGCGCTGCGCGACGCGGTGGTGCAGGCGGTGGACGCGATCATCATCAGCGGCGAGTACGACAAGATCCTGGCCGACTGGAACCTGAGCGAGGGAGCGGCGCAGAACGCGGTCGTCAACGGGGGCTGAGGCACGGAGGCCGAGGCGAGGAGCGGCCGTCCGCCCGCCGTCCGCGTGCCGGACGGAGGCTGGACGGCCGTCCCGTTATTCGATTTTGATCTGTCCGAGGGTCCGCTGAGCGGTGCGGAGTGGCAAGATGCGGCCATCACTGGTCGCGGCACGGCTCGCACGACGGCGTGCATTCCCCAGCACCACCGCACGACCCGGCGCGCACCCGCGCGCCGCGCTACGGCGCATCGGCTGAGAAGACCTCTCCCATCAGGAGGATCCACCCCATGACTGCACGCTCCACCCGCCACCGCCTCCTCGCGACCGGTGCGGTGCTCGCGGCCGGCACCCTGGCCCTCACCGCCTGCGGCAGCCAGGGCGGCACCAAGGCCACGACCACGCAGCCGAGCGCGGCCGCCTCCAAGGCCCCCCTCTTCGACAAGCTGCCCGCGGCCGTCCAGAAGGCCGGTGTGGTGAAGGTCGGCTCCGAGGTGGCCTACGCGCCCGTCGAGTTCATGCAGAGCGGCAAGCCGGTCGGCATCGACCCCGACCTGGCCGAGGCCCTGGGCAAGCAGCTCGGGGTGACCTTCCAGATCCAGAACACCGGCTTCGACACCCTGATCACCGGCCTGGACTCCAAGCGCTTCGACCTGGCGATGTCGGCCATCACCGACAACAAGGAGCGCCAGGGCAAGGGCGTCGACTTCGTCGACTACTTCAGCGCCGGCACCTCGATCCTGGTGAAGAAGGGCAACCCGGAGAAGATCCAGACCCTGGACGACCTCTGCGGGAAGACCGTGGCCCTGCAGAAGGCCACCACCAACGAGGACATCGCCAAGGAGCAGGCGAAGAAGTGCGACGCCGACGGCAAGGGCAAGCTCACCATCCAGGCGTACGCCCACGACGGTGAGGCGCTGCTGAAGATCAAGGGCGGCGGCGCGGTCGCCGACCTCAACGACTTCCCCGTCGCGGCCTACAACGCGCAGACTTCCGGTGGGGGCAACGACTTCGAGGTCGTCGGCGACCAGATCCAGGCCGGCCTCTACGGCATCGCGGTCTCCAAGGAGAACACCCAGCTGCGGGACGCGGTCAAGGCGGCCCTGGACGCGCTGATCGCCAACGGCGAGTACGCCAAGATCCTGGAGAAGTGGCAGGTCAAGCAGGGCGCCGTCTCCTCGGCGCAGGTCAACGGCGGCTCGTGACCCCCGGTCCGGCCCGCCCGCCCCGCACGGCGGCCGGGCCGGACGGCCCCGCCCGCTCCCGCACGTCCGAGAGGCACCTTCCGTGACCACATCCGTCGACAAGGTGCCGGAGGGCCCGGGGCCCTCCGGCACCGTCTCCCCGCACCACCCCATCAGGGCGATCCCCGTCCGCCACTACGGCCGCTGGGTCTCCGCCGTCGTCGTGGTCGGCATCCTGGCGGCCCTGGGCGCCGCCTTCGCCGGCGGCAAGATCACCTGGAGCACGACCCGCGAGTTCCTCTTCAACGCCGACATCATGGCCGGCGCGGGGAACACGCTCTTCATCAGCGTGGCCTCCATGGTGCTGGGCCTCGTGCTCGGCGTCACCGCCGCCGTGATGCGCATGTCGGGCAACCCGGTGATGTCCGGCGTCGCGTGGCTCTACATCTGGATCTTCCGCGGCACCCCGGTCATCGTGCAGCTGCTGATCTGGTGGAACCTCGCCCTGGTCTTCCCGACCATGTTCGGCCAGGACACCAACAAGGTGATCACGCCGCTCGTGGCCGCCCTCCTGGGCCTCGGCATCAACGAGGGCGCCTACATGGCCGAGATCGTCCGCGCGGGCATCCAGTCCGTCGACGAGGGCCAGACCGAGGCGTCCCACGCCCTGGGCATGTCCAAGGGCCAGACCATGCGGCGCATCGTGCTGCCCCAGGCGATGCGGGTGATCGTGCCGCCGACCGGCAACGAGTTCATCAACATGCTCAAGACCTCGTCGCTGGCCTTCGTGGTGACCTACCCCGAGGTGATGCTCAAGGTGCAGGACGTCTACACCAACAACCTCGCCGTGATGGAGCTGCTCTTCGTCGCGTGCTTCTGGTACCTGGTGCTCACCACGGTCTTCAGCATCGGCCAGTTCTACCTGGAGCGCCGCTACGCCCGCGGGTCGAGCCGCAACCTGCCGCCCACCCCGCTGCAGAAGATCAAGGCCAACCTGTTCTCCCTGCGCACCCCGGGAGGCGCACTCTGATGGCCGGCAACCTGAGCAAGAACCCGGGCGCCCCCATGGTCAAGGCCGAGGACGTGCACAAGTCCTTCGGCCACCTCCAGGTGCTCAAGGGCATCGACCTGGAGGTCAGGCCGCGTGAGGTCTTCTGCCTGATCGGCCCGTCCGGCTCCGGCAAGTCCACCTTCCTGCGGTGCATCAACCACCTGGAGAAGATCAACGCCGGCCGCCTGTGGGTGGACGGCGAGCTCGTCGGCTACCGCCAGAAGGGCGACAAGCTGTACGAGATGAAGGACAGCGAGATCGCCGTCCAGCGCCGCGACATCGGCATGGTCTTCCAGCGGTTCAACCTCTTCCCCCACATGACGGCCGTCGAGAACGTCATGGAGGCCCCGGTGCGGGTCAAGGGGCAGGGCAGGGCGGAGGCCCGCGAGCGGGCCCAGCAGCTGCTGGAGCGGGTGGGGCTGGGCGACAAGGCGGGCAGCTACCCGTCGCAGCTCTCCGGCGGCCAGCAGCAGCGGGTGGCCATCGCCCGCGCCCTGGCCATGGAGCCCAAGCTCATGCTCTTCGACGAGCCGACCTCCGCCCTCGACCCCGAGCTGGTCGGCGACGTCCTGGACGTCATGCGGCAGCTCGCCGAGGAGGGCATGACCATGGTCGTGGTCACCCACGAGATGGGCTTCGCCCGCGAGGTCGGCGACGCGCTGGTCTTCATGGACGGCGGTGTCGTGGTCGAGTCCGGCCACCCGCGCGACGTCCTCACCGACCCGCAGCACGAGCGCACCAAGGCGTTCCTCTCCAAGGTGCTCTGACAGCCGGGTGGCCCGAGGGAGGAACCCCCTTCGGGCCACCCGTCGGAACCTCCGCAGCCGTCGGCACACTTCCCTCGTCCGCGATGCGGGCCGGCAGGGGCTCAGGTGCCCTGCAGCTCACGAGCAGGCCCGCACCTGCCAGTCCTCGTCGGCGAACTGGAAGAGGAAGCAGGCATCTCCACCCGGAGGCGCACTCTCGCACTTGCTCGTCCGGCCGGCGCTCGGCAGGTACACCTTGAAGCTGTGCTTGTACGTGCATCGGTCGTCAACGGTGTGGACGATTCCCGTGGGACCGCCGCCATCGCTCACATCGGCACGGACACCGCAGAATCCGGGGTCGGCGGAGGCCGCTGCGGCTGGTGCAAGCACCAGAAGCGGGACTGCCAGAAACGCCGCCGATGCCACCCCGGCGAGGCGCTTCCCCCGCGCTCTGAATTTCTGCCTCACGAAACTCCGTCCATGCTCCGGTCGCCGGAATCAGCGAAGGACATTGAGGCCAGGAATGGCCCCCTGCCGAGATTCCTGCACAACACCCCCATTCGGTGGGGGGCACCCCCGCCGTACGGCAGGCTCCCACCGGCTTCGAATGGCACGGCTTCCTGATCGCTGCGTCCGGCTCCGGCACCTGCAGGGCCGCCTCCCCGCTCTGCCGTTACACCCCGCAGTCCCGTCCGGCCCGTCAGGATTCGCCGCACGACGACGTTGCAGTTGCCGCGGCCACCCCGCAGGTGCACGACGGCGCCGGCGCGCGCACGGGACCGGGCTTCGAGTGGCCGGCGGTTGCCCGGGAGAGGGCCATTGGTAATACCCTGGGATCCAAGCAGGCCGTTACCGGTGCCGGACAGCGCAGAGTGGGGATCGCAGGTGGAGCTGGGCTCTTATGCGGAGTACGCGGTGCGGCTGGTGAACAGCGAGGAGCCCGGCCGCGGCACCGACGCGCTCACCTCGCTCGACGAGCTGCGGCAGCTCCTCGGCGCCGGAACGCGTGCCGCGTCGCTGGCCGAGGAGGCCGACGTGCCGCGGCTGCGGGCCGTCCGCGGCCGGCTGCGCGGCGTCTTCGAGTCGGCCGCCGAGGGCGACCAGGTGCGGGCGGTGGACCTGCTCAACGGCCTGCTGGTGGAGTACCCGGTCAGCCCCGTCGTCTCCGGCCACGACCACCTGGACGAGGAGGGCCGCCCCCGCTGGCACCTGCACCTCGCGGACAGCGCCGCCACCGCGACCGCCGCCTACGCGGCCCCGGCCGCCATGGGCCTGGCCATCCACCTCACGGAGCTCGGCGTCGACCGGCTCGGCATCTGCCAGGCCGCGCCCTGCCGCAACGCGTACCTGGACACCTCCACCAACCGCTCGCGCCGCTACTGCTCGGACCGCTGCGCGACCCGGGCGAACGTCGCCGCCTACCGGGCCCGCAAGCGCCAGGAGGCCCCGGCGGCGGGCGGCGGCGCGGCGGGCGGCGGCGCCCCGGCCCCGGCCCCGGCCGCCTCCGCCTCCGCCTCCGCCGAGGTCACATCTCGGGGCTGACCCGGGTGAGGACGCCGAGCCGGGCCGCCACGCGCGGCCCCGCCCCCGGCGGCAGGCGGCGCAGCAGGCGCTCCAGCCGCGGGGAGGGCGCCAGCCAGGCGGGGGACGGGCCCAGGCGCAGCAGCACCCGGCCGAGCACCAGCTCGTCGGGGACGGTGCCGAAGTCGCGGCTGTCGCCCTCGGCGAAGGAGTTGTCGGACAGCAGCCACCAGCCGCCGGGCCGCCGCTCGGCGGCCCGCTTGACCACGAGCAGGTCCTGCCGCAGCGGGTGCCGGGCCACGACCACGGCCCCGGGCCGCAGGCGGGCGCCGTAGCGCACCAGCAGCCGGTCGCCCTGGCGGAGCGTCGGCAGCATCGAGGGGCCCTCGACGTCCACCAGTCCGAGCGGCGCCGCGCCGGGGCCGCCGCCGGGCTCCTCCTCCGCCAGGACGCCGGGCCCCGTTCCGTACGGGCCGCCGTCCTGCCGCCGCTTCAGCGCCATGCCCCACACCTACCCGGTACCCGACGTCTCGTCCAGACCCAGCATCCCGCACCGGGACGCCCGGGCTGCGGCCGCCTCCCGTCCGGGGCGCGGCGCGGCGGCGTCCGCCTGTCGGACTTTTGCCCTAGGACCCCGGGGGCAGGCGCGAAACGGGGCCGGTTGCGGGGTAATCTCGCACCCGGGAAGACGATCACGGAGGAAGGACCCCCATGCTCTCTCGTCTGTTCGCACCGCGCGCCACCGTCCACGCCCACTGCGACCTGCCGTGCGGCGTGTACGACCCGGCCCAGGCCCGTATCGAGGCCGAGTCCGTGAAGGCCGTGCAGGAGAAGTACCAGGCCAACGAGGACGCG
Source organism: Streptomyces sp. NPDC001380 (assembly GCF_042895785.1). Classification (NCBI taxonomy): domain Bacteria; kingdom Bacillati; phylum Actinomycetota; class Actinomycetes; order Kitasatosporales; family Streptomycetaceae; genus Streptomyces; species Streptomyces sp. NPDC001380. The sequence continues at coordinate 169,513 of NZ_JBIAWP010000004.1, read as the reverse complement.
CACTTCCGCGCCCGCGCCGTCGTCATCAAGGAGCAGCGGGCCGAGCTGGCCAAGCACCACCTCTCGGTGCTCTGGAGCGACTACTTCAAGGCCCCGCACTTCGAGAAGTACCCGCAGCTGCACCAGCTCTTCAACGACGCGCTGAAGGCCGCCAGCGCCGCCAAGGCCTCCACCGACCCGGCCACCGGCCAGGCGCTGCTGGACCTGATCGCCGAGATCGACAAGATCTTCTGGGAGACCAAGAAGGCCTGATCCCGGACCTGCCCGGCCGCACCGCGCCCGGCGCACCGCCCCTTCCCGGGGCCGGCGCGCCGGGCGCGGTCGTGCGTGGAGGTGCGGGGATCGCGGGGGGGCAGGGGTGCGGGGGAACCGGGGCGGACGGCGACGGAAGATTTTGCGCCGTCTTGCGCAAGAAATTTCAGGCGGCCGGGGCGGCGGGCCGTGCGGACCGGCGCGACGCCCCGGGGCGCACCTTTTTGAGAATGAGCATGTCAGAAGAGGGGCGGCGCGGCGGACGCCCTCACCGCTTCACCTTCAAGAGGTGAAGGATTGCCCCGCCGTTCGTGTCCGACAACGGCCGGAAGCGGCTGCTCGGCGAAACTGCTTGAACGCATTCCGCCCGCAGACCCCTCGCCCCGTGTTGGGATTCGTACGCGAGATCCGGAACCGCACCCGGTCGCCTCCTCGCTGACGGTCCGCCACCGGACCCCGACGGAAGGACGAGCATGGTCCGCATACGCCACCTCCGCACCAGGACGCGCTGGCAGCCGCTCCTGCTCCTGCTGGCGGTCGCCGCCGGCCTGTTCACCACCGTGTCGCCCGCCGCGGCGGCCCGCGAGTACCCGCCCAGCGTGGTCGTGCCCTTCCAGGTCGCCGCCACCACCGACTACGGCGACACCGTCCTGCTCTCCGGCAGCTCCCCGGAGCTCGGCTCCTGGGACCCGGCGAAGGCCGTCCCGCTCACGACCGGCCCCGGCACCTACCCGGTGTGGTCGGCGAACGTGTCGCTGCCGCCCGGCCCCGAGGTCCAGTACAAGTACATCCGGCGCACCGCCGCCGGGTCGCTGGTCTGGGAGACCGTCCCCGACCGGTCCGTCTTCATCTCCCCCACGGGCGAGACCGCGCTGCACGACCGGTGGAACGTCGCCGGCGGCAGCCCGGCGACGGCCGTCTTCCAGGTGACCGCGCACACCTCCTACGGCCAGAACGTGTACGTGACCGGCGACCTGGCCGAGCTCGGGGCGTGGAACCCGGCGAGGGCCGTCCCGCTCACGACCGGCCCCGGCACCTACCCGGTGTGGTCCGGCGGGGTGCAGCTGCCCCCCGAACAGCGCGGTCCGGTACAAGTACTTCACCAAGAACGCGGACGGCACCGTCACCTGGGAGGGCGGCGCCGACCGCAGCACCACGACCGTCCCGAGCGGCGTCCTCACCGTGAACGACACCCTGCGCTGAGCGGGGCCGGACTCCGGGGCCGCGCCCCCGCACGGGCACCCCCGCCCCGCGCGCCCTCCGCGCCCGGTCCTGCGCCGCACGCCCCGCACGTCCCCGCACGCCCCCGCCGGGCCCTACTCCTCGTCGTGGTCGACCATCGCCTCCTCCAGGTCCAGGCGCCGCACCAGGGTCCGCAGCAGCTCGTCGTCGATCCGCCCCTGGTCGCGCAGCCGGACGAAGGCCTGCCGCTCGGCCTCGACGAGCTCCCGGCTGAGCCGCCGGTAGGTGGCGTCGGCGGACTCCCCCGTCTCCTCGTGGACGGCGCCCAGGCGCTCCCAGACGGCGTTCTGCCGCCGGTCCAGCACCCGCCGCAGCCGGGTCTCCAGCGCCTGCGGCAGCCGGTTGCGCTCGTCCTGCAGCAGGACGTCCAGACGGTCCAGCGCGGCGTGCGAGGCGTCGCTCTGCGCCTGCGCCTCGGTGAGGACGAGCCGCTGCCGGTCGGGCCGGGGCAGGCGGAGCACCCGGACCAGCGCCGGCAGGGTGAGGCCCTGCAGCAGCAGGGTGCCGACCACGACGGCGAAGGTGAGGAAGAGGATCAGCTCCCGGCCGGGGAAGGGGCCGCCGCCCTCGACGGTGGCCGGGATCGAGAACGCCACCGCGAGCGAGACCACGCCGCGCATGCCGGCCCAGGCGATGACGAAGGTGGCGTTCCAGGGCGGCAGGGGGGCGGCCGGCCGGGAGCGGCGCAGCCCCAGGCCGAGCAGCGGCGGCAGGTAGGTGGTGGCGTACGTCCAGACGAACCGGCCCACGACGACGACCGCCAGCACCGCCGCGGCCCACAGCGCGAGCTGCCCGGCCCGGTAGGCGCCCAGGTCGTCGAGGATGAGCCTCAGCTGGAGCCCGATGAGGGCGAAGACGGTGGACTCCAGCACGAAGGACACCATCCGCCACACCGCCTCCTCCTGCAGCCGGGTGGCGAAGTCCACGGCGTGGGCCTCGTGGCCGAGGTAGAGGCCCACCACGACCACGGCGATCACGCCGGAGGCCCCGAACGCCTCGGCGACGGCGTAGGCCGCGAAGGGGACGAGCAGCGAGAAGGTGTTGAGCAGCAGCGGGTCGGCGAGCCGGACCCGGACCCACTGCAGCGGCACCATCAGCACCAGGCCCACGGCGGTGCCGCCGAGCGCGGCAAGCAGGAAGTCGCCGGCGGCCGTCCCCCACGAGAACCCCTCCCCCACGGCCGCGGCCAGCGCCACCCGGTAGGCGGTGATCGCGGTGGCGTCGTTGGCCAGGCTCTCCCCCTGCAGGATGGTCACGATCGTGCGCGGCAGCCCCACCCGGCGGGCGATCGCCGTGGCGGCGACGGCGTCGGGCGGCGCGACGACCGCGCCCAGGACGAAGGCCGCCGCCAGCGGCAGGCCCGGCACCAGGGCGTACGCGGCCAGGCCGACCAGCACGGTGCAGAAGAGCACGTACCCGACGGCGAGCAGCGCCACCGGCCGGACCTGCGCCCGCAGGCCGAGGAACGAGCTGTCCAGGGCGGAGGTGTACAGCAGCGGCGGCAGGACCAGCGGCAGCACCAGGTGCGGGTCCAGCGTGTACGCGGGCACGCCGGGCAGGTAGGAGGCGGCCAGTCCGACGGCCACCAGGAGCAGCGGCGCGGAGGTGCGCAGCTTCCGCGCGACGCCCGCGACGGCGGCGGCGCCCGCGACGAGGAGCAGCAGGTCGGTGCTGGAGCCGGAATGGGTCATGCTGGTCATGGTCGCCGGTCCTTGGTCGTCGTCGGGTCATGGCCGCGCCGGTCCGCAGGTCGAGGGCTCCGAGGGGGACCGTTGTTCGATAGGTACCGCAGCACACGCAAGCACGGCGAGGCGGCGGAGGACGCACGGCGCGCGGAGCAGCCCGCGGCCGGCTCCGGGGTCCCGGCGGGTGCGTCCGCGGCGCCGGGCTGCGCCCACACCGCGCACCTGCCGGATCCCGAGCCACCGGCGTCCGGGGAGGGCTGCCGCGGCTGCGACGAGGCCGGGCAGCACCCGGTGCAGCTGCGCAAGTGCCTGGTGTGCGGGCTCGTCTCCTGCTGCGACTCCTCCCCGTCCCGGCACGCCACCGCCCACTTCCTCGCCACGGGGCACGCGGTGATGCGGTCCCACGAGCCGGGCGAGTCGTGGCGCTGGTGCTACGTGGACCGCCGCATCGTGTGAGGGCGGGCCGCGCCGGGCCGGCGGGCCCCGGCCGGCGCGGGGCCCGCCGTCCGCCGGCCGGTACCCTCGCGGCATGATCCGTCCCGCTTCCGTCGAAGACGTCCCCGCGATCCACGCCATGATCCGCGAGCTCGCGGAGTACGAGAAGGCCCTGCACGAGGCGGTGGCCACCGAGGAGCAGCTGCGCGACGCGCTCTTCGGGCCGCAGCCCGCCGTCTTCGCCCACGTCGCCGTCGAGGGGGAGGACCCCGGGGGCGAGCCGGTCGGCTTCGCGCTGTGGTTCCGGAACTTCTCCACCTGGCGCGGCACCCACGGGGTGTACCTGGAGGACCTGTACGTCCGCCCGCACGCCCGCGGCGGCGGCCACGGCAAGGCGCTGCTGCGCGAGCTGGCCCGGATCTGCACCGAGCGCGGCTACGCGCGCCTGGAGTGGTGGGTGCTGGACTGGAACGAGCCGTCCATCGGCTTCTACCGGTCCCTCGGCGCCGAGGCGATGGACGAGTGGACGGTCTTCCGGCTCACCGGCGAGCCGCTGGCCCGCCTCGCCGCCGGGGCCTGACCCGCGGGGGTCCCCGGCCCCGGCGTGCGCGCCCCCGGCCCCCCGACGGCGGGTCAGGACCCCTGCCGGGGGACCCGGACCGCCGCCGACGGCGACGGGCACTGCCACGGGGAGTGCCCGAGGGCCTACCATGAGTGGCCCGCGCAGTCGCCCGTTCACGTGACGGCCCGCGGGGGCGGCGACACCGGGCCACGGATCGCGGTAGCGTCGCAGGCGAGGCGCGTTGTCCGGGCCGTCCGCACAGGACGCGACCGGGGTGCCGCGCATCCCGCCCCGCCCCCGGGGCGGAAGCAGTTCCAAGGCAAGCAGCCGAGGCCGCGGCCCGCAGGGGCCGGCTGCACGGCGCGTCACCCAGGAGGTGAGGGTGTCCCAGATCGACGGCGAGCCCGGGGCGAAGGACTTCGTGGAAGTCCGCCTGCCCGCGGCAGGGGCGTACCTCTCGGTTCTGCGGACGGCGACCGCCGGCCTCGCGGCCCGTCTGGACTTCACCCTGGACGAGATCGAGGACCTGCGGATCGCGGTCGACGAGGCGTGCGCCATCCTGCTCCAGCAGGCGGTGCCCGGCTCGGTGCTGGCCTGCGAGTTCCGCCTGGTCGGCGACTCGCTGCGGGTGACGGTCTCCGCACCGACGACCGACGGCCGTGCGCCGGAGCGCGACACCTTCGCCTGGACGGTGCTCTCCGCACTGGCCGGCGAGGTCGAGTCGACCGTCGCCGAGGACCGGACCGTGAGCATCAGCCTGCACAAGAAGCGCGGTGCCGGCCCCGGTCAGCCGTGAGGCGGCCCGCACGCGCGGCGGCCCCGCCGCCGCGCGTGCGGCGCGGACCTCCCTCAGCCGCGTGTCCCGGCCCGTCCGGGGCGCCGCGGCGGTACAACCAACTGTTGACCCCGGCGCCGCGGCTGCGGCACCGGTGCTCCCGGAACGGAACGGGGGATCGCCGTGAGTGATCTGGACCGCACAGGCGGTGCGGGGCCCGGTGTCGACCGCGCCCCCGCCGTGCCCGCCCAGGCGGGGACGCCGGAGCCGGCCGCCGCCGTGCGCGGCGCCGACCGGCCGGCGGGCACCGACCATGACGCCGCGCACCCGAAGGACGCCTCCCGCATGAGCGAGCCGCACCCGTCCGAACCGACGCCGGCACCGGCACCGGCACCCGGGCCGACGGCAGGGCCGGCGCCGGACGCGGTGGACGTGCCGGAGCCGGTGGAGGCCGAGCTGCTGCACGCGTCCACCCCGCACGCCCCCGACCGGGCGGCGGCCAAGGCCCTCTTCGCCCGGCTGGCGGCGCTGCCCGAGGGCTCGCCGGAGCGGGTCGAGCTCCGCAACCAGCTGGTGCGGATGCACATCCCGCTGGTGGAGCACCTGGCCCGGCGGTTCCGCAACCGCGGGGAGCCGCTGGACGACCTGACCCAGGTCGCGACCATCGGCCTGATCAAGTCGGTCGACCGCTTCGACCACGAGCGCGGCGTGGAGTTCTCCACGTACGCGACGCCGACCATCGTCGGCGAGATCAAGCGGCACTTCCGCGACAAGGGCTGGGCGGTGCGGGTGCCGCGCCGCCTGCAGGAGCTGCGGCTGTCGCTGACCACGGCGACCGGCGAGCTCTCCCAGCGGCACGGCCGCTCCCCGACGGTGCACGAGCTGGCGGAGCACCTCGGCATCTCCGAGGAGGACGTGCTGGAGGGCCTGGAGTCGGCCAACGCCTACTCCACGCTCTCGCTGGACGTGCCGGACACCGACGACGAGTCGCCGGCCGTGGCGGACACCCTGGGCGCCGAGGACGACGCGCTGGAGGGCGTGGAGTACCGGGAGTCGCTCAAGCCGCTGCTGGCGCAGCTGCCGCCGCGCGAGCAGAAGATCCTGGTGCTGCGGTTCTTCCGCAACATGACGCAGTCGCAGATCGCGGCCGAGGTGGGCATCTCGCAGATGCACGTCTCCCGGCTGCTCGCCCGCACCCTCGCCCAGCTGCGCGAGAAGCTGCTGGTGGAGGAGTAGGCCCCGCACGCGCCGGAGGGCCGCACCCGTGACCGGGTGCGGCCCTCCGGCGCGTCGGCGTCCGCGTGCGGGCGCCGGGCGGGTCAGTCGCGCGGGGCCTCCAGGACGGCGGTCACCCTCGGGTGCAGCAGGGCGGCGATCCCCGCCAGCCCCAGCAGGGCGACCAGCACCGCCAGGACGGCCATCACGCCGCCGCTCTGCCCCATGTAGTAGGCGACCGGCAGGCAGATGGAGTCGGTGAGCAGCGCCGGGGTGCGGCCCCAGCGGCTGAGCCGCAGCAGGCCGCGCCCGGCGAGGAGGGGCAGCAGCCCCAGCAGCAGGATCACCACGCCGCCCAGCTCCGCGAGGCCGCGGTTGTGCGGGGCGCCGACGAGCCCGGCGACGATGTCGTACAGGCCCCAGGCGGCCAGGGCGGCACCCTGGACGAGGGCGATCACGGCCCCCGCGACCAGCGGGGCGGGCCGGGTCGCGGCGGGTGCGTTCTTCGCGCGCGGGCTGTCGGTCGTCACCTCTGCAGGGTATCCGCCCGGTGCCCGCATACCGGACCCCGGCCCGGCGTGTACCGACGGGTAGGTACGCTGAGGGGCATGCGTGCCCTCCTGGTCGTGAACCCCAAGGCGACCACCACCAGTGCGCGGACCAGAGACGTGCTGGCCCACGCGCTCGCCAGCGACCTCAAGCTGGAGGTGGCGGCGACCGCGCACCGGGGCCACGCCCGGGAGCTGGCGCAGCAGGCGGCCGCGGACGGGGCGGTGGACCTGGTCGTCGCGCTCGGCGGCGACGGCACCGTCAACGAGGTGGTGAACGGCCTCCTCGCCCACGGCCCCTCGGAGCGGGTGCCGCGCCTGGCCGTGGTGCCCGGCGGCAGCACGAACGTCTTCGCCCGCACCCTGGGCCTGCCCAACGACCCGGTGGAGGCCACCGGGGCGCTGCTGGACGCGCTGGAGGCGGGCCGCGAGCGGGTGATCGGCCTGGGCAAGGCGTTGACGCCGGGGCTGCCGGACCGCTGGTTCACCTTCTGCGCGGGGCTGGGTTTCGACGCCGGCGTGGTGGGCCGGGTGGAGGAACGCCGCCGGGCGGGCCGCCGGTCGACCCACGCCCTGTACGTCAACGAGGCGCTGCGGCACTTCGTCACGGAGCGTGAGCGGCGGAGGGCCGGTCCGATCACCCTGCGGGTGCCCGGCGGGGAGCCCGTCCCGGGGCTCGTGTTCTCCATAGTCTCGAACACCTCGCCCTGGACGTTCCTGGGCAACCGCCCGGTGCACCCGTCGCCGAGGGCGTCGTTCGACACCGGGCTCGATCTGTTCGCACTGGACCGGATGACGGTGGCGGGCACGGTCCGGACCGCGCGCGGCCTGCTGCGCGGGGACGGCGCCGGCCCGCGGGGCCGGCACGTGGTCTCCTACCACGATCTGCGGCACTTCACCTTGGTTTCGCAGGAACCGGTGCCGTTCCAGGTGGACGGGGACCACCTTGGAGAGCGGACGGACGTGAGTTTCACAGGCGTTCGCCGGGCACTGCGTGTGATTGTGTGATCAGGTAGGCCGTTCGGCCTTGCAGTCGAACGTGCAACCCGCCTTCACTCCATCGAAGTACAGGGTGTGATGGAGGCGACACCAAAGAATCAAAAATTCCTCCTCGAAGGGGGTTGTATCCGGGCCCCAGGTTTGCGAACCTCTACTTGGCGATCGGGACGGACCGCAACGGGACATCCGCCGGAGTCGCCCGAATCCCCTGCTCCAAAGCTCAAGCCTCACGGGCCGACGTGTCTGTCGACCCCTTTGGGCGTCTCGGGATTCGTGAAAGCGTTCACATTCACAAGCAACCACAGGTGTCGGCGGATCACCGTCTGCCGACAGGAGGAGTTGGACCACCATGGACTGGCGCCACCGCGCTGTCTGCCGGGAAGAGGACCCCGAGCTGTTCTTCCCGATCGGTAACACCGGTCCGGCGCTGCTGCAGATCGAGGAGGCCAAGGCCGTGTGCCGCCGCTGCCCGGTCATGGAGCAGTGCCTGCAGTGGGCCCTGGAGACCGGTCAGGACGCCGGCGTGTGGGGCGGCATGAGCGAGGACGAGCGTCGCGCCATGAAGCGCCGCGCCGCCCGCAACCGCGCCCGCACCGCCTGAGACACCCCCGACCCGGGGGGACGTGATCAGCACCTGATCAGAGGCACGGCCCCGAGGGGCCGACGCCTTCCACCGCACCGCACCCCTGCGGCGCCGTTCGGTCGCGACATTTGGTACCGTCGTTGACGAGGGCCCGCCGCGTGCGGTGCCCAGCGGGCCAGGCCCGCACTCCGCGGCAGCGCCGCGGACCAGGAGCCCCTGTTCCGGCCGACTCCCCCCGACGGCCGGAGCAGGACGAGAGGCCCTGCCGACCCATCCCCCCCCGGTCGGCAGGGCCTCGTTTCGTGTCCGGGGACCGGGCCCGGAGGCCGCCGGCCGGGCGGGACACGCCGCGCCGGGCCCGGGACGCACAGCGCCCCGGGAACCGGGTGCCGGGAGTGCCGGGCGCACGGCGCAGGACACGGCACCGGGCGCAACGGCCGGGGCCCCGGCCCGCGGGCCTCACCCGACGGGGATCTCCAGCACCACCCTCGTGCCGCCGCCCGGGGCGGCGACCATGTCGAAGGTGCCGCCCAGCTCGCCCGCGGCGAGCGTGCGGACGATCTGCAGCCCGAGGTTGCCGCCGCTCTGCGGGTCGAACCCCTCGGGCATCCCCCGGCCGTCGTCCTGCACGGTGATCAGCAGGTACTCCTGCAGCCGGCCGCCCGCGGCCCGGGCGGCCGGGCCGGCCTCCGGCCCGGCGGGCCCGGCCGACGACGCCCGGCCCCGCAGCGCGGAGACCTCCAGGCTGCCCGAGGCCCTGGTGCCGAAGGCGTGCTCCAGCGCGTTCTGCAGCAGCTCGGTGAGGACCATGGCCAGCGGCGTCGCCACCTCGGCCGAGAGGATCCCGAAGGAGCCGGTGCGCCGGGTGGCCACCCGGCCGTCCTGCGAGAGCTCCATCACCATGGCCAGCACCCGGTCGGCGATCTCGTCGAAGGCGACCTGCTCGTCCAGGGTCTGCGACAGCGTCTCGTGGACGATGGCGATGGAGCCGACCCGGCGCACCGCCTCGTCCAGCGCGAGCCGGGCCGGGTCGGAGTCCATCCGGCGGGACTGCAGGCGCAGCAGCGCCGCCACCGTCTGCAGGTTGTTCTTCACCCGGTGGTGGATCTCCCGGATGGTGGCGTCCTTGGTCATCAGTTCCCGCTCGCGGCGCCGGAGTTCGGTGACGTCCCGGAGCAGCACCAGCGAGCCGACGTGGACGCCCTTGGGCTTGAGCGGGATGGCGCGCAGCTGGACGACGCCGCCGTTGGCCTCGACCTCGGTCTGGCGGGGGGCCCAGCCGCTGGCCAGTTTCACCAGGGCCTCGTCGACCGGGCCGCGGGACGGCGGGACCAGCTCGGCGGTGGTGCGGCCGAGGTGGCAGCCGACCAGGTCGGCGGTGAGGCCGAGGCGGTGGTAGGCGGAGAGCGCGTTGGGGCTGGCGTAGGTGACGATGCCGTCGGCGTCGAGCCGGATCAGTCCGTCGCCGGCCCGGGGGGCGGCGTCCATGTCGACCTGCTCGCCGGGGAAGGGGAAGGTGCCGGCGGCGATCATCTGGGCCAGGTCGGAGGCGCTCTGCAGGTAGGTGAGCTCCAGCCGGCTGGGGGTGCGGACGGTGAGCAGGTTGGTGTTGCGGGCGATCACGCCGAGGACGCGCCCCTCACGGCGGACCGGGATGGACTCGACGCGGACCGGCACCTCCTCGCGCCACTCCGGGTCGCCCTCGCGCACGATGCGGCCCTCGTCGTAGGCGGCGTCCAGCAGCGGGCGGCGGCCGCGCGGCACCAGGTGGCCGACCATGTCGTCCTGGTGGGAGGTGGGGCCGGTGTTCGGGCGCATCTGGGCGACCGAGACGTACCGGGTGCCGTCGTGGGTGGGGATCCACAGCACCAGGTCGGCGAAGGAGAGGTCGGAGAGGAGCTGCCACTCCGAGACCAGCAGGTGGAGCCATTCCACGTCGGAGCCGGTGAGGGTGGTGTGCTGGCGGACCAGTTCGTTGAGCGAGGGCACGCTGCGAGCGTAACCGCCGGTGCGGCGGGGGCGCCCACCGGAGCCGTCCGCGGGGCGGTCCCCGGCCGGCTCCCCGCCTGTTCGCGGCCGGTCCCTTGCGTGTTCCCGGCCTGTTCCCGGCGATCCCTGGACAGCCGCAAGTGGTCTAGTCCACTATGGGCGTGCACCGAGGAGGAGTCCGTCGCGCGTCCGCCCTGACCGCGCGGCCCCTCCGGCCGGCCGCAGCCTGGACCGGGCCCCGCACAGCCCGCCCCGGCGGCGCGGCCGGCCGCACCGGCGGACCGCGGTGCCGGGCGGGCCGAGGGTCCCGTCCCGGCGCCGCGGTCCGGGCGTGCGCCCCCGCCGCCCGGCCGCGGCCGGGTCCCGGACCGTCCGGCGGCCCGCCCTCCGGACCGTTTCCCGGACTGTCTCCCGCCCCGTTTCCCGGACCGTCTTCCGGCCCGCCCTCCGGACGGTCTTCCGGCCCGCCCTCCGGCTTGTGTGCGGATCGGGGAGATCCGTCCGACCGGTCCTCGCCGTGCGGCGGCTCCGCCTACCATGTGGCGGATCGTCAGCACCCAGCACCGGCGGCGCCGGAGAGACTGCGAGGAGCGCATGGACCGGGAAGCACCCCCCGTCGGAGTCGACGTCTCCGTCCCCAGCGTGGCCCGGATGTACGACTACTACCTCGGCGGCAAGGACAACTACGCCGTCGACCGCGAGGCGTCCGAGGAACTGCTCAAGGTGGTGCCCAGCACCAAGGTGCTGGCCGTCAACAACCGGCGGTTCCTGCAGCGGGTGGTGCGCCGGCTGGCGGAGGAGTACGGCATCCGGCAGTTCGTCGACCACGGCTCCGGCCTGCCCACCCAGGACAACGTCCACCAGGTCGCCCAGCGCGTCGACCCGTCCTCCCGCGTGCTGTACGTGGACAACGACCCGATCGTGCTGGCCCACGGGCGCGCCCTGCTGGAGGAGAACGAGAACACCGCCGTCATCCAGGCGGACATGCGGGACACCGACGGGATCCTCGGCCACCCCGAGGCGCGGCGGCTGATCGACCTCTCCCAGCCGGTCGCCGCCCTCTTCGTGTCGGTGATGCACTGCATCCCGGACGAGAGCGACCCGGCGGGCCTGGTGCGGCGGGTGGCCGAGCGGCTCGCCCCGGGCAGCTTCCTGGTCGTCTGCCAGCTGGTCAGCGAGGACAGGGCCACCCGCGACTTCGTCACCGACTTCATGGACCGGTCCACCGGGGGCCGGTGGGGGCGGGTCCGGCAGGCCCACGAGGTGGAGCGGTTCTTCGACGGGCTGGAGATCCTAAAACCCGGCCTGGTGGAGGTCTCCACCTGGCGGCCCGACTCCGATCTCGGCCCGAAGCAGCTCACCCGGGAGTGGATCGAGTTCGGGGGCGTGGCCCGCAGGCCGTGACCGGCGCCCGGACCCGCCGCGCGAGCGGCGGCGTCCCCGCCCCGGGCGCCCCCGCCTCCGGCGGGACGCCCGGGGCGCCGGCTCAGCCCCTGCCGGCGTCGATCAGCCCCTGGAGGAACTCCTCGGTCTGCCGGGGCGTGCACGCCTCCGCGGAGAGGCGGTCCAGCACGGCCAGGTAGTTGTCGACGTCGTCCGGCTTGTCCAGGTAGAGGGCGCTGGTCAGCTGCTCCAGGTAGACGATGTCCGGCAGGTCCGGCTCCTGGAACCGCAGGATGGTGATGGGCCCGCCGGCCGCGGCGAGTCCGCCGATCTCGAACGGCGCGACCTGGAGCGTGACGTTCGGGAGCCGCGCGGCCTCCAGCAGCTTCTCGAACTGGGCGCGCATCATCGCCGGGCCGCCCAGCGGGCGCCGCAGCGAGGCCTCGTCCATGACCGCCCACAGGCGGGGCGCGCCCTCGGCCCGCAGCAGCTTCTGGCGCTCCATCCGGAGCTGGACGCGCCGCTCCACCTCGGGCACGGGGGACCGGGGGTGGCCGAGCCGGACGACGGCGCGGGCGTACTCCTCGGTCTGCAGGAGGCCGGGGATGAACTGGACCTCGTAGGTCCGGATGACCGAGGCGGCCTCCTCCAGGCCGATGTGGGTCTCGAACCAGCTGGGCAGCACGTCGCTGTACCGGTTCCACCAGCCGGGCGTACTGGCCTGCCGGGCGAGCGCCAGGAAGTCGGCCCGCTCCGCCTCGTCGGTCACCCCGTAGAGGGTGAGCAGGTCGGAGACGTCCCGCTCCTTGAAGCCCGTCCGGCCCAGCTCCAGCCGGCTGATCTTCGCGTGGGAGCCGCGGATCGCGTCCCCGGCGGCCTCGCGGGTGATGTTGGAGCGCTCGCGCAACCTGCGGAGCTGGGTGCCGAGCACGATGCGGAGCACCGTCGGGCCGCCCCGAGGGTGCTCGAGGTAGCGCCTTATGGACGGCTCGCCGCCCGGCCGCGTGGCGGTCATTCCGACTCCCCTGGGTGACTGCGCGCAGGCGCTCAGTCTCGCACTGCCGACGGGTCAGGTACAGCGGCCGGTCAGACCAGCGCGTCGAAGTCGCCGTCCTTCACGCCGCCGATGAAGGCCGCGATCTCCTCGGGCGTGTAGACGAGCGCCGGGCCCTCGGGGTCACGGGAGTTGCGGATGGCCGCGCCGCCCCCGGGGAGGGCGGCGAGCTCCACGCAGTTGCCGTTGGGGTTGCTGCGGCGGCTCTTCCTCCAGGTCACCCCCGGGATGCGGGTGGCCTGCACGCCGTTGGGGATCTGCTCCACGAGGGGCGCTCCTTCGTCCTCACGATCGTCTGCACGTGCATCTGCACTTGCATATGTTCTTACCGGTGTGCTTACGACTGTAATTGCAGATGTGCTTGCAGCGACAGGGGTGGGGCGTGGATAGTGGAGCGCGCAGGCACCGTTCGCGCCCGAGACGCCCGAAAGGGCCACGGAGATCGTGATGACAGCGGATACGGCGATTCGACCGGCCGGTCTCGCACTGCTGCCCGGAGGGCGCGGCGAGGAACCGGCAGAGAGCGGCACCTTCGCGACCTGTGCGCTCAGCGGGGACCTTCAGGCGGCGGGCGTGGCCCGGCACTTCACCAGATCGACCCTCCAGGGCTGGGACATGCCCGACCTCGTCGACGACGTCGAGGTGATCGTGTCCGAGATGCTGAGCAACGCGATCCGCCACGGGCTGGGCGGCACGCGCGGCGGGGCCGGCACGCCCAACCTGGTCGGCCTGGGGCTGCTGCGCCGCGGCCGGACGGTCCTCTGCGCGGTCTCCGACCCCAGCACCGACGTGCCGGTCGTGCGGCAGGCCGACGGCTTCGCCGAGTCGGGGCGCGGACTGCACCTGATCGGCGCGCTGAGCCGCGCCTGGGGCTGGACCCCCCCGACCCGGGACGGGAAGTCCGTCTGGGCGACCGTGTCGGCCGCCGCCTGCGCCTGACCGGCCCCGCCCGCCCCGCCCCGCGCCGGGCGGGCTGCTCGCGGACGGGCTCCCGGCCGGGCCGGCCGCCGGGCCTGTGCCGCCGCGTCCACGGCGGCCCCAGCGGCCCCAGCGGACGGACCTGCTCCCGGCCGGGCCGGCGGCCGCCCCGGGGCGGACGGCCGCCGCGGGGGCTCAGCGCCAGCGGTAGCGCAGCCGCAGGTGGTCCACCACCAGGTTGAAGCGGGCCCGGTCCAGCGCGCAGGCCTCGCGGCGCATGCCGTCCGGGTGGACCCGCATGACGCGGTCGAGGGCCACCCAGGAGTCCCGGCCGGTGCGGTCCCAGGGGCCGGAGCCGATGGGCACCCAGTCGCGCTGCCCGTCGTGCTCCTTGCTGGAGAGCATCACGGCCAGCAGGGTCCCGCCCGCCTCGCGGGCCACCACCAGGACGGGCCGGTCCTTGCCGCGGCCGTCGTTCTCCTCGTAGGGGACCCAGGTCCACACGATCTCGCCGGGGTCCGGGTCGCCGTCGTGGTCGGGGGCGTACGCGGTGCGCACCGGGCCGACGGCGAGGGGCTCGACCTCGACCGTGGCGGAGGGGCCGCGGCGGCCGGGGACGTCGGGCTGACTGCTGATCATCTCGGTCACGCGGCCAGGCTAACGGCCTCCCGGCGGACCGCAAGGGGCGGCCGCAGGCGGCGGCCGGGGGCGTGCCGCCGCGGGCCGGGCCCGGGCCCCCGTCGGACGGGGGCCCGGGCCCGGCGGGCGCCGGCCGCCCTCAGTGGGTCTCGGTGACCTTCGCCAGGGCGCGGGGCGCGTCCGGGTCCTGGCCGCGGGCGATCGTGACCTCGTACGCGAGCCGCTGGAGCGGCAGGATCTCCAGGACCGGCTGGAGCTCCTCGGGGACGCCCGCCGGGAGGGCGAAGCCCGCGGAGGCCGCGTCGACCTGCGCCTGCGGGCCGACGACGACGAGGTCGGCGCCCCGGCCGCGGAGCCGGTCCAGCACGGGCTGCAGGGCCTCGCCGCCCTTGCCGTCGGGGACGACCGCGATCACCGGCGAGACGTTGTCCACCATGGCCAGCGGGCCGTGCAGCAGGTCCGCGCCGGAGAACGGGGTGGCCGGGATGTAGGTGGTCTCCATGAGCTTGAGCGCGGCCTCGCGGGCGGTCGGGTAGCCGTAGCCGCGCGAGGTGAGGACGAGCCGCTGGGCGAAGCGGTACCGCTCGGCGAGCGCGCGCACCTCGTCCTGGCGGGCCAGCACGCCCGCGGCCAGCTCGGGCAGCGCCTTGGCGGCGGCGCCGTCGCCGCCGCGCAGGCCCTCGACGAGGAGGTAGAGGGCGAGCAGCTCGGCGGTGTAGGTCTTGGTCGCGGGCAGCGCCTTCTCCGGCCCGGCCAGCACGTCGACGTGGTACTCGGAGACCTCGGCCAGCGGGGAGGCCGCGTTGTTGGTGACGGCCAGGGTGACCGCCCCCGCCTCGCGGGCGGCCCGGGTGGAGGCGACCAGGTCGGGCGAGCCGCCGGACTGGCTGACGGTGACGACCAGGCAGTCCCGCAGGTCCTGCCGGGCCCCGTAGGCGGTGGTGGTGGACATCGAGGTGAGCCCGGCGGGCCTGCCGAGCAGGATCTCGACCAGGTACTTGGCGTACAGCGCGGCGTTGTCCGAGGTGCCGCGGCCGGTGAGGAGCACGAAGCGGGGACCGCGGGCCGCGATCTCGGCGGCGATCGCGCGGATGCGGGGTGCGCCCTCGTCGAGGACGCGCTGCAGGACGGCCGGCTGCTCGGCCATCTCCCCCGCCATGACGCGTCCGGGGACGGGGGCGACGGCGTGCGTGTCGGACATCTGGTGGACCTCCGGAGAAGGTGGTTCTACCCCAGCGCGGGCGGCTGCCCGGTGAGGACCTCTACGGCGGCCAGTCCGCACACACGGGCCGCTCCATGCGTGGCGACGTGCAGTGCCCCGACGGGAGGGGCCTGCGGGACGCCCATCTCGACGACGGCTGCGTCGGGGCGGGCGGCGAGCAGGTCCTCCACAGCGGCAGCCATCCAGGCGTGCCGGTGCACGTCGCGTACGACGAGGACGATCCTACGGTCCTGCGCCTCGGCGAGCACCTCCCCCACGAGGGCCGCCCGCCGGTCCGGGGCGGCGTCGGCCGGGCCGATGCCCCGCGCGCGGGTGCCGGGGAGGCGGGCGGCGAGCATCCCGGCGACGCCCCAGGGGGTCGCGTCGCCGACGGCGATGTTGGCCGCCGGGGAGAAGGAGGCCACGTACGGGCGCTCGGTGACCGGCGCCCAGGACCGGCCGGGGGCGCGGACGACCCGCAGGGCGCGGCGGGCGGCGCGCAGCCCGACGGCGAGGTCGGGTTCGACGGGGACGGCGGCGGCGGCGCGGGCGCGGGCCCAGGCGCCGAGCCGGCGGACCCGGTCGGCGGCATCGGCGAGGCGCTGCTCGGGGATGCGTCCGGCGCGGACGGCGGCGACGACGGCGTCCCGCAGGTGCAGGACGGTCTCCTCGTCGGCCAGGCCGCCGCCGACGCAGATCGCGTCGGCCCCGGCGGCGAGGGCGAGGACGGTCCCCTCGGCCGTGCCGTAGGTGTCGGCGATGGCGCCCATCTCGATGCCGTCGGTGACGATGAGGCCGTCGTAGCCGAGACCGCCGTCCTCGGGGGCGGCGCGCAGCAGGTCGTGGAGGACGGCGCGGCTGAGGGTGGCGGGGTGGTCGGTGTCCAGGGCCGGGACGACGATGTGGGCGGTCATCACGGCCTTGGCGCCGGCCCGGATCGCGGCCTTGAAGGGCAGCAGGTCGCGGGAGTGCAGCCGGTCGACGTCGACGTCGACGACGGGCAGGCCGTGGTGGGAGTCGACGGCGGTGTCTCCGTGGCCGGGGAAGTGCTTGGCGCAGGCGGCGACGCCGGCGGACTGCAGGCCCTCGACCCAGGCGGCGGTGTGCCGGGCGCACAGGCCCGGGTCGGCGCCGAAGGAGCGGACGCCGATGACGGGGTTGCCGGGGTTGGAGTTGACGTCGGCGGAGGGCGCCCAGTTGTAGTTGACGCCGCAGGCGGCCAGGGCGCGGCCGAGCTCGCGGGCGACGTCGCGGGTGAGGGCGGGGTCGTCGACGGCGCCGAGGGCGAGGTTGCCGGGCCAGGAGGAGCCGGAGCCGGCCTCCAGCCGGGTGACGTCGCCGCCCTCCTCGTCGATGGCGACCAGGACGTCGGGGTTCTCCTCGCGCAGGGCGGCGGTGAGGCCGGCGAGCTGCCCCTGGTCGGTGACGTTGCGGGCGAAGAGGGCCACGGAGCCGAGGCCGGCGGCCAGGTGGCGGCGGAGCCAGTCGGGCGGGACGGTGCCGACGAAGCCGGGCTGGAGGACCGTCAGGGCGTCGCGGTGGAGGGTGTCCGCGTGCGGGGCGGTGGGGACGAGGATGCTCACGGGGTTTCAGCCCTTCACGGCGCCGGCGGTCAGACCGGAGGCGATCCTGCGCTGGACGAGGAGGAAGAAGACCACGACGGGGACGGCCATCAGCGTGGCGCCGGCCATCATGGGCGCGTACTCGGTGCCGTGCTGGGTGGTGAAGTTGCCGAGCCACACGGGGGCGGTCTGGTGCTCCTTGCTGAGCAGCATCAGGGCGTAGAGGTACTCGTTCCACGCCTGGATGAAGCCGTAGACGGCGGTGGCCACGAGGCCGGGGGCGAGCAGCGGGAAGACGACGCGGACGAAGGCGCCGGTGCGGCTGCAGCCGTCGACCATGGCCGACTCCTCCAGCTCCCGGGGGATGTTGACGATGAAGCCGCGCAGCGTCCACACCGTGAAGGGGAGGATGAAGGTCAGGTACGTGAGGATGATCCCGGTCAGCTTGTCGTACTGGCCGATGTCGTTGAGCATCAGGAAGACCGGGATGATCATCGCGATCAGCGGGACCATCTGGACCGTGAGGATGCCGACGATGACCGCCCTGCGGCCGCGGAAGGCGAAGCGCGAGATCGCGAGGGCGGCGAGCAGCCCGACCACCAGGCCGATGCCGACCGTGCTCGCCGCGATGACCAGGCTGCGGCCGATCGGGCCCCAGAAGTCGGAGATCTGGAAGGCCCGGCGGACGTTGTCCAGCGTCATCGGCCACGGCAGGAACTTCGGGTCCGGGTCGATGGCGTCCTTGGCCGGCTTGAAGGCCGTGTTGACCATCCAGTACACCGGGAAGCCGGCGACCAGGGCGACGAGCACGCCCAGGGCGTTGTACAGGGCGCGGCCGCGGGGGCGGCGGCGCCGGGCCGGGGCGGGGCGGGCGGCGGCGGGCGGGGCCGCCTCGGCGGCGGGGGCCGTCGGCGTCATCGTCACTCCACCTCTCCGATCGTGAGCATCTGGCGCATGTAGACGGCGACGACGCCGAGCAGCAGCAGGACGGTGACCAGGGCGATGGCGGAGCCGGTGGCGTAGTCGTTGGCGACGAACGCCCGGTCGTAGGAGTAGGTCGTCAGGAGCTGGTACTCCGGCTCGGGGTGGCCGCCGCGCATCAGGAAGACCTGGGGGAAGACGCCCATGTCCCAGATGACGGAGAGCGTGGTGAGCATGACGACGACGGGCTTGAGGATCGGCAGGGTGACGTGCCGGAAGACGCCCGCGGCGCCCGCGCCGTCCATGCGGGCGGCCTCCTCCAGCTCCCTGGGGACCTGCGTGAGGCCCGCGTGCAGGGTGATGGCGACGAAGGGCACGGCGCCCCAGACCACCAGGGCGGTGATGACGAGGAAGCCCTGGGTGCTGTTCATGAACCAGTTGTGGCCCGTGAGGTCGACGCCGGGGATCCGGCTGAGGAGCCAGTTCGCGACGCCGTAGTCGCTGTCGAACATCCACTTGAAGACGGTGACGGCGACCACGATCGGCATCGACCAGCTCGCCACCAGGGCGATGTTGACCAGCGTCTTCACCCAGGTCGAGACCCGCAGGAGGAGCAGCGCGACCAGCATGCCGAGCACCATGGTGAGGACGACCGCACCCGTGGTGAAGAGCACCGTCCGCAGGACGACGGACCAGAACACGCCGTCGCCGAGGACGGCCGCGAAGTTGTCGAACCCGGCCCACTCGGCGGGCTGGAAGCCCCACAGCTGGGACTGCCCGAACCTCTGGAAGGACAGGACCACCAGCCGGGTCAGCGGGTAGCCCAGCACCAGGAGCAGGACCAGCAGGGTCGGGGCCAGCAGCGTCCACGGGAGCGCGGCGCCGGTGAGGCGCAGGCCCGAGCCCGGCGCCCGGCCGGCCGGGGACGCCTTCGCGGTCCGCGGCGGCGGGGCCGCGGCGGCGGCCGTGTGCTCCGGGGCCGTCCGCCCGGCGGCCGTCTGCCCGGGGGTCGACTGCTCGGGGGTGGTCTGGGCGGCACTCATCACGTGCTCCTCAGCTGTGCCTCACGCGGCCGCGCCTGCGGGGCGCGTCCGGCGGGAGGGGCGGGGCCGGCGGGACCGGCCGGAAGGGGCCCGCCGCGCGGCGGGCCCCTTCCGGGAGGGTCAGGCGTTGTTGATGACCTGGTCGATCGCGGTGTCGGCGGCCTTGGCCGCGTCCTCCACCGACTTCTTGCCGGTCGCGATGTCCTGGAGGGCGTTCTGCAGGACCTGCTGCTTCTCCACCTGCAGCCAGCCCGGCGCGGTCGGCACGAACCAGCTGATCTCGGCGGCGGTGGCGGTGGCCTCGGTCTTCGGGTCGGCCTTGAGCGGGGCGAGCTGGGTCTTGTTGTTCGGCAGGTTGCCCTTGCCGATCAGCCCCTCCTCGCCCTTGGTGCCGGTGAAGGCCGCGATCCACTCGGAGGCGAGGTCCTTGGCCTGCGACTTGACCGGGACGGCCAGGTCGGAGCCGCCGAGGAAGGTCGGCAGGGCCTTGCCGGACGGGCCGGGCATCACGAAGGAGACCAGGTTGTCCTTGAGCTTGCCGCCGGTCTTGTCCTGCTTCGGGTCGGCGGCCGCGCCGCCCTCCCAGGACGCGCCGTAGATCATGGCGGACTTGCCCTGGCCGTAGACGATGTAGCGGTCGGCCTCGTCCTTGGTGAGGTCGCCGTGCATGTACTTCCCGAGGGCGTCCTTCCACGCCTTCAGGCCCTGGACGGCGGCCGGTTCGGAGAGGGAGGACTTCCACGTGCCGTCGGAGCCGCGCTTGGCGATGGCGCCGCCGGCGTCGGCGACGAAGGACATGGCGGCGTACCAGTCGCGGGAGGGCTGGTACCAGGCGGAGAACTTGTCGCCGTTCTTCTTCTGGATCCTGTCGAGGTCGGCGGTCAGGTCGGCGTAGGTCTTGGGCACGTCCTTGACGCCGGCGGCCGCGGCGACGTCCTTGCGCCAGGTGGCGACGCGGGAGCCCGCGTAGTACGGGACGCCGTAGGTCTTGTCCTGGTAGGTAGCCGAGAGCTTGAGGCCGTCCAGCCAGGCGCCGCTGTTCTCGAACTTCGAGGCGTCGAGCTCCGCGAAGGCGCCCTTGATCATGTAGGGCAGCATCTCGGTGTTGCCCATCTCGACCACGTCGGGGGCCTTGTCGGTGGCGAGCACGGCGTCGAGCTTGGTGTTCTTGTCGGTCCAGGCGTAGTACTCGTGCTTGACCGTCAGGCCCGGGTGCTTGGCCACGAGGGCGTCGTCGGCGGCCTTCACCAGCTCCGGCCAGTTGTTCTGGGCGTCGACGGTGAGCCACACCGTGATGGACTTGGGCGACTTGCCCGCGCTGTCGCCCGTCTTGCCGCCCTTGGCGTCGGAGCCGCAGGCCGCGACGCCGACCACCATGGCTGCGACACCGACCGCCGCAATGAGCTGACGCTTCACGCCGTCCTCCTCGGGATGCCCGAACTCCCCCCATCGCAGACACGCCGTGGATGGGCCGGGGATTGTGGTGCTGGCCCTCAGTGGTTTAGACCAGTACCCGGAGCTTGGCCTAGACCAATGCGAGTGTCAACGCTCCGGCCGCGAATGGGAAGCAGCCGTTACCAAGCCGACACCCGCCCCCGCAGCCCGGGGCGGAGGGGGAGGCCCGGGGGCCCCGGCGGCGTGCAACGATGGGCACCCAGGCGGTACCGACGGGCCGGCGACGGCGGAACGGGGATGAGGACGGCGATGACCAGCGACGGGGGGACGGCGCGGCCCCTGGCGACGGCACCGGGGCCGGCGGCCCCGGAGGGCGGGCGGGAGCCCGGCGGCCCCGGAGGCGCGGACCGCCCCGCCGCGCGGGTGCCGAAGTACTACCGCCTGAAGAAGCACCTGCTGGAGATGACGGACCGGCTGCCGTCCGGCACCCCGGTCCCCCCGGAGCGCACCCTCGCCGCCGAGTTCGACACCTCCCGGACCACCGTGCGGCAGGCGCTCCAGGAGCTGGTGGTCGAGGGCCGGCTGGAGCGCATCCAGGGCAAGGGCACCTTCGTCGCCAAGCCCAAGGTGGCCCAGGCCCTCCAGCTCACCTCGTACACCGAGGACATGCGCGCCCAGGGCCTGGAGCCCGCCTCCCGGCTGCTGGACGTCGGCTACGTCACCGCCGACGACCGGCTCGCGGAGCTGCTCGACATCCGGCCCGGCAGCCGCGTGCTGCGCATCGAGCGGCTGCGGCTGGCCAACGGCGACCCGATGGCGATCGAGGCCGCCCACCTGTCCGCCAGGCGGTTCCCCGCCCTGCGCCGCAACCTGGTGAAGCACGACTCGCTCTACACCGCCCTGCGCGAGGTGTACGGCGTCACCGTCGCCGAGGCCGAGGAGACCATCGAGACCTCCCTGGCGACCCCGCGCGAGGCCGAGCTGCTCGGCTCGGACGTGGGGCTGCCGATGCTGCTGCTCTCCCGGCACTCCTACGCCGCGGACGGGGAGCCCGTGGAGTGGGTCCGGTCGCTGTACCGGGGCGACCGGTACAAGTTCGTGGCCCGGCTGAAGCGCCCCGAGGAGTGAGCCCGGGCAGGCCGGGGACGGCGCGGAGGCGCACCGGGCGGCGCGCGTGCGGCTTGTGCCCCGGTTCGTCCTGCCCGTACAGGCGATTCCGTGCGCGAACCGGTGACATGGCCACTGCGATGACCTAGATTCCGGCCGTCCCACCTGACGACCACCGGCGGCGCCGCTCGGCGGGCGCGCGGGCCCGCCCGCGCGCTGCGGCGCCGCGGTGCTCCCGATGCCGGAGCCGCTCATGACCGACACACCGACCGAGACGCCGGAGGCCCAGGCGCCCCCCGGCCGACCGCCCGTCGTCACCCCCGTCCGCGTGCTGGCCGGGCTCTGCCTGGTCGCGCCCTTCGTCGCCACCCTGTGGGTGTCCTCGTACGCCGACACCTCGCCGGACCTCGGCGGAGTGCCGTTCTTCTACTGGTACCAGCTGCTGTGGGTGCCGCTCTCCGCGCTGCTCACCGTCTCCGCCTATCTGCTGGTGCGCCGCGAGGAGCGGCAGCGCCGGGTCCGGGGCGGGGGTGACGCACGGTGAAGGACGGCGTCAACACCGTCGCGCTCACGGTCTTCGTGCTGTTCTTCGCGGCCGTGACCGTGATGGGCTTCCTGGCCGCCCGCTGGCGGCGGGCCGACAACGCGCTCCACCTGGACGAGTGGGGGCTCGGCGGCCGGTCCTTCGGCACCTGGGTCACCTGGTTCCTGCTGGGCGGCGACCTGTACACGGCGTACACCTTCGTCGCGGTGCCCGCGGTGATCTACGGCGCGGGGGCCGCCGGGTTCTTCGCGGTGCCGTACACGATCATCGCCTACCCGCTGGTCTTCCTCTTCCTGCCGCGGCTGTGGTCGGTCTCCCACCGGCACGGCTACGTCACCCCCGCCGACTTCGTGCGCGGCCGCTACGGCTCGCGCGGGCTGTCGCTGGCGGTGGCGCTCACCGGCATCCTCGCCACCATGCCGTACATCGCGCTCCAGCTGGTCGGCATCCAGGCGGTGCTGGACGTGCTGGGGGTGGGCGGCGGCGCGTCGGCCGGCTGGTTCGTCAAGGACCTGCCGCTCTTCGTCGCCTTCGCGGTGCTGGCCGCCTACACCTACTCCTCGGGCCTGCGGGCCCCGGCGCTGATCGCCTTCGTCAAGGACACCCTGGTGTACCTGGTGATCATCGTCGCGGTGGTCTACATCCCCATGAGGCTGGGCGGGTACGGGCAGATCTTCGACGCGGCCGCGCACAAGTTCTCCGCGGTCAACCCGGCCACCGGCAAACCGGTCGGGTCGCTGGTCAGCGGACCCCAGGCGCAGTGGGGGTACGCCACGCTGGCGCTCGGCTCGGCCATGGCGCTCTTCATGTACCCGCACTCGGTCACCGGCGTGCTGGCGTCCAGGTCGCGGGACACCGTGCGCCGCAACACCGCCATCATGCCCGCCTACTCGCTGATGCTGGGCTTCCTGGCCCTGCTCGGCTTCATGGCGATCAAGGCGGGCGTGGGCTCCGGCGTCAAGGGCTACAACGCCCAGCTGGCGGTGCCGCAGCTCTTCGAGGACATGTTCCCGAGCTGGTTCGCCGGGGTCGCCTTCGCGGCGATCGGCATCGGCGCCCTGGTCCCCGCCGCGATCATGTCGATCGCCGCGGCCAACCTCTTCACCCGCAACGTCTACAAGGAGTTCCTGAAGCCGGACGCCACCCCGGCGCAGGAGACCCAGGTCTCCAAGGCGGTGTCGCTGCTGGTGAAGGTCGGCGCGCTGGCCTTCGTCCTCGGCATGGACAAGCAGTTCGCGATCAACCTGCAGCTGCTGGGCGGCATCTGGATCCTCCAGACGTTCGTCTCCATCGTGGCCGGGCTGTTCACCCGCTGGTTCCACCGCTGGGCGCTGCTCGCGGGCTGGGCCGCGGGCATGGTGTACGGCACCTGGAAGGCGTACGGCATCGCCTCGCCCACCACGAAGCACTTCGGCGGCAGCTCCACCGTGATCCCCGTGATCGGCGAGATCGGGTACATCGGCCTCACCGCCTTCGTCCTCAACCTCGCCGTCGCCGTCGTGCTCACCCTGGTGCTGCGGGCCGCCAAGGCGCCGGAGGGCGTGGACGAGACCGCACCGGGCGACTACACCGCCGAGGCGGGCGACCCCGGGGTGGTCGAGGAGAAGACCCTGGTGGCACCGGCGGGCTGAGCAGCGGGCACGCCTCGCCGCACACCGCACCGCACACCGCACCGCACGCCGCACCGCGCGGTTTCCGCCGCGCACGGGCCGCCGCCTCCGGGAGACTGGGGGCGGCGGCCCGCGGCGTGCGGCCGCCCGGGGCCGGGACGGCGGAAGGGGCGCGGCGATGGGGGGACCACCGGTGCGGGGGGCGGGGCTGCCGCCCGCGATCGTGGCCGTGCGGCACGGCGAGTCGACCGCCAACGCGCTCTTCGCGGTGGCCGAGGCCGCGGGCGCCCTGGAGGTGCCCATCGACTGCCGGGACGCCGACATCCCGCTCACCGCGCTCGGCCGCCGGCAGGCCGACGCCCTGGGACGCCGCCTGGCGGCGCTCCCCGGCCCGCTGCGGCCGCAGGCCGTCTGGTGCTCCCCGTACGTCCGGGCGCGGCAGACGGCGGAGCACGCGCTCGCCGGGTTCGGCGCCGGGCTGCCGGTGCGGTACGACGAGCGGCTGCGCGACCGGGAGCTGGGGGTGCTGGAGATGCTGACCGCCGCGGCGATCGAGGTCCGGCACCCGGAGGAGGCCGTCCGGCGCCGCCGGCTGGGGCCGCTGTACTACCGGCCGCCGGGGGGCGAGTCCTGGGCCGACGTGGCGCTGCGGGTGCGCAGCCTCCTCGCCGACCTGGCCGGGCACGACGGCCCGGCCGGCCGCGCCGACCGGGCCGACGGGGCGGACCGGGCCGACCACGCCGGGCCGGACGGCGTGGGGACGGGCGACGGGCGGGCGGGCGACGGGCGGCCGGTGCTGCTGGTCTGCCACGACAACGTGGTGCTGATGCTGCGCCACGTCCTGGAGGGCCTGGACGAGGCCGCGCTGCTGGCGGTGCACGCCGCCGGACCGGTGGGCAACGCCTCGGTCTCCGCCTGGCGGCGGGAGGCGGGCCGGATGCAGCCGGTCTGCTTCAACGAGACCGGGCACCTGGCAGGGCTGCCGCAGTGAGCACGGCCCCGGGTGCGGGCGCCGGAGCGGGCGCCGGAGCGGGTGCGGGCGCCGGGGCGGGTGCGGCGGCGGGGACGGGTGCGGCGGCGGGGACGGGTGCGGCGGCCGGTCCGCGGAAGGTCCGCCGGTAGGCCTGCGGCGTGGTGCCGAGCCATCGGCCGAAGTGGTGCCGCAGCGTCGCGGCGTTGCCGAAGCCGGTGGCGGCGGCGACGGCCTCCACCGTCTCGTCGGTGCCCTCCAGCATCCGCTGCGCCTGGAGCACCCGCTGGCCGACCAGCCAGCGGTGGGGGGTGGTGCCGGTCTCCTGCTGGAAGCGGCGGGCGAAGGTGCGCGGCGACATGTGGGCGCGGGCGGCGAGCTGCTGCACGGTGGACTCGCGGTCGAGGTTGGCGCGCATCCAGTCCAGCAGCCCGGAGAGCGAGTCGCCCTCGGACTCCGGCAGCGGCCGCTCCACGAACTGGGCCTGGCCGCCGTCCCGGTGGGGCGCGACCACCATGCGCCGGGCGATGGCGCGGGCCACCTCGCTGCCCTGCTCCTGGCGGACGATGTGCAGGCAGGCGTCGATGCCGGCGGCGGTCCCGGCCGAGGTGACGACCTGGCCCTCGTCGACGTAGAGCACGTCGGGCTCCAGGGTGGCCAGCGGGTGGCGGGCGGCCAGCAGGTCGAGGTACCGCCAGTGGGTGGTGCAGCGGCGGCCGTCCAGCAGGCCGGCGGCGCCGAGCAGGAAGGTCCCGGAGCAGATGGAGAGCACCCGGGCGCCCCGGTCGACGGCGGCGCGCAGGGCGTCCAGCAGCTCCGGCGGGTAGCTGCCGCGGATGTCGGCGGCCACGGAGATCACCAGGTCGGCGGTGGCCAGCCGCTCCGGCCCGTGGGGCACGTCGACGGAGAACCCGGCGTGGGTGCGCATCGGGCCGGGCCGGTAGGAGGCGACGGCGAAGTCGTACACCGGCAGGCCCTGGTCGCTGCGGTCCAGGCCGAAGACCTCGCAGGCCACGCCGAGTTCGAAGGGGTGGACCTCCTCCAGCACCACGGCGACGACGTCCTTCAGCATGCCCCCAGCCTGCCGGGTGGCAGCTTTTCGCGCAAGAGTGGCATCACTGCCACTCGTTGCACGTGCATGCAAGTGCCAGGGTGGAGCCATGGACACCGCACTCGCACTCCTCGCGGTCGTGGGCGGCTTCGGCCTCCTCGGCCTCCTCGTCGGCCTGGACGCCAGGCACCACCGCGCCGTCGGCGGCCACCGCCCCGGCGGCTACCCCGCGGACCCCCACGGGCCCGAGCGGCCCGCCCTCACCCTGGGCTCGTGGCCGGCGGGCCCGCAGACGGCGGGCCCGCAGACGCCGGGCCCGCGGACACCGCGCTCCGGGAGACTGGACGCATGGACATCGTCGTACGCACCGCGCGCCCCGAGGACCTGGAGCAGGCCGGCCGCATCACCGCGGACGCCTTCGTCGGGGACGGCCACACCTCCGCCCACGGGGACTACGTCCGCCTCCTCCGCGACGCCCGCACCCGTGCCGCTGAGGCGGAGCTCCTCGTCGCCGCCGACCCCGCCGCCGGCGGAGCGGTCGTCGGCTGCGTGACCTTCGCCCTCCCGGGCGGCCCGTGGGCGGACATCGCCCGGGAGGACGAGGGGGAGATCCGGATGCTGGCGGTCGCGCGCGCGGCGCGCGGCCGCGGCGCCGGGGAGGCGCTGGTCCGGGCCTCGATGGAGCGGGCGCGGGCGCACGGGCTGCCCCGGATGGCCTTCTCCACGCAGCAGGGCATGCACGCCGCCCACCGGCTGTACGAGCGGCTGGGCTTCCGGCGGGCCCCGGAGCGGGACTGGTCGCCCGTGCCGGGCGTGGACCTGTGGGTCTACGCGGCCGGGCTCTGACGGCGGCCGGGCCCCGCGCCGGGGCGGCACCGGCGGCTGACCCGGCGTCACCCGCTCCGCCCCGGGCGGCACACAAGATGTGGGGGTGGTCGCCGCCCCCACCCCCCAGATGTATGCTCTCCTCGCTGTCGATGCAGGGGAACCCGGTGCGAGTCCGGGACTGCCCCGCAGCGGTGTGCGGGCCTCCGGGCCCGCGAGTCCGAGTGCCTGCCGACGGTGCGTCCGGCGCGCCCCTGCGCCGCCGGGCGCCGTACGTCCGGGCCTCGCGGGTGGGCCGGGGACGCCCCGGCGCGCCCGCGTCGGCGCGCACCCCTGCCCTCCCCCGGCGGCCCGGTGGCCACCACGCCGCGAGGAGAGAGCGCGTTGACCACTGCCGCCCCAGCGGGCCTGTCAGCAGAACCGTCGCAGGACGGGCCCGGCGCCCCCCGGCCCGGGAGCCCCGGGCACACCGGCCCGGAGCACACGGGCCCGGAGCACGGCGACCCGGAGCACGCCGACCCGGGCGCCGCGCTGCTGCGGATCCTCACCGACTGCACCGCCGACCTGCCCGCGGTCGACCCCGGCCGGGTCGCCGCCGCCGCCCTGCGCGGCCGCAGCGCCGGGTCCGGCTTCGCGGAGCTGCGCTCCCTCGCCGTCGAGGCCGCCGCCGCGCTGACCGCCGAGGACCCCGGCTACTCCCGGCTCGCCGCCCGGCTGCTGGCCCGGGAGATCGCCGACGAGGCCGTCGGCGAGGGCGCGGTCTGCTTCGCCGCCTCCGTCGCCGCCGGACACCGCGAGGGCCTGATCGGCGACACCACCGCCGCCTTCGTCGCCCGGCACGCGGACGCCCTCGACGCCCTGGTCGACCCCGGCGGCGACGACCGCTTCGAGTACTTCGGCCTGCGCACCGTGCACTCCCGCTACCTGCTGCGGCACCCCGTCACCCGGCGCGTGCTGGAGACCCCGCAGCACTTCCTGCTCCGGGTCGCGTGCGGGCTGGCCGTGGGCGACTCCGCGCGGTCCGTGGCCGAGGTCGCGGAGCTGTACCGGCTGATGAGCCGCCTGGAGTACCTGCCGTCCTCCCCCACGCTCTTCAACTCCGGCACCCGGCACCCGCAGATGTCCTCCTGCTACCTGCTGGACTCGCCGCTGGACGAGCTGGACTCGATCTACAGCCGCTACGCGCAGGTCGCCCGCCTCTCCAAGCACGCCGGCGGCATCGGCATCCCCTTCACCCGGGTCCGCTCCCGCGGCTCGCTGATCCGCGGCACCAACGGCACCTCCAACGGCATCGTGCCGTTCCTGCGCACCCTCGACGCCTCCGTCGCCGCCGTCAACCAGGGCGGCCGCCGCAAGGGCGCGGCCTGCGTCTACCTGGAGACCTGGCACGCCGACGTCGAGGAGTTCCTGGAGCTGCGCGACAGCACCGGCGAGGAGGCCCGGCGCACCCACAACCTCAACCTGGCGCACTGGATCCCCGACCTGTTCATGCGGCGCGTCGAGGCCGACGCCGACTGGTCGCTCTTCTCCCCCGCCGACGTGCCGGAGCTGACCGACCTGTGGGGCGAGGGGTTCGACGCCGCGTACGAGGCCGCCGAGCGGGCCGGGAAGGCCGTGCGGACCGTCCCCGCGCGCACCCTGTACGCCCGGATGATGCGGACCCTCGCGCAGACCGGAAACGGCTGGATGACCTTCAAGGACGCCTCCAACCGGACCGCCAACCAGACGGCCCTGCCCGGCCGCACCGTCCACTCCTCGAACCTGTGCACCGAGATCCTGGAGGTGACGGACGACTCCGAGACGGCCGTCTGCAACCTCGGCTCGGTCAACCTCGCCGCCCACCTGGCCGAGGGGCCCCTCGACGGCGCGGACCCCCTGGCCGCCTTCGACTGGGAGCGGCTGGACGCCACCGTCCGCACCGCCGTGACCTTCCTCGACCGGGTGGTGGACACCAACTACTACCCGACCCCCGAGGCCGCCGCCTCCAACGCCCGCTGGCGCCCCGTCGGCCTCGGCGTGATGGGCCTGCAGGACGTCCTCTTCCGGCTGCGGCTGCCCTTCGACTCCGCGGGGGCGCGGCGGCTGTCCACCCTCGTCGCCGAGCGGATCATGCTGGCCGCGTACGAGACCTCCTGCGACCTGGCCGGGCGGCTGGGCCGGCACCCGGCCTGGGAGGAGACCCGGGCCGCCCGCGGGCAGCTGCACGTCGACCACTTCCCCGACGCCGCGCCGCACTGGACGGACCGCTGGGACGCCCTGCGGGCCCGGATCGCCGCCGGCGGCCTGCGCAACGCGCTGCTGCTGGCGATCGCCCCCACCGCGACCATCGCCTCCATCGCGGGCGTCTACGAGTGCATCGAGCCGCAGGTCTCCAACCTCTTCAAGCGCGAGACCCTCTCCGGCGAGTTCCTGCAGGTCAACCCCTACCTGGTGGCCGACCTCAAGGCCCTCGGGCTGTGGACCCACGCCACCCGCGAGGCCCTGCGGGCGGGCGAGGGCTCGGTCCAGGACGTCCCCGGCCTGCCGGAGGGGCTGCGGACGCTGTACCGCACCGCCTGGGAGCTGCCGCAGCGCGCCCTGATCGACCTGGCCGCGGCCCGCATGCCGTACCTGGACCAGAGCCAGTCGCTCAACCTCTTCATGGCCGCCCCCACCATCGGCAGGCTCAGCTCGATGTACGCCCACGCGTGGCGGTCGGGCCTGAAGACCACCTACTACCTGCGGTCCCGGCCCGCGACCCGCATCGCCCGCGCCGCCGCCGGCACGGCGGCACCCTCCTCCGCCCCCACGCCCACCCCGGAGGAGCAGGCCGCCGCCTGCTCCCTGGAGAACCCCGAGTCCTGCGAGGCCTGCCAGTGACGGACCGTGAGAAGAACCTCCTCGACCCGGGCTTCGAGCTGACCCTGCGGCCCATGCGCTACCCGGCCTTCTACGACCGGTACCGGGACGCCATCCGCAACACCTGGACCGTGGAGGAGGTGGACCTGCACTCCGACGTCGCCGACCTGGCGAAGCTGGGCCCGGGCGAGCGCCACCTGCTGGGGCGGCTGGTCGCCTTCTTCGCCACGGGCGACTCCATCGTGGCGAACAACCTGGTGCTGACCCTGTACCGGCACATCAACTCGCCCGAGGCGCGGCTCTACCTCTCCCGGCAGCTCTTCGAGGAGGCCGTCCACGTCCAGTTCTACCTGACCCTGCTGGACACCTACCTGCCCGACCCGGACGACCGCGCGGCCGCCTTCGCCGCCGTGGAGAACATCCCCTCCATCCGGGAGAAGGCGCAGTTCTGCTTCCGCTGGATGGCCTCCCTGGAGGGGGGCGAGGGGGTGGAGCGGGTCGAGCGGCTGGAGACGAGGGAGGACCGCCGCCGGTTCCTGCTCAACCTGGTCTGCTTCGCGGCCTGCATCGAGGGCCTGTTCTTCTACGGCGCCTTCGCCTACGTCTACTGGTTCCGCAGCCGCGGCCTGCTGCACGGGCTGGCGACCGGCACCAACTGGGTGTTCCGCGACGAGTCCATGCACATGGACTTCGCCTTCCAGGTGGTGGACACCGTGCGCGAGGAGGAGCCGGACCTCTTCGACGAGGAGATGGGCCGGCAGGTCACGGCGATGCTGGAGGAGGCCGTCGAGGCGGAGCTGCAGTTCGCGCGGGACCTGTGCGGCGACGGGCTGCCGGGGATGAACACCGACTCGATGCGGCAGTACCTGGAGTGCGTCGCCGACCAGCGCCTCGCCCGCCTCGGCCTGCCGCCGCGCTACGGCTCGGCGAATCCCTTCGGGTTCATGGAGCTGCAGAACGTCCAGGAGCTGACCAACTTCTTCGAGCGCCGCGTGTCCGCCTACCAGGTGGCGGTGGAGGGCTCGGTCTCCTTCGACGACGACTTCTGAGCGGCCGCCGGCCGCCCCGCGGGCGTGCGCGGGGCCGGCCGGGGGCCGGTCCCGCGCACGGCGGTGCCGCTCAGTCGTTGGGCACGGTGGCGTACTTGGGGGTGGACTCGGCCATCTGCCGCAGCGCGTCCTTGCGGTCGCGCCTGGAGAGGCGGTCGATGTAGAGGTAGCCGTTCAGGTGGTCCGTCTCGTGCTGGAGGCAGCGGGCGAAGAAGCCGGTGCCCTCCACCCGGATCCCGTTGCCGTCCCGGTCCTGCCCGGTGACCGCCGCGTAGTCGGGCCGGGCCAGCTCGGCGTAGGCGCCCGGCACGGAGAGGCAGCCCTCGGGGGACTCGTCGAGGAGGCGGCGGGAGGCGTCCAGGTCCTCCAGGACCGGGTTGACGACGTACCCGACGTGGCGGACGCCCTCGTCGTCGGGGCAGTCGTAGACGAAGACGCGGGCGTCGACGCCGATCTGGTTGGCCGCCAGGCCCACGCCGTCGGCGGCGTACATGGAGACGAACATGTCGTCGATGAGGGACGCGAGGGCGGCGTCGAAGTCGGTGACGGTCCGGCAGGGGCGGTGCAGGACGGGGTTGCCGACGACGGTGACCGGCCGGACGGTGCCGCGGGAGGTGTCCGGCTCCTCCCCGACCACCTTCACGGGCGCCTCGGGGGACCCGGGCGCCGCCGCCTCGTCGGTGCCGCCCTCACGGGTGGTGGGGGTGTCGTGCTCGTGCTGCTCCGCCATCGCTGTTCCGCTTCGTCTTCCTGGAGGGGCCTGGAGGGCGCCCGCAGGTCCGCCTGCGGGGTGCCCGGGCTGTGCGGATCCCAGCGTACGGGTCCGGGGCCGGTCCGCGCCCCTTACCTGCCGCGGTTCAGCAGACCTCCTCCAGGTCCCGGTAGGCGCGCGTGCCGGGGGCCGCGGCGACCCACTCGTCCAGCAGCGGGCCGACCCGGTCGGCGGGGGCGGCGATGCCGCACTCGCGCTCCGCGATCCACGACAGGCCCTCCCCGCGGTGGCTGAGGTGGCTGAGGTGCCCGGGGTGGGCGGCGTCGCCGTCGTCGTGCGGGTCGTGGTGGTCGGCGCTGCCGTCGTCGGTGTCCATGCGGCTCTCGGAGCAGGTCCGGCAGAGCAGCCGCACGGAGGAGGTCCAGTCCTCGGCGGCGTAGCCCGCGTCGGCGACCAGCCGCTCCAGGGCGTCGCGGTCGGGCTCGGTGGCGGCCTGGAGCAGCACCACGTGGGTGGGGACCGGCGAGGGGGCCCACAGCTCGATCTCGTCGAAGACGGGGTAGGCCACGCCGTCGGCGACGCGCTCGCCGTGCGGGGCGCCGTCGTGCAGCACCACCTCGCCCCAGCGGCGGCCGGAGGACGGCAGCGGGATGGACAGCACCTCGACCCGGGCCGGGTCCAGGCGGCGGCCCCAGACGACCTCGGACTCGCCCTCCGGGGAGAGCCGGACCGGGGTGGTGCCGAAGTCGAGGCGCACCGGCCCCTCGCCCGCGGGCACCCGCAGGCCGTACGCCTGCCAGGCGCGGCGGGCGAGCGGCCAGTCCTGAAGCGCGGTGGCGGCTATGCCGAGGTTCCACCAGTCGGGGGCGCCGTGGGCGCGGTCGAGCAGGGCGACGGCGCGCAGCCCGGCGGCGCGCGCCTGCTCCCAGTCCCGGCGGAACTTGTGCAGCAGCGCGAGGTTGTACCAGGAGTCGGAGAGCCAGGGCTCCAGGTCGGCGGCCATGACGAGCAGGGCGCCCGCGTCCTCGTAGCGCCCGTTGCCGATGAGCGTGAAGGCCCGGTCGGTCGTCTGCCGCCAGGTGGCGGACGGCCGGTGCCTCGCCCGGTGGAAGATCCTCACGTCGTCCCTGCCGTTGTCCTCTGGTCGTCCTCTGGTCGGTCGTTCCTCCGGCTCGCGCGGCGGGCGGCGCCGCCGCGGCGGGCGGGGTGCCGTCGCGCGGGCCGGTCCGGTCCACGCCCGCACAGTACGGCGGGCGGAGCCGGAGCGCTACGCGATGGCCGCCGGCAGGCCGCCCCCGGAGGCCCGGACCTGCCCGCCGGCGGACGCCGGCCCTGCCCCGGTCCGCTCACTCATGACGGCCCCCTGCCCCGTTCCTCGTCCACGATGCGCGGAGCGGTGCCCGGACGGACACGGCCCCGCCCTGCTCCTCCCACTCCGCCGCCGCATCCAACCATGCGGGACGCCCCCGGCGCCGGTCGTCCGCCGGTCCCGCGGGGCCGGCCCCGGTGCAGACCGCGGTCAGCGCCTCCACCACCCGGGGGTCGTACGCGCGGCCGGTCTCCAGGCGGAGCTGCTCCAGGACCTCCAGGCGGCGGGCCAGCCGGGGGTCGTCGCAGACCAGGTCGTCGTAGGCGTTGGCGGCCCGGATGATGCGCGAGGCGGTGGGCACGGCGGGGTCGCGGCGGCCGTCGGCCGCGCGGTACGGGCGCGCCTGCAGTTCGACGAAGACCGCCACCTCGGGCGGGACGCCGGTGTGCCGGATCACCTCGCTGCCGAGTCGGGCGATCCGCCGCTGCTCCTCGGGCGGCAGCAGGGCGGTGGCGCCGCCGGGCACCGGCTCCACCAGCGAGAGCTGGCCGATGTCGTGCATGAGCGCGGCGCACTCCAGCAGCTCCAGGTCCCGTCCGGGCAGGCCCAGGCGGCTCCCGACGGCGCGGGAGAGCGCCGCGACACGGCGGGCGTGGCCGGGCAGCGTGTAGCCGGCGACCTCGGTGGCGCGGGCCAGCGCGGCGACGCTCTGCCGCCGGGTGGCGGCGGTCGCCCCGTACCGGCGGAAGGAGAGCTGGGTGAGCAGCAGCGGGACGGAGAAGACGGGCAGCGCCCAGAGGCCGATCTCGCCCGCGCCGAGGCTGATGACCAGGCCGGTGGCCGCGATCGCCGAGCCGATGCCGGGCAGGGCGTGCAGCTCGGCGACGAGGGCGGGGCCGAAGCGGATCCGGGCGCGGGCGCTGCGCAGCAGCGCGGCGAGGACGACGTCGAAGAGCGCGGCGAGGACGGCGGCGGCGGCGAGGACGAGCCCGTACTGGGCGCCGCGGGTGGCGACCCGGTCGAGGGCGCCGGAGTTGTAGAGCGGCTGGAAGAGGACGGCGGCGAAGGCGGTGGTGAGGAGGCGGCGGGCGGCCCGGTCGGGCTGCGGGGCGCGGCCGCGCAGCGTGTACGGCAGGGTGCCCAGCAGTCCGGCGGCGGCGGTCACGGCGACGGTCTGGAGCACGCCGTGGCCGGTGGGCAGCCCGCGCAGGGGTCCCAGCAGGGCGTACGCGAGCGCTCCGGCGGCTCCGACGGGGGCCAGCTCGCGGTCGCCGGGGAGGGTGATGCGGACGGCCTCGCCGGCCGCGATCAGGGCGCCGAAGGCCAGGGCGGCGCGGACGTCGGCGAGGCCGCCGGCCAGGACGGCCGCGGCGGCGGCGAGGACGAGGGCGACGGCGGCGGCGTGCACGGCGGCGACCGCGGCCAGGGGCACCGGCGCGGCGGGAGGGCGCGGGACGGGCCGCGGGGGGCGGGGCGCCGCCCGGTCCAGCGGCCGGCGGGCGGCCGGGGGCGCGCTCACCGGCGGCCCGGCCGGGCGGTGTCCTCGACGCCGGCGTCGGCGGCGGGGGCGGGCGCGGGGGCGGGGGCGGGGGCGGGCGCGGGCGCGGGTGCGGCGGTCCGCCGGTCCGGGCGGGGGCCCGGCGCGGCTGCGGGCACCTGCGCGGGGGCGGCGGCGTGTGCGGATCCGGGGACGGGGTCGGGGTCGGGGTCGGGGTCGGGCAGGCCCAGGGGGATGTCCGGGACCTCGCCCGCGTAGCCGCCGGGCGGGGGTGCGGCGGGCCGCCAGCCGTGGAGTTCGACGGCGGTGACCAGGGCCCGGACCATCCGCGGGTCGAACTGGGTGCCCGAGCAGCGGTGCAGCTCCTCCACGGCCTCGTGGACGGGCCTGCCGCGGCGGTAGGAGCGGGTGGAGGTCATGGAGTCGAAGGCGTCGGCCACCGCGATCACCCGGGCGAACTCGGGGATCTCCTCCCCCGCGAGGCCGTAGGGGTAGCCGCGGCCGTCGACGCGTTCGTGGTGGTGCAGGATCCCGGCCCGGGCCTCGCGGAGGAAGCCGATGCCGCGGACCATCTCGTGCCCGTACTCGGGGTGCAGCTCCACGGCGCGCCGCTCCTCCGGGGTGAGCGGGCCGTTCTTGCGGAGCAGCGGGGTGGGCACGCCGAGCTTGCCCACGTCGTGCAGGATCCCGGCGAACCGCAGCGAGTGGAGGCGCTCCTCGGCCATGCCGATCTGGCGGGCGATGAGCACCGCGGCCCGCCCGACGCGCTCGCTGTGGCCCCGGGTGTACTCGTCCTTGATCTCGACGGCCTGCACCAGGGCCCGCACGGTCGCGCGGTGCGCGGCCTGCTCGCGGTGGTACTGGGCGTACACCCAGCAGGAGACGGAGAGCGGCAGCAGGGCGACGACGGCGGCGAAGGCGCCGTAGGGGCCCTGCCACAGGGCGGCCATCACCAGAGCGGCCATGCCGTGGACGAGGCAGGGGACGGCGCTGCGCAGCAGGATGCCGCCCCGGGGGGCGGGACGGCGGGACGACGGGTCGGCGAGGCCGGTGACCAGGCCCAGCAGGACGCCGTTGACCAGGCAGAACACGGCGGCGGCGGCCGCGGCGGGGAGCAGCGCACCGGGGAACCGGGCGCCGAGCAGCAGCGCCGGGCCGTGCAGCAGCCGGAAGGCGGCGGCGGCGGCGAAGGCGGAGAGGGCGAGCTGGGAGGCGTTCCACAGCCGGCGGGCCGCGCGGGGCGGCGGCACCCGGCCGAGCAGGGCGGCGGGGAGGGCGGCGAGGGCGGCGGCCGAGGGCGGCAGCATCAGCGCGCCCGCGAGCAGCACGGGGAGGAAGGCCCCGCTGGCGGCGGCCTCCGCCCGGGACGGGAGGGGCGGCAGCGCGTCGCACGGCAGGTCGGCGCGGTCCCGCGGGCCGGTGCGGTCCCGCGGGCCGGTGCGGGCGGGGAGGCCGCGGGCGATCAGGTCGCAGCCGGCGTACAGGAGGGTGAGGACGGCGAGCCGGGACCAGGGCACGGGCGCGCCCGCCCAGCGCGCCGCCGGCAGGGCCTCCCGGAGGGGCGGGAGCAGCGGCAGCAGGCAGGGCACGGCGGCTGCGGCGGCCGCGGTCAGGCAGATCCGGGCGGCGGGAGGGAGCGCGGCGCCCGGGCCGGGCTCCGCGGGATCGGCAGCGATGACGGCCTCCGTACCGGTCGGGTACGGCGGCCCCGGTGGTGCGGACCGCCCGCCACGGAGGATAGGCCGCGGACGGGCCTCGGACGGGCCGCTCGCCGGATTGGCCGGGTCGGCGCAGCCTGATTCCCACGTTCGGGTGACACCGGGCGCGGGCGGCTGCCCGCCGGAGGCCGGGACGGGCCCCGGCGCGTCCGCCGCGGGGTGCGGGTGCGGCCGGTCCGCAGGCCGGCCGGGTCCCGTCACGCCCCGGGGCGGCGGGCCGGGCCGGCGGGCGGACCGGCCGCGCCGCTCACTCCTGCGGGAGGGCCTCCGCCGCGGCGTAGGCGGTGTCGGCGCGCTGGGCCGTCCGGATGGAGTCGATCCGCGCCAGCACCTTGCTGCGCAGGTCGCTGGGGGCCGCGTCGCAGCCGCAGGACCGCTTGATCAGCGCCTTGATGGCCTGCTCCAGCCCGTACTTCTCCAGGCAGGGGGAGCACTCCTCGAAGTGCTGGCGGAGCTTGGCGCAGTCGCCCTCGTCCATCTCGTTGTCGAGGTACTCGTAGAGGTGGTCGAGCACCTCTCCGCAGTCCGTCTCGTGCGGGTTACCGCAGCTCATGTGCCCGAGCCCTTCGCCTCGTCCCCCGCACCCGCCCCACTGCCGGCCGGGACCAGCCCCCGGTCCCTGGCGTAGTCCTCGAGCAGCCCGCGCAGCTGACGGCGCCCCCGGTGGAGACGGGACATCACGGTACCGATGGGGGTACCCATGATGTCGGCGATCTCCTTGTAGGCAAAGCCCTCGACGTCCGCGAGGTAGACCGCGATGCGGAACTCCTCCGGGATCGCCTGGAGGGCCTCCTTCACGTCGCTGTCCGGGAGGTGGTCCAGCGCCTGGGCCTCGGCGGAGCGCAGGCCGGTCGACATGTGCGACTCGGCGCGGGCCAGCTGCCAGTCCTCGATCTCCTCGGCCCCGGTGCGCTGGGGCTCCCGCTGCTTCTTGCGGTAGGAGTTGATGAAGGTGTTGGTGAGGATCCGGTACAGCCAGGCCTTGAGGTTGGTGCCCTCGCGGAACTGGTGGAAGGAGGCGTACGCCTTGGCGAAGGTCTCCTGGAGCAGGTCCTCGGCGTCCGCGGGGTTGCGCGTCATGCGCAGCGCGGCGGAGTACATCTGGTCCAGATAACCCAGGGCGTCGCGCTCGAACCGCTCGCGGCGCGAGTCCTCCGACTCCCCGGCGGGGACGCGGAAGGTGTCCTCGCCGATGGCGTCGGCCAGCTCCTCCCCGCTGAGCTCCCGGCCTACGTTCTCCGCAGCCCCGGCGTCGTCCTCGGTCCCGGCGACCGGACCCACCTCCTCGGTGACGCGTGGCCGGCCCGTGGTGGTCCGGCTAGAAAGGGAGGATATCGGGCCGGGGGTCTTCTCGCCCGCGACAAGCCACTCCGACCAGAGGGCGGCGGGGTTGCCCGCCTTCTCCCCGCGGCGCTCGGGGCAAGCGATCGAGCCCATGGGCACTGCCTTTCCACCGACGTGTGTACCTACACCGGTGCTCAACCGCGGCGGCGTCCCGGACATTCCCGGGAGGCGGGCACCGGCCGGGGACTGGCCCCCGCGAGGGGTCCGCGCGGCCGCGCGGGGCGTCACCCGGCGAGGCGCAGCACCCAGTCGGCCACGGCCCCGGCGACCGCGGCGAGCGCCTCCTCCTGCGTCGGCGCGCCGCGCCTCGGCACGGCGAAGCCGTGGTCCGCGCCGGGCACCGCGACCAGGGCGCCGCCGGGCGGCGGCGCCGGGAACTCCCCGGGCCGTCCGAAGGGGTCCCGCAGGCCCTGCACCACCAGGACCGGCACGCCGGCCCCGGTCAGCTCCCCGGCCCGGCTGCGCTCCGGCCTCCCCGGCGGGTGCAGCGGGAACGCCAGCGCCACGACCCCCGCGGCGCCGCTGCGCAGCGCGGTGCGGCAGGCGACGCGGGCGCCCGCGCTGCGGCCGCCGACCAGCAGCGGGATCCCGTCCGCGTCGGCGGCCAGCGCCTCCGCGACGGGAAGCCAGCCGGTGTCCAGCGCCGCCGGGGCGGGGGCGACCTTCCGGCCCGCGACCCGCCAGGGCTGCTCGACCAGGGCGACCGTGACGCCGAGGGGCGGCAGCGCGGCGGCGACCGCCTGCAGGTCGCGGGCCTCCACGCCGCCGCCGGCGCCGTGCCCGAGCGCCAGCAGCGCCCGGGGGCGCCCCCCGGCCCGGGCCAGCGACACCCGGGCGTCCCCGGCCGGG
Source organism: Streptomyces sp. NPDC001380 (assembly GCF_042895785.1). NCBI lineage: Bacteria > Bacillati > Actinomycetota > Actinomycetes > Kitasatosporales > Streptomycetaceae > Streptomyces > Streptomyces sp. NPDC001380. The sequence continues at coordinate 131,688 of NZ_JBIAWP010000004.1, read as the reverse complement.
GTGGCGACGGTCCTGCGCTCCACGTGCTGCTCCTCCTGCTGCGGCGGCCACGGCCGGGCCCGGGGCGGGCCGGGGCGTCAGAACAGCGTGGCGTCGCCCAGCACCTGGTCGGCGGGGATCGGCTCGGTCAGCTGCGGGCCGTTGTTGCGCACATTGTTCACCGCCGGGGAGACCGGGCGCGCGGCGAGCCTCCCGGCGGCCGGGGGCACCAGCAGCGAGCGCAGCTCGTCGGGGTCGCTGCGGTCCGGGTCGAGCCAGGCGTCGTACCCGCCGGGCTCCACCAGCAGCGGCATCCGGGGGTGGATGCGGCCGAGGGCGTCCTCGGCGTCGGTGGTGAGCACGGTGCAGGTGCACAGCCACGCCCCGGGGTCGTCGGCGGGGCGGGAGCGGTCGCGCCACCACTCGTACAGGCCGGCCATCGCCATGACCGAGCCGTCGGCGGGGGTGATGTAGTACGGCTGCTTGCGGGCGCGCCCCTTCGGCCCGTCCGGGGCGGTCTCCGGGGTGTGCCACTCGTAGTAGCCGTCGGCGGGCAGCAGGCAGCGGCGGGAGGCGAAGGCGCGGCGGTAGGCGGGCTTCTCGTGGACGGTCTCCGCACGGGCGTTGATCATCTTGACGCCGGCCTCGGGCGTCCTCGACCAGGAGGGGACCAGGCCCCAGCGCAGCACGTGGAGCTGGCGGACCGGCCGGTCCGCCCCCTCCGGCGGGGCGCCCTCGGGAGGGGCGTCCTTCGGTGGCCGGTCCATGACCGCCCACACGGGTTTGGTGGGGGCCACGTTCCAGTCCGGCGCGATGGTCTCGGTGGGGTCCCACCGCTCCACCCCGAACAGCTCGACCAGGTCCTCGGGCCTCCGGCCCGACGCATAGCGACCGCACATGCGTCCACCCTGCCACGCGCGGGCCCCACCGCGGGGCGGCCCCGGGGCGAACCGGGGACTGGCCTCCGCTCGTCCTCCCGTGCGAAGCTGCCCGTTCCCCTCGGGCGGCCGGGCACCGGAGGGACGTCGGGGACGGGCGCGCCGCAGGGGCGTCCGGACGGGCGTCCCGGAGCCGCGTCCGGGGCGGACCCCCGGGCAGGGCGCCCCGGACGGGCGCCCCGGGCCGGTGCCCCGGGAGGTCGGCGATACGGAGGACGCGGTGGTGGAGACGGCGGCGGGAACGGCTGCGACGGTCGGGCACGGCATCGGCGACGCCTGGAGCCGCGTCACCGGCACCCAGCCCGACCCGCCCGCCTGGCTGGTGCTCGCCACCGGCGCGGTGGCGCTCGCCGCCGTGCTCGCACCGCCGCTGTGGCGGGTGAGCCGCGCCGTCGTCACCATCGCCCACGAGGGGGGCCACGGCCTGACGGCCCTGCTCACCGGGCGCCGCCTGTCCGGCATCCGGCTCCACTCGGACACCTCCGGCCTCACCGTCTCCTCGGGCCGGCCCACCGGCGCGGGCATGGTGCTGACCGCCGCGGCCGGCTACCTCGCCCCGCCGCTGCTCGGCCTGGGCGGGGCGGCGCTGCTGGCCTCGGGGCACGTCACGGCGCTGCTGTGGACGGCGACGGCGCTGCTGGCCGGGCTGCTGGTGATGGTCCGCAACGCCTTCGGGGTGCTGACGGTCGTGGCCACCGGCGCGGCCTTCCTGCTGGTCTCCTGGTACGCGGGCGACCGGGTGCAGGCCGCCTTCGCCTACCTGGGCGTGTGGTTCCTGCTGCTGTCGGGGGTGCGCCCGGTGGTGGAGCTGCAGCGCAAGCGGCGGCACGGCGGGGCGCCCGACTCGGACGCCGACCAGCTCGGCCGGCTGACCGGGGTGGCCCCGGTGCTCTGGGTGGGGCTCTTCCTGGTCACCGCGCTGGCCGGCCTGCTCGCGGGGGCCAGCTGGCTGACCGCCCGCTGAGGGGCGGCGCCGGGACGCGGACCCGCCGTCCGGCGGACGGACGGCTCGGGGGCCGCGGAGCCCGGACCCTCTACGCTTGCGGCATGACCGATGACCTCTGGCCCGCCCCGACCGCGTCCTCCGCCGTGGACGCCACCGTCACCGTGCCCGGCTCCAAGTCGGTCACCAACCGCGCGCTGGTGCTGGCCGCCCTCGCCTCGGAGCCCGGCTGGATCCGGCGCCCGCTGCGCAGCCGGGACACCCTGCTGATGGCGTCCGCGCTGCGGTCGCTGGGCGTGGGCATCGAGGACACCGTCAACAACGCCACCGGCGGCACCGGCGGCGGCGACGCCTGGCGGGTCATCCCGGCCGGCCTGCGCGGCCCGGCCTCGGTGGATGTGGGCAACGCGGGCACCGTGATGCGGTTCCTGCCGCCGGTCGCCGTGCTGGCCGACGGCCCGGTCCACTTCGACGGGGACCCCCGCTCCCACGAGCGGCCGCTGCACGGCGTGATCGACGCGCTGCGCGCCCTCGGCGCGCGGATCGACGACGAGGGCCGCGGCGCCCTGCCGCTCACCGTGCACGGCACCGGCGCCCTGGACGGCGGCACGGTCACCGTGGACGCCTCCTCCTCGTCGCAGTTCGTCAGCGCGCTGCTGCTCTCCGGCGCCCGGTACAACCAGGGCCTGGAGGTGCGGCACGTCGGCGGGCCGCTGCCGTCCCTGCCGCACATCCGGATGACGGTGGAGATGCTGCGGGCGGCCGGCGCGCAGGTGGACGCGCCCGAGGACGGCGGCGAGGCCGACGTCTGGCGGGTGACCCCCGGCGCCCTGCTCGGCTGCGACCTGGTCGTCGAGCCCGACCTGTCCAACGCGGCGCCGTTCCTGGCCGCGGCGCTGGTCACCGGCGGCCGGGTCACCGTCCGCGACTGGCCGCGGCGCACCACGCAGCCCGGCGACCGCCTGCGGGAGATCCTCACCGCCATGGGCGGCTCCTGCGGGATCGGCGACGAGGGCCTGACCATGGCCGGCGGCGGCCGGATCCTCGGCATCGAGGCCGACCTGCACGAGGTCGGCGAGCTCACCCCCGTGGTCGCGGCGGTGGCGGCGCTGGCCGACTCCGAGTCCCACCTGTACGGCATCGCCCACCTGCGGCTGCACGAGACCGACCGCCTGGCGGCGCTCGCCAAGGAGCTGAACGGGCTGGGCGGCGACGTCACCGAGACCGCGGACGGCCTGCGGATCCGCCCCCGCCCGCTGCACGGCGGCGTCTTCCGCACCTACGAGGACCACCGGCTGGCCACCGCCGCCGCCGTGCTCGGCCTGGCCGTGCCCGGCGTGCAGGTGGAGGACGTCGCCACCACCGGCAAGACCCTCCCCGACTTCCCCGGCCTGTGGACCGCCATGCTGGCCGGCTCCGCCGCGCCGGCCACCGCCTGACCGCCCGCCCACCGGCAGAGGACCCCCCGTGACGAACCGCCCGAACCCGCACGACCCGAAGGCCTGACACCCCGCATGCGCCGCTACGGCAAGGACTCCGACGAGGACGACATCCGGGCCCGCCCCGCACGGCGGGGCTCGCGCCCCCGCACCCGCACCCGCCCCAAGCACGAGGACGCCGCCGAGGCGATGGTCCTCACCGTGGACCGGGGCCGGCTCACCTGCCTGGTGGACGCCGGGACCCGGCAGGAGCGGTCGGTCACCGCGATGAAGGCCCGCGAGCTGGGCCGCAAGGGCGTGGTGGTCGGCGACCGGGTGGCCCTCGTCGGGGACCTGTCGGGCGAGCCCGACAGCCTGGCCCGGATCGTCCGGGTCGAGGACCGCACGTCGGTGCTGCGGCGCACCGCGGACGACGACGACCCGTACGAGCGGGTGGTGGTGGCCAACGCCGACCAGCTCGCCATCGTCACCGCCCTCGCCGACCCCGAGCCGCGGCCCCGGCTGATCGACCGCTGCCTGGTGGCGGCGTACGACGCGGGGATGGAACCGCTGCTCATCCTCACCAAGTCCGACCTGGCGCCCGCCGACCCGCTGCTGGAGGTGTACGCGCCGCTGGGGATCCGCCACGTCGTGACCCGCCGCGACGACCTGGACGAGGAGAACGCCGAGACGGTGCGCGAGCTGCTGCGCGACCGCGCCACCGTCTTCGTCGGCCACTCCGGCGTCGGCAAGACGACCCTGGTCAACGGCCTGGTCCCGGACCGGCAGCGGGCCACCGGGCAGGTCAACGCCGTCACCGGCCGCGGCCGGCACACCACCACCTCGGCGCTCGCGCTGCGGCTCCCCGCGCCGCCGGGGGCGAAGCCCGGCTCGAAGCGGGCCCTGGCGCCGGGCTGGGTCATCGACACCCCCGGCTTCCGGTCCTTCGGCCTCTCCCACGTGGACCCCTCCCGGGTGATCCACGCCTTCCCCGACCTGGACCCGGGGACCGCGGACTGCCCGCGCGCCTGCAGCCACGACGAGCCGGACTGCGCGCTGGACGCCTGGGTGGAGGCCGGCAAGGCCGACCCGGCGCGGCTGTACTCGCTGCGGCGGCTGCTGGCCGCCCGCGACACCCGCGAGGACGACTGACCCGCCCCTCCCCCCGCGCGGCCGGGCACCGCCGGGCCGGCCGCGGACGAGCCGCGTACGCCGGGCGGCCGCGGGGGCGCCCCGGCGTGCATACTCTCCGTAAGCGGACGCGCGGCCGACCGCCTCCGGGCGGTCGGCCGCCGCCGCGCCCGCGGGGAGACCGGCCACCGGACGGGTGGGAACCGCGGGTGCGGCGGCGCGCACGTCGGCACGTCGGCCGGAACCGAACCTTGGGGGATGTGTCCATGGCATGGCTGCTGGTGGTCTGCGCGGGCCTGTTCGAGACGGGCTTCGCGGTCTGCCTCAAGCTCAGCGACGGGTTCTCCCGCCTCTGGCCCACCGTCGCCTTCTGCTGCTTCGCGCTGGCGAGCTTCGGCCTGCTCACGCTCTCCCTCAAGCACCTGCCGGTCGGTCCCGCGTACGCGGTCTGGACCGGGATCGGCGCGGCGGGCAGCGCCACGTACGGCATGATCTGGCTCGGCGAGAGCACGAACACGCTGAAGCTGGTCTCGATCGCCCTGGTCGTGGCCGGGGCGGTCGGCCTGCAGCTCAGCGGCACGGCGCACTGAGCGGGCGGGAGCACGGAGCGGGCCGGAGCACCGGGCGGACCGGCCCGGCGGGCCGGTGCCGCGGGTCCGGCGGACCGCCGGGCGGCTCACTCCTCGCCGGGGTCGCTGTTGGCGTCCCTCAGCACCTGCATGAGCGCGGCCAGCTGGTCGGCACGGTCCGCCCCCAGCGGGGCCAGGAAGTGCCGCCGCAGCAGGGCCGCGTGGCGGCGGTGCCCCTCCTCGGCGAGCCGCGCGCCGCGCGGGGTGAGCACCGTGTAGGTGACCCGGCGGTCGCCGGGGCAGGGCTGACGGTCGATCAGGCCCGCCGCGGCCATCCGGTCGGCGAGCTTGGTGAAGCCGCCGCTGGTGAGGGAGACGTCGTGGGCCAGCCGCGTCATCGGCAGCCGGCGGCCGGGGGTGCGCAGCAGTCTGACCAGCACCTCGAACCAGGGACCGGGCAGGTCCACCCCCGCCACCCGCTCGACGCGCACCCGGCGCTCGGTGCGGACGCACCCCTCCAGCAGCAGCCCGTAGAGGGTCACCAGCTCGTGGTCGGAGATGTCCGTGGCGGCCGCGCCGCCGGCGGCCGGTCCCGCTGCCCGCTGTCCCATGGGGCCACAGTAGCCATGCGGGGCCCCGTCCGGACCCCCCGATCGGACGGGGCCGCATCCGCCGGGCGCACGAGCCGGGGCGCACCGCGCGCGAGCCGAGGTGACCCGCGGGCGCGCGGGTGGCTACGGTGAGGCCATGCCGGACTACCACGACGACCTCCGCCTCGCCCACGTCCTCGCCGACTCGGCCGACTCCGTCACCCTGGAGCGCTTCCGGGCCCTCGACCTGGAGGTGGAGACCAAGCCGGACCTCACGCCGGTCAGCGACGCCGACAAGGCGGCCGAGGAGCTGGTGGCCGGCGTCCTGCAGCGCGCCCGGCCGCGCGACGCCGTGATGGGCGAGGAGTTCGGGCGGCGGGGCACCGGGCCGCGCCGCTGGGTGATCGACCCGATCGACGGCACCAAGAACTACGTGCGCGGCGTGCCGGTCTGGGCCACCCTGATCGCCCTGCTGGAGCTGGGGCCGGACGGCGAGCAGCCGGTGGTCGGCATCGTCTCCGCACCGGCGCTGGGCCGCCGCTGGTGGGCGGCCCGGGGGGCGGGCGCCTACACCGGGCGGGACCTGACCCGGGCGAGCCGGATCCACGTCTCCGGGGTGTCGCGGCTGGAGGACGCCTCGTTCTCGTACTCCTCGCTGTCGGGCTGGGAGGAGCGCGGACGGCTGGAGCCCTTCCTCGACCTCACCCGGTCCTGCTGGCGGACCCGCGCCTACGGCGACTTCTGGTCCTACATGATGGTGGCCGAGGGGGCGGTGGACATCGCGGCGGAGCCGGAGCTGTCGCTGTGGGACATGGCGGCGCCCTGCATCGTGGTGCAGGAGGCGGGCGGCCGCTTCACCGGCCTGGACGGGGTGGACGGGCCCGGGGGCGCGGACGCGGCGGCCTCCAACGGGATCCTGCACGGGGAGCTGCTGTCCCGGCTGAGCGTCTGACGGCGGGCGCGCGGAAGCGGGCGTGCGGGCACGGACGCGTGAACACCGGCGCGTGACGGCTCGTCCGTGCGGGCGCGGGCGGCGCGCACGCCGGGCACGGACGCCGCCGGGCGGACCGCGGACGGCACCGCGCACCGTCCGGGGTGCCGGATTCCCCCGGTTCCGTCCGGCCCTCTGGTCAGGGCGGCACGGGCATGTGAACATGGGAATCCCGGAGCTTGTGAATGTGTGAAGGGATTCCCGAGCTCGCCCGCCCCCCCTGCCCAGGAGGTGGTCCGCACGTGCTCGTCCGCGACGCCATGAGTCCGGTGGTGCTCACCATCGGCCCCGCCCACACCCTCCGCCACGCCGCACGCCTGATGTCGGGGCGCCGCATCGGCGCCGCCGTCGTCCTCGACCCCGACACCTGCGGGATCGGCATCCTCACCGAGCGGGACGTCCTCAACGCCCTCGGCCGCGGCCAGGACCCCGACCTGGAGACCGCCCACGCCCACGTGACCACCGACGTCGTCTTCGCCGGACCCGAGTGGACCCTCGACCAGGCCGCCGCCGCCATGGTGCGGGGCGGCTTCCGCCACCTGGTGGTGCTCGACGGCGGAGGGGTCGCCGGCATCATCTCGGTGCGGGACGTCCTGCGCTGCTGGGTCGGCGCGGGCCGCACGGCGGCCCCCGGGTCCACCGCCGCCGTCCCGGCCTGAACCCGTCCGGCCCGATCCCCGTCCCGCACGATCGGCGTCCCGCACGATCGGCGTCCGGCCCGAACCCGCCGCCGGCCCGGGCCCTCCGAGCCGGACCCGCCGCCCGGGGTTCCGGCCGTGCGCGGCGGGAGCGTCCGCCCGGCGGCGCGGGCGGCCCGGGCCCGTCCCGGGCCGCCACCGGGGCAGTTCCGCGGGGTCGGGCGGCCACGGCGCACGATCCCGACCACCCTCGCGATCGCGCTCCCGACCACGACATGGACAAAGTCCAATTCACTATCATGACCAATTCACGACATATTACGGGTTCGGACATCCCCTGGTATCCTGACGGAATGAGCGACCTCCTGGAACGACTGCGCACCCGCGGCTGGCGGCTCACCGCCCAGCGGAGGGTCGTCGCCGAGGTGCTCGACGGCGACCACGTCCACCTGACCGCGGACGAGGTCCACGCGCGGGCCGCGCGGCTGCTGCCGGAGATCAGCCGGGCCACCGTCTACAACACCCTCGGCGAGCTGGTGACCCTGGGCGAGGTGCTGGAGGTCAGCACCGACGGCCGGGCCCGGCGCTACGACCCCAACGCCCACCACGCACACCAGCACCTGGTCTGCTCGCACTGCGGGACGATCCGCGACGTGCACCCGGTCGGCGACCCGCTGGCCGCCCTGCCGTCCGGCGAGCGGTTCGGTTTCACCGTCTCCGACGTCGAGGTGACCTACCGGGGCACCTGCCCCGACTGCAGCGCCACCGCCGCCTGAGCACGGCCCGGGAGACCGCCGGAGCGGCACCGGGCCGCCCGCCCGCCGGGGCCGCCCGCCCGCCGGGGCCGGCCGACCCCCGGGGCGGGACCCGGAGGGCCCGTACCCGTCCGCGGGTCAGGCGGTCAGCTCGGCGTCCAGCGCCTCCAGCAGGCGCCCGGCCCGCTCCGCCACCTCGGCCGGCCCGGCCTCCGCCGCCCTCCGGCACCAGTTCCGGGCCTGCGCGAGGTCCCCGCGCCGCACGGACGCCAGCGCCAGCCGCAGTGCGGCCCGGCCGTGGCCCGCGTCGGCGGCCCGGGTGTACCAGAGCACCGCCGCCGCCTCCGCGCCCTCGCGGGCGAGCAGCAGGCCGAGGTTGAACGCCGCGCTGCGACTCCCTGCCTCCGCCGCCCTCCGGTACCAGCCCTCCGCGGCGTCCACGTCGCCCTGCGCCGCCGCCCGCACGCCCATCCGCACCTGCGCGCGGCTGTGGCCGCCCTCGGCGGCGGCCTCGTACCAGCGGGCCGCCTCGTCGCCGTCGCCGCCCTGCCGCTCCAGCAGCGAGGCCAGCCGGAAGGCCGCCTCGGCCGAGCCCGCCCCGGCGGCCTGCCGGTAGCGGTGCTCCGCGGCGTCCAGGTCGCCGCGCCGCTCCCTGGCGACGGCGAGCTGCAGGGCGGCCTCGCCGTGGCCCTCGGCCGCCGCCCGGGCGTACCACTCCTGGGCCTCGTGCTGGTCGCCGCGGGCGGCGTGCAGGATGCCCAGGTTGAAGGCCGCGTCGACGCTGCCCGCCTCGGCGGCCTTGGAGAACCAGGGCAGGGCGCCGGAGGGGTCGTCGCGCTGGAGGAGCAGCACGGCGAGGGCGTTGCACGCCTCACGGTGGCCGGCGTAGGCCGCCCGCCGGTACCACTGCTCGGCCTGCGCCCCGCGGCCGGCCGCGGCGCACAGCAGGCCGAGGTTGAAGGCGCCGTTGTGGTCGCCCGCGTCCAGTGCGGCGCGGTACCAGCGCTCGGCGAGGGCCGTCTCACCCCGTTCGGCGTGCAGGGCCCCGAGCGCGTTGGCGGCGTTGCCGTCCCCGCCCTCGGCCGCCTGCCGCCACCAGTCGGCCGCGGCGGCGGTGTCGCCGGAGTCGCGCAGGAGGAAGCCGAGGGCGCAGGCGGCCCGGGGCTCGCCGCCGTCGGCCGACTGCCGGTACCAGCGGGCCGCCTCGTCCCGCTCGCCGCGCTCCTCCAGCAGCACGCCCAGCCGCAGGGCGGCGCGGGCGTGGCCGCGGGCGGCGGCGGTGCGGTACCAGGTCCCGGCGGTCTCCTTGTCCCCCGCCGCCTCCCGCATCCGGGCGAGCCGGTACGACGCCTCGCGGTGCCCCGCCTCGGCGGCGGCGCGGAACCAGCGCTCGGCGCGGACGTCGCGGCGGTGCTCCAGCAGGTCGGCGAGCGCGTAGGCGCCCAGCGGGTGCCCCTGGTCGGCGGCGGAGTGCAGCCAGTACTCGGCGCCCGACTCGTCGCCGTGGTCGCGCAGGTGCAGGCCGAGGGCGTGCGCGGCGGGCGCGCTCCCGGCGACGGCCGCCTGCCGCCACCACTGGGCGGCCTCCTCGCGCAGGCCGCGCCGGTGGAGGAGGACGCCGAGGTTGTTGGCGGCGGGCCGCAGGCCCGCGGCGGCGGCGCGCCTCAGGTGGGGCTCGGCCTCCTCCAGGTCGCCGCGGCGCAGCAGCAGGGCGCCGAGCAGGCTGGCGGCGCCGGGGTCGCCCGCCGCCGCGGCACCGCGGTAGCGGGCCTCCAGGGCCGCCTCCTCCCGGGCGGCGAGGGCGGCCTCGAAGCCGGCCGCGGACGCGGACCGGTCGGCGGTGCCGGGCCCCGGCGGCAGGCCGCCGTCGTCCTCCGCGGGGCCGTCCGGGAGGTCTGCCGGGTAGGGGTCCGGGCCGGCGGCGCGGTCCCCCGGGAGGTCCGCGCCGGCGGGGTCCGCCGCCGGGAGGGCGGCGGCGCGGCCGGACAGGGGGCTGCGGGGCGGGGCCAGGAGGGCGACGGCCTGCGGGACCTGGAGGTCGACCAGGGAGTGCACGCCGGAGCGCTGGGCGGGCAGCGCCCCCGAGGGGTTGTCGTCGGCGTGGTCGGCGAAGACGGCGGCGAGCGTGTCCGCGAGGCGGTGGAGCAGCGAGCCCGATCCGCCTGCAGGCGTACGCACCTGACCCTTCAAAACCTCTGCACCCTCCCCCATGCCGCTCATCGTCGCACCACCCGGAAGCCGCGTACACCTGGTATACCGCAGGACCTGATGTTACTTCAGCGTTTTATCGACTTCCCGACAGATCAACTCCACAAACCCCGTCGGCGTGTCGCCGGGTCCGGCGGGGCGGCCCGCGCGGGCCCCGCCGGCGCCGCGTCGACGCCCCGCCGGCGGAGCGCCGGGGCGCGGCCCGGAGACGGGAGGACGCCTCCGGCGGACAGCAGAAGGGCCCGCAGCCTGATCGGCTGCGGGCCCTTCTGACGCAGTAGCGGGGACAGGATTTGAACCTGCGACCTCTGGGTTATGAGCCCAGCGAGCTACCGAGCTGCTCCACCCCGCGTCGTTGTGTCCCAACCGTAGCACGCGTTCCGCCGCGACCACGAATCGCTTTCCGACCCGTCGTTCTGCTGCCCGCATCCGGGACGGCGAACCCCCGTGGACGCGTTCCCGTCCGGACACGAACCGTCACGGGCCGCAATCCCAGGGAAGACCGCGGAAAGCCGCCGGGGCGGCGGTCCGGGATCCTGCGGGGGCCGGGAAAAGCGGAAGGCCCGGTGCTGGTGCACCGGGCCTTCCGACGGAGTAGCGGGGACAGGATTTGAACCTGCGACCTCTGGGTTATGAGCCCAGCGAGCTACCGAGCTGCTCCACCCCGCGTCGTTGTGTCCCAACCGTAGCACGCGTTCCGCCGCGACCACGAATCGCTTTCCGCCGCACCGCTCCGCACCCCCTTCGCGCGGACTGCCGGAGTTCCGGAGAACCGGCGGGAAGGGGCCGCGGAAAGCCGCCGCGGCAGCGGCCGGGGATCCGGGGAGGGGAAGGCCCGGGCCGCCGGGAAAGAAGGCCGGAGTTGGAACCGCAGCCCGGACCGCAACCGCGACCGGGAAAAGCGGAAGGCCCGGTGCTGGTGCACCGGGCCTTCCGACGGAGTAGCGGGGACAGGATTTGAACCTGCGACCTCTGGGTTATGAGCCCAGCGAGCTACCGAGCTGCTCCACCCCGCGTCGTTGTGCCTCAACCGTAGCACGTCCCGGGCGGGGGGCGTCACGCCGGACGCCCCCCGCCCCGCCGTCACGGCGTGGGGCTCGGTGCGGGCGTGGGCGCCCCCGAGGGCACGGGGGACGGCGAACCGGACGGCGCGGCGGACGGCCGCTGGGCCTTCACCGCGGCGTCGAGCGCGTCCCGGAGCTTCTTCTGCTGCTCGCCGTAGGCGGCCCAGTCGCCCTTCCGGAGCGCCTCCTGGCCGGCCTGGAAGGCCGCCTGCGCGTCGTCCAGCGCCTTCTGCACCGCGGGGTTCGCGGGGTTCGCGGGGTTCGCGGGGTTCGCGGGGCCCGCCGGGCCGGTGGGCGAACCCGGCGCGGTCGGCGTCCCGCCGGACGGCGGCGTGGTGCCGCCGGGCTCCGGCACGGTGCCGGCGTCCACCTTGAGCACCTGCTGCAGCGCCTCCTTGAGGGTGTCCGCGTAGGCGACGTTGTCGCTGCCGCCGTAGACGGCGAGCACCTTCTTCAGCTGCGGGTAGTTGATGTTCTTGCCGCGCACGTAGACCGGCTCCACGTAGAGCAGGCCGTCGCCGACCGGCAGGGTCAGCAGGTTGCCGTACTCCAGCGAGGAGTCGCCCTGCTTGAGCAGGTTGATGTCGTAGGCGATGCGCGGGTCGGAGTTGAACTTCGCCTGCACCTGCTGCGGACCGCGGACCGCCTGGTCCCCGCTGCGCTCCGGCATGGTCAGGATGTGCATCCTGCCGTAGTCCGGCCCGGGGTTGGCGTTCACCGCCATGAAGGCCGCCAGGTTCTGCCTGTTGGACGGCACGAAGCTGGTGGTGAGCGAGAACGCCGCCTGCTCGCCCGGCATCCGCACCGTCAGGTAGTACGGGGGCTGGTCGGCGCGGTTCTCACGGGTCGGGTCGGTCGGCACCTTCCACACGTCGCTGCCGGCGTAGAACGCGGCCGGGTCGGTGACGTGGTAGCGGGTCAGCAGGTCGCGCTGCACCTTGAAGAGGTCCTGCGGGTAGCGCAGGTGCTGCATCAGGGCCGGGTCGATGGCGGACCGGGGCTTCACCGTGCCGGGGAAGGACTTCATCCAGGTCCGCAGCACCGGGTCGCGCTCGTCCCACTGGTAGAGGGTGACCTCGCCGGTGAAGGCGTCGACGGTGGCCTTGACCGAGTTGCGGATGTAGTTGACCCGGTCGGCCTGGGCCAGGACCTGCCGCCCGTCGGCGGTGAGGGAGTCGGCGGTGACGTCGCCCAGGGTGGTGCGGGAGGCGTAGGGGTAGCCGTTGCTGGTGGTGTAGCCGTCCACCACCCACTTCACCTTGCCGCCGACCACGACGGGGTACGGGTCGCCGTCGATGGACAGCCAGGGCGCCACGGCCTCGACGCGCTCCTTGGGGGTGCGGTCGTACAGGATCCTGGCGCCGGGGGTGATCGCCCCGGAGTACAGCAGCTGCGGCTCGGAGAACTTCACCGCGTAGGCGGCCCGGGTGAGCGGGTTGTCCAGGGAGACGCCGCCGCCGCCGTCGTAGGTGTAGGTGACCTCCTTGCCCGCGTCCCGGTCGTAGTAGTCGAGCTCCTTGTTGGAGCCGCCGACGACGGAGTACGCGGTGGTCCGCTCGCCGAAGTAGACGCGCCACTTGGTGTCCGCGGGGAACTGCCCCCGGGGCGGCAGGCCGGACTCGGTGAAGACGGGGTCGCCGTCCGGGCCGACGGTGTTGCCCTTGGCGGTCACGGCCGCGTAGCCGTGGGTGTACTTGAAGTGGTCGTTGACCCAGTTGCGGCTGGGGACGCCCGCGAGGTTGAGCTCGCGCAGGCCGATCACGGTGTCCTGGACGCCGGCGCCGGAGCCGTAGCGGTCGATGTCCAGCGGCGAGGCGAAGGAGTAGTAGGACCGCTGCTGCTCGCGCTGGGTGAAGGTGGGCGAGACGATGTTGGGGTCCAGCACGCGGATGTTCCCGAGCGTGGCGGTGTCCTTGTCGAGCGCCGCGCGGTCCGGGTCGACGGCGGCCCTGTACTGCTGGACCCGCGTCCCGTCGATGCCGTAGGCGGCCCTGGTGGCGTCGATGTTCTTCCGGATGTACGGCGCCTCCTTGCTCGCCTCGTTGGGCTTGACCTGGAACTGCTGCACGATCGCCGGGTACAGCCCGCCGATCAGCAGCGCGGAGAGCACCATCAGGCCGAAGCCGACCAGCGGGAGCGTCCAGGTGCGGCGCAGCGGCGTGACGAGGAAGAGCAGCGCGCAGATGACGGCGACGCAGCAGAGGATGGTCTTGGCCGGCAGGTAGGCGTTGGCGTCGACGTAGCGCAGGCCGGTCCAGCTGTCGGTGCCGCGGATGGCTCCGGACTTGAGCGCCAGCCCGTACCGGTCCAGCCAGTACGCGACCGCCTTGAGCGCCACGAAGACGCCCAGCAGCACCGCGAGGTGGCCCTGCGCGGCGGTGGAGACCCGCCGCCCCGGGCCCTGCAGCCGCAGCCCCCCGTACAGGTAGTGCACCAGCACGGCGGCGAGCAGCGCGACGACCACGGCGCTGAAGCCGAAGTCGAGCAGGAAGCGGTACCAGGGCAGGTCGAAGGCGTAGAAGGAGACGTCCTTGTGGAACTGGGGGTCCCGGGTGCCGAAGGAGGTGCCGTTGACCCACTGGAGCCAGGTCCGCCAGCGGCCGGTCGCCGCGGCGCCGGCGATGAGGCCGGTGACCACGGAGGCGCCCAGCAGCACCCAGCGGCGGTAGGGGGCGACGCCCATGCGGTAGCGGTCGAGGCCCTGCTGCTCCGGGGACATCGCGCTCAGCGGCGGGCGCAGGCGGTGGGCGAGCCAGATGTTCAGCCCGACGGTCAGGGCCATCAGCAGGCCGAAGACCGCGAAGAGCCCGGTCTTGGTCCACAGCCGGGTGGTGAACACCGAGGAGTAGTGCAGCGAGCGGTACCAGAGCCAGTCGGTCCAGAACCCGGCGAAGACGGCGAAGAGGAGTGCCAGCACCGCGAGCACGCCGGCGGTCAGCAGCAGGGCGCGGGAGCGCCGGGAGGACGCGCCGACTCTGAACCGGGGTCCGGAGGGCCCCGCCCCTCCGCGGTCCGGCATCTGGAATACCAAGGTGCACACCTCTGTCGTCAGTGGGTCGGTCAGCGTCAGATAGGCAACTTACCCGGCATTCGGCCGAGTTCCCGGGGCTCCCGGATTACCGGCCCCCGCACTCCGCGGCGCCCGGCGGGGGCGGGGGCGGACGGGGCGCGGGGGCGGGGGCGGACGGGGCGCGGGGGCGGGGGCCGCCGGGAGGGGGGCGGGGGCCGCCGGGCGTGTGAGGATAGGGCCATGTCCGAGCACCCCGAGACCCCCGACGCGGCCCTGCCCCCCGCCGCGACCCCGCTGACCCGCGCCGTGCTGGAGATCGACGGCTACGCGGCCACCCTGGGCTGGGACCTGCCCGCGCGGCTCTTCGCCCTGGTGGACACCGGCCGCCTGCTGAGCAGCGAGCCCGCCCTGGCCGAGCAGCTGGGGCTGGAGGGCGCCGAGCCCGGCGGCCTGACGCCCGTGGAACAGGACGAGCTGCCCGAGGGCGCGGCGCTCGACGACTTCCTCGGCACCATCGCCTGGCCGGACGTGGTGTCCGGCTGCGCGCTGGTGGTGGAGCGGCTGATGCTGCCGCCGGACGCCGAGGCGAAGCTGCCCGAGGGGGCGGACGAGCAGCAGCTCGCCGCGTGGGTGGCCGAGCACCCCGAGCGCCAGGAGGTGCGGATCACGGCGGCGGTGCTGCGCGACGGCTCCCGGGAGACGGCGCTGCGGCTGCGGTCGAAGGACTCGGCCCGGGAGGTGCTGACCGGCGAGAGCCTGGTCCCGGGCCTCTCCGAGGCGCTGCTGGCGACCTTCGCCTGACCCTGCGCGGCCGGCGCACCCTCCGGACGGCCCGGCGCCCGCCGGGCCGTCAGCGGGCCTCCGGGCACCGGCGGGAGCGGGCCGCCGTCAGCGGGAGCAGGACGGCAGCGCGGCGGTGCCGCCGGTGCGGATGGCGTCCAGCGCCTCGAGCGCGCCGTGCAGGGTCTCCACCTTCACCAGGGTGAGTCCCGCCGGGGTGTCCCTGGCGGCCTCGGCGCAGTTCTCGGCCGGGGTGAGGAAGTACTGCGCCCCCGCGTTGCGGGCGGCGATGGTCTTCATGGAGATGCCGCCGATCGGGCCGACCCTGCCCGCGTCGGTGATGGTGCCCGTGCCGGCGACGAACTTCCCGCCGGTGATGTCGGACGGCCTCAGCTTGTCGACGATGCCGAGGGAGAACATCAGCCCCGCGCTCGGCCCCCCGACGTCCTGCAGGCCGATGTCGATGCTGAACGGGAAGGTGTGCTTGGTGCCGGGCTGGATGCCCACCATGGCGCGGTCGCCGTCGGGGGCCTTGACGGTGGTGACGGTCACCGTGCGGGCCGCGGAGGCGGCCTTGCCGTTCGGGACCACGGTGAAGACCACCGGCTGGCCGGGGCGGTGGCGGGTGACGAGCTTGGCGACCTGCTCCGGCGCGGTGACGGCGGTGCCGTCCACGGCTTTGACGGTGTCGCCCGCGTGCAGCCGGCCCTGGGAGGGCGAGCCGGCGACGACCGAGCCGACGATCACGTCGGTCCCCACCTTGTAGCCGAGCTCGCGGAGGGCGGCGGCCTTGGCGCTGTCCTGCGAGGAGGCGAACTCCTCCGCGTTCTGCTGCTCGGCCTCCTGCTCGGTCTGGTGGTCCGGGTAGAGGTTGTCGTGCGGGACGACGGCGACGTCGTCGCGCAGCCAGCCGATCACGGCGGAGACCAGGCTCGGCTGGTAGTCGGCGCTGGTGACCTGGACCGTGGTCATGTTGAGGTGCCCGCTGGTCGGGTAGGTCCGCTGCCCGGTGATGCTGATCACCGGCTTGCCGTTCTGCCGCCCCAGCGTGTTGTAGGTGGGGCCCGGGCTCATCTCCGAGTACGGGACCTTCATGGCCGGCAGCACGGAGGCGCACAGCATCGCTATGAGCAGCAGGGTCGCGGCGAGCATCGTCGCAGAGCGGCGTGGCATGCCACGACAGTACGGGACGGGAACGGGCCTGCGCGTCCCGGCCCTCGCACCCGGCAGGGATCAGCCCCGCTCGGCGGGCACCGGCGCGGCGGTGCTGCGCTCCATGGCGGCCCGGAAGCGCTCGTAGTCGGCCAGCGAGGCGCCGTCGCCGGTCGCCTTCGGCGGCCTGGCGGCCCAGGCGGCCCACAGCGCGGCGGCGACCACCGCGACGACCGGAATGACCAACCAGGCGAGCGCGCCCATACCCGTACTCCCAGCTCAGATGCCTATGAGCAGATTATCCACCGGACCGGGGGACGCAGACGGCGCCCCGGCCCCCGTATTCGCCCGGACGGGTGACGGCCCCGGGCGGGGCCGGAGACGGCGGCGGGCCGGGGTCAGCAGGCGCCGACCCACTCCTCCCCGCCGTCCGCGAACACCTGGTGCTTCCAGATCGGGACCTCGTGCTTGAGGTCGTCGATCAGGCGGCGGCACGCCTCGAACGCCTCCGCCCGGTGCGGACAGGAGACGGCGACGATCACTGCGGTGTCCGTCACCTCCAGGTCGCCCACCCGGTGCACGGCGGCGAGCGCGCGGACCGGGAAGTCCGCCGCGACCTTCTCCGCGACCCTGCGCAGCTCGCGCTCGGCGGTGGGGTGGGCGCTGTACGCCAGGGAGGTCACCGGCCGGCCGCCGTCGTGGTCGCGGACGGTGCCCACGAAGACGGCGGTGCCGCCGGCCGCGGTGTCGCCGACGGCCGCGTACACCTCGTCGAGGGAGAGCGGCGTGTCGCGCAGCGCGAGCAGGCGGACGGGGTCGGGGATCTCCGGCATGGCCCCTACGATACGGCCTCCTCCCGACAGCCCCCGCAAGATCAACCCCGTCGGGTCCGGCGCGTCACCGGGTCGGGCCAGGGATGTCACCGGGTCGGGCCATGCGCACGGCCGGACGGGGGCCGGACAGGGCGTGGGGCCGGAGCCGGGCAGGGCGCGGGAGCGGCGCCGGACAGGGCGCGGGGCGTGGGGGCGGGGCCGGCACCGGGCGGGGCCGGAGCGCGGCCGCGCACGGGCGGGCCCGGCGCTGCGGGCGCCGGTCAGGCGCGGCGGCGGCGGCGCGCCCGGCGGACCAGCGCCGCCGTGCCCACCAGCGCCACCGTGGCGCCCGCCGCGCCCAGCGTGGTGGCGGCGTCCTTGCCGCCGAGGCGGCGCCCGGCCACCGCGTGGTTGCCCTCCACCTGGGCGAGCAGCTCGGCCAGCACCTCCTCGTTGGTGTGGACCGGGCGCCAGCCGGCCTCGTGGAGCCGGCTGCCGGAGACCACCCACGGGTACATGGTGTACGCCAGGTCCCCGGCGGGGGCCGGGGTGAGGCCCAGCCGGTGCAGCCGGGCCGCGGTGCCGAGCGCCAGCGAGGCGGGCAGCTCCATCCGCCGGATGCCGGAGAGCTGCTCCACCTCCTCCTGCTCCAGCCAGCCGTCGCAGCCCACCGTGACCTCGCCCTCGACGCGGCCGAGCACGGCGTACTCCAGGGCCGAGGCCAGGTCGTCGACGTGGCAGAACTGCCAGCACGGCCGGGAGCCGGCGACCACCAGCAGCCGGGGCGCCTCGAAGTGCCGGGTGAGGACGGTGTCGACGCCGGGCCCGACCACCACGGCCGGGCGCAGCACGGTGACGTTGAGCCCGGGGTGGGCGCGGGGGGCGCGCCGGCCGAGCCGCTCGACCTCCAGCAGGTCGCCGACGAGGGAGGCCTCCTCCGTGGCGCGCAGTTCGGCGTCCTCCGCGAGCGGCACCTCGTTGTCGGGCAGCGCGCCGTAGACCATGGCGGAGGTGCAGAGGACCACCCGGTGCACCCCGGCGGCCGCGGCGGCGGTGAGCACGGTCTGGGTGCCGCGCACGTTGTAGGCGGAGCGGACCTTGGGGTCGGACTCCATGCCGAGGTCCAGGGCGAGGTGGACCACGACGTCGGCGCCCCGCAGCCGCTCGGCGACGGCGGGGTCCCGGACGTCCAGCACGCGCCAGTGCACACCGGGGACGTCGCCGCGGCGCTCGTCGACGCCGAGGACCCGGCGCACGCCGGGCGACTCGACCAGGCGGGCGGCCAGCAGCCGGCCGAGGCCGGAGGCCGCGCCGGTGACGGCGACCACCAGGGGCCTGCCGTCGTACGGCACGGGGGCGGCGGCCGGGCGGGCGGCGGCGCCGGGCGCGGCGTCCGCGTGCTCCCCGGCCCCGCGGCCTGCGGGACCGTCGCCGGCCGGACCGCCGTCGCCGGCCGGGCCCGCGCCCTCCGCCGGGCCGCCGTCCCCGGTCGGCCCGGCATCCCCGGTCAGCCCAGAGCGAACGTCCGAAGGCGGGGAACTCACCGGCCATCCTCCACGGTTAGTTTTGTTGCGTACGTACGTGTGTCACGTACCGACCATCCTGCCCGAGGCGAGGGCATGGCGGTGCACCCGGCACGGGCAGGCCGCCGACAAGGCCGTCCGCGCCGCGGCGGAGCCGCACGGAACCTCGGACGGGCCATACCCGCCACAGCATGCAGTGACGGCCGACGAGATCGAGGAACTCGTGAGCGACATCCCCTTCGGATTCGGTGTCCCCCCTGAGGAGCCCGAGGACGGAAAGCCCGGCAGGGGCGGTGAGGGGTCCGGCTCCGGCCAGAACTCCGGCGGCGGCCGGAACGCGGGCGGCGGGGGTCCCGGCGGCGGGAAGGGCGGACCGGGGCAGGGCCCCGGCGGCACGCCGAACCCCTTCGGCTTCGGCGGCAACCCGCTCGCCGGGATGTTCGGCATGGGCGGCGCCCCGGGCTCCGGCGGGCCGGCCGACAACCCGTTCGCGGCCATGATGGGCGGCGCCTTCAACCCGGCGGACCTGGGGGCGGCCTTCCAGCAGCTCGGCCAGATGCTCTCCTTCGAGGGCGGCCCGGTCAACTGGGACCTGGCCACCGGCATCGCCCGGCAGACCGTGGTCGCCGGGGACGCCGAGGGCGGCGGCAAGGACCGCTCGGTGGGCGACGCGGAGCGGGCCGCGGTCGCCGAGGCCGTGCGCCTCGCCGACCTGTGGCTGGACTCGGTGACCGACTTCCCCTCCGGCGCCGGCACCGCCGTCGCCTGGAGCCGGGCGGAGTGGATCGAGGCCACCATCCCGGTGTGGAAGGACCTCGTCGACCCGGTCGCCGAGCAGGTGGCCGGCGCCATGGGCGGCGTGGTCCCCGAGGAGATGCAGGCCATGGCCGGCCCGCTGCTGGGCGTGATGCGCAGCATGGGCGGCGCCATGTTCGGCACCCAGATCGGACAGGCGCTGGGCGCCCTGGCGGGCGAGGTGGTCGGCTCGGCCGACGTCGGCCTGCCGCTGGGCCCGCCCCGCCAGGCGGCGCTGCTGCCGCAGAACATCGAGAAGCTCGGGGAGGGGCTGGACATCCCCGCCGAGGAGGTCCGGCTGTACCTCGCCCTGCGCGAGGCCGCCCACCAGCGGCTCTTCGCCCACGTGCCGTGGCTGCGGCAGCACCTGTTCGGCGCCGTGGAGGCCTACGCCCGCGGCATCAGGGTCGACACCGCGCGGCTGGAGGACATGGTCGGGGAGCTGGACCCGTCCAACCCCGAGGCGCTGCAGGAGGCGCTGCAGGGCGGCGTCTTCCAGCCGGAGGACACCCCGGAGCAGAAGGCGGCGCTGGCCCGGCTGGAGACCGCGCTGGCGCTCGTCGAGGGCTGGGTCGACGCGGTGGTCCACGCCGCGGCGTCCCCGCACCTGCCGCACGCCGCCGGACTGCGCGAGACGCTGCGGCGGCGCCGGGCGACGGGCGGCCCCGCCGAGCAGACCTTCGCCACCCTGGTCGGCCTGGAGCTGCGGCCGCGGCGGCTGCGGGACGCCTCCCGGCTGTGGGCGTCGCTGGCCGACGCGCGGGGCCTGGAGGGCCGCGACGCCCTCTGGGGGCACCCCGACATGCTGCCCACGGCGGACGACCTGGACGACCCGGACGGCTTCGTCCACCGTGAGGAGCTGGACCTGAGCGGCTTCGACTTCTCCGACCTGGAGAAGCACGGCACCGCGGGGCAGGCGCAGGAGGGCGGCTCCGGGCGGGAGAATGGCCCCGGCCCGGAGAAGGGCACCGGCCCGACCCCTCCGGGGGAGGACCGGGACGGCGGAACCGGCGACGGGAAGGACGACCCCACCGCATGACGCTGCACGACGACGCCCTCCGGGCACTGAAGGACTGGACCGCACCGGACACGCCCGAGGGCGGCCAGGAGCAGCTGCGGCTGGACTACATCGAGCACCTCGCGTCCCACCGGGACGGCCTCTGGCGGTCCTGCACCCCCGCGCACGTCACCGCCAGCGCCGTGGTCGTGGACCCCGGTCACGGGCGGGTGCTCCTCACGCTGCACCCCAAGGTGGGCCGCTGGCTGCAGATGGGCGGCCACTGCGAGCCGGAGGACGCCACGCTGGCCGGCGCCGCCCTGCGGGAGGCGACGGAGGAGTCCGGCATCCCGGGCCTGGTGCTGCTGGACGCCGGCGACGGCGTCGCCCCGGTGCGGCTGGACCGGCACCGGGTGCGCTGCGCCGGGCGCGACCGGCCGGAGAACGTCCACCTGGACGTCCAGTACGTCGCCGTCGCCCCGGCCGGGGCGGAGGCCGCGATCAGCGAGGAGTCCCTGGACCTGCGCTGGTTCGACTACGGCGCGCTGCCCGAGCTCGCGGACCGCTCGGTGCGCGCCCTGGTGGAGCGGGCCCGCCTGCTCACCGGCTGACGCCGCCGCGGAGAAGGCCGCGCCCGGCCCCGGCCCCCGTCAGCGGGGGCCGGGCCGGGCCGCCGGCACGCGCAGCGGGACGCGCTGCGGGGGCAGCAGCTCGCTGGGCTGGACGACGACGTACCCCGAGCCGGAGAACGCCATCTCCCAGCCCTCGGTGGCGGTCCCGCGGCGCCGCCACACCTCGGTGTTGCGGCTCTGGGCCTGGAGCTGGACGTCCAGCTGCGAGGACCAGGCGACCACGGCGTCGGCGTCCGCGTAGCAGTACGCGCCGGGCTCGACGCGCATCACCAGCGGCTGCCCGGAGGTCATCAGCACCACCCGGCCGCTGCCCGACAGCTCCAGGCTGTACGCGCCGACGCCCGCGATGTGCTCGCCGCCCTGGATGTTGACGACCTGCCAGCGGACGGCGGAGTCCAGTGCGAGGACGTAGGAGCTGGTGACGGTCAGCTTCTCGCGCTGCAGGTCGAGGATGTGCAGGTGCTGGGCGAGGTTGGCCAGGTAGACCGTCCCCTCGCCGCTGCAGCGCATCAGCTCCAGGACCAGCGGGTTGCCGCTGCGGCGGCCCTGGCCGGGCGGGGTCCAGCCGGTGAAGGCGACCCGGCCGGTGTGGGCGACCATGGCGCCGCTGCGGGCCAGCACGTCGGAGCGCCCGTCCAGCCGGACCCGCAGCATCTGCGGGTTCTGCAGGGCGTAGCGGTCGTCGGTCCGGTTCTCGGTGTGGCCGAAGAGGGGGCTCTGCACGGTGACGGTCTCCTGGCTCAGCCGCGGATCTTGAGTCGGTCGGAGGTGTCCTCGCTGGGCTGCACCACGATGAAGCCGGAGCCTGCGAAGCCCAGCTGCACCGCCTCGCCGCTGCCCCGGCCGATCAGGGCGCCGACCTTCAGCGTGGAGCGGGCCTTGACCTTCAGCCCGGTGGTCCAGGCGACCAGCGCGTCCGGGTCGACGAAGGTCTCCGCCTCGGCGCAGTCCAGCACCACCGGCACGCCCCGGGAGGTGACGGCGATCCAGCCGCTGCCCGAGACGGTCACGTTGTACAGGCCGGTGCCGGCCAGCAGGGCGGGCCCCTTGACCTTCTCCACCCGGCAGGCGAGTCCGGCGTCGAGCGCGAGGAGGTGCGAGCCGTTCACCGACAGGGACTCGTCGTCGAGCTGGAGGACCAGCACGTCGGCACCGTAATCGGCGAGGTAGAGGGTGCCGTCGCCCGACCAGGACATCAGCGGGGTGCGCTCCCCCGACGCCCACTCCCCCAGCGCGCTGCGGAACGACTGGGAGACCGGCTCGTACTGCAGGAAGCCCTCGTAGGCGACCATGGCGCCGGGCTTGGCGTAGACGTCGCGGCCCGCGGTGACGGCGACCCGGCACATGGCCGCCCCGTGGTTGGCCATCCGGGCGCCGGTGGGGGCGGGGGCGAAGTACCCGATGCCCTGGCCGGGCAGCGGCTGCGTGTCCATGGGCGGCGGCCTCTCAGACCTCGAAGGGCTGGACGACGATGAAGTTCCCCGGTGCGCCGCGGAACTGCAGGCTGTACGACTCGGCGGCGTGGCCGGCGTACGCGGAGCGGCGGATGCGGACCGGGGCGGTGGTGATCACCTGGGCGCCCCTGGTCCAGGCGACCAGGGCGTGGGCGTCGGCGTGGGTCTCGGGCGCGGGGGTGACGGGCAGCACCACGGGGGTGCCGTTCGTCTTGATGACGACGGTGCCGTGGCCGCCGAACATCAAGGTGTGGAGGCCGCCGTTCGGCAGTCCCTCGCCCTCGATCCGGCGCACCTCGTGCTCGATGCCGGCGTCGAAGGCCAGCACCCGGTCGGCACTGACGCAGAGCGCGTCGCCCTCCAGCCGCACCACGTGCAGCTGGGACGCCTCGTCGGCGAGGAAGACCTGGCCCTCGCCGCTGACCCGCATGAGCCTGAGCTGCTGGCCGGTGAGGTTGGCGGTGAGCCTGCGCAGCATGCCGGAGCTCTCGTGGGCGAAGTCCGCCTTGCCCTGGTAGGCGACCATGCTGCCGTGCAGGGCGAGGACGTCCCGGCCCTGGGTGACGGTCACCCGGACCAGGTTCGGGTTCTGCTGCACCCAGCCGGACTGCTCGGGGACCTCGGCGTACTTGACCAACGACACCTTGACGCCCGGCTGCTGCGCCGGGGCGGGGGCGTGCGGCGGCACGGGGGACCCCGCCGGGATGCCGGCCGGCGTGCCCGCCGGGATGCCGGCCGGCGTGCCCGCCGGGGCGGCCGCGGGGGCCGGCGCGGGCACGGAGGCCCGGGCGGGCCCCGCAGGGGCGGCCTGGGCGGGAACGGTCGGGGCGGGGGCCTGGGGCGCGTCGTCCTCCAGCACCTCGCCGCCGAAGTTCTCCAGCAGGGCGCGGAGCCCGCCGTCGAAGCCCTGCCCGACCGCGGCGAACCGCCACTCGCCGCCCTTGCGGTAGACGTCGGCGAGCATCACGGCGCGCTCGGTGCTGAACTCGGCCCCGGTGAAGGAGTACCGGCCGACCTCCTCGCCGCCGGCGACGATGCGCACGCAGCCGGCGGAGACCTGGGACATCCGCCCGTCGCCGTCGACGGTCGCGGTGAGGCTCAGCTTGTGGACCGCCTCCGGCACCTGGTCCAGCAGCAGGCGGAACGACTCGGTGTCACCGGACTGGGCGCCGAGGAGCCGGACCGACCCCTCGGGCGAGGCGGGCTGGTTGAAGAAGACAAAGTAGCGGTCGTCGCTCAGCCGCTCGGCGGCGTCGAGGCCGAAGCAGCTGATGTCGAAGCTCAGTCCGGGGGCGGAGATCTGCACGCCGATGTAGAGGTCGGTGCCCGGGGTGAGGTCGCCGATGCGGACCCTGGCTGCCTTGACGAGTTCCCTGGTCATGGCTGGCGGTGCTTCCCCTCCCTGCGGTCCGGCACGGATCCGGCGACACTAGCACCGCCCCGTCGGGCGGTGTGAGGCTGCGGCGCGGTCCGGTCAGACGCACTCCTCGTGCGGGACGGCGGCCGGCTCCCCCGCGCCGGGGGCGGCGGGACCGGTCCCGGCGCCGCCTCCCGGCGGGTGCGGGAGCCGTGCGGCGGCGACCACCCCCTCCAGGTAGCCGCGGGCCCGCTCGGTGCGCGGGTACGCCTCCAGCAGGGCCCAGAAGCGGGGACCGTGGTCGGACACCAGCAGGTGGGCCAGCTCGTGCAGCAGGACGTAGTCGACGACGTACTCGGGCATGCCCTGCAGCCGGTGGGAGAGCCGGATGGACCGCTCGGCCGGGGTGCACGACCCCCAGCGGGTGTTCTGGTTGGTGACCCAGCGGACCCGGGCGGGCACGGCCCGCCCGCCGAGGTACCGGTCGGACAGCTCGCGGGCGCGGGCGGCCAGGGCCTCGTCGCCGAGGGTGCGGCGGCTCTCCTGGGCGGCGAGCTTGTCCAGCATCAGGGCGACCCAGCGCTTCTCCTCGGCCGCGGACATCCGGGCGGGGATGAGCACGACCGTCCGGTCGCCCTCGCGGTAGGCGGAGACGGTGCGACGGCGGCGGGCGCTGCGGCGCACCTCGACGTCCCGCCCGTCGGCCTCGCGCGGGGCCGTACCCTGCGCGCCGGGGTCGGAGGGCCGCGCCGGTCCGTCGGGGGCAGGCCGACGCGGCACCGCGGAAGAGGGGTCCCTTTCGGCTGCCACGGCGACGACGTTACCCGGTGGGTATGACAGAAGTCCCCCGCCCCGGCCGGATTCCGTGCCGGAGGCAGGCGGAGGTTGTCCACAGGGCGTCCGCCGACTGCGCGAAGACGATCGGATGATCTCCGGGGCCTGTGGACGACCGGCTTCCGCTCCGGACCGCCCCCGCAGCATGCTGCGGGAGTGGCGAAAGGAGGGGCGGATGTCCCGACCCGTGACCGAGACCCTGACCGAGCGCGTGCGCAGGCCCGTGACCGCGGCCGGACCCGCAGCCGGACCTGCGGCCGAGCCCGTGGCCGGACGCACGGCCGAGCCCGCCGCCGGACCTGCGGCCGAGCCCGTGGCCCGGCCCGTGCTCAAGGGGGCGCTGCCCCGCGTCTGGCGGGACCGCGACGTGCTGCAGTTCGGAGCCGTGGCCGAGCGGGCGGTCGTGCTCGACGGCGTCGGGCCGGCCGTGAGCGCCTTCCTGGACCTGGTCGACGGCAGCAGGGGGACCGAGGAGCTGGCTGCGGAGGGCGAGCGGCTGGGCGTCGGCGCGGGGCCGGCCCGGGAGTTCCTGGCGTCGCTGGCCGGCGCGGGCCTGCTGGACGACGCGGGGGCGCAGCAGCCCCTCGCCCCGCTGCCCGCCGCGCAGCGCGGCCGGCTCGCCCCGGACATGGCCTCCCTCTCCCTGGTGCACCCGGAGCCCGGGGCGGCGCCCGCGCTGCTGGCCGCCCGGAGCCGGGCCTTCGTGCAGGTGCGCGGCGCGGGCCGGGTGGGCGTCGCGGCGGCGGCGCTGCTGGCGGCCGCGGGCGTCGGCAGGGTCGACGTGGTGGACGGCGGGCGGGTGTCCGCCGGCGACTGCTCTCCCGCGGGGGTGCCGCCGGAGGACGTCGGCCGGCTGCGCACCACCGCGGCCCGGGAGGCGCTGCACCGCGCGGTGGGGCGGGGCGTCCGGGCGGCGCCCGCGGACGGCTCGCGGCCGGACCTGGTGGTGCTGGCGCCCCGCGACTGCGCCGCCGGGCTCGCGACGGACCCGGTGCAGGGCCGTGAGCTGATGCGGGCGGGGGTCCCCCACCTGTGGACGGGCGTGACGGAGCACCTGGGCCTGGTGGGGCCGCTGGTGCTGCCGGGGGCGTCCGCGTGCGCCGGGTGCACCGCCCTGCACCGGGGCGACCGGGACCCCGCCTGGGCCCGGCTGGTGGCGCAGCTCTGCTCGGACGGTCCCGCCCGGGCCCGCACGCCGGCCTGCGACACCGCCCTGGCGGCCGCCGTCGCCGGGCTCGCGGCGCTGCACGTGCTGATGCTGCTGGACGGACTGCGGCCGCCCAGCGTGGACGGGGTGATGGAGCTGTCGGCGGCGGACGGCATGGCGCGGCGCCTGCGGACGGACCTCCACCCCGCGTGCGGGTGCTCGTGGTACGGCGGTTAGCGGCGGGCGGGGGCGGGCTGCGCGGCGGGCCGGGGAGGGCGGCGCGGCGGGCGGGGTCGGGCGGGGACCGGGGGGGCAGCGGGCACAATGGCGGGGGGACCGCCCCCCGCGACCGCGTGGGAGCAGGGCGGACGTGTGCCAGGGAGGCCAGTGTGAGCGATCTTCCACGCAAGGCAGTGACCCGGACCGCGAAGCTCGCGGCACTGCCGCTGGGGATAGCGGGTCGCGCCACGCTGGGCCTGGGGAAGCGGATCGGCGGCCGGCCCGCCGACGTCGTCGCCGCCGAGCTCCAGCAGCGCACCGCCGAGCAGCTCTTCAAGGTGCTGGGCGAGCTCAAGGGCGGCGCGATGAAGTTCGGGCAGGTGCTGTCGGTGTTCGAGGCGGCCCTGCCGGAGGAGGTGGCGGGCCCCTACCGGGCGGCGCTGACCAGACTGCAGGACGCGGCCCCGCCGATGCCCTCGGCCACCGTGCACGCGGTGCTGGCGGAGCGGCTGGGACCGGGCTGGCGCGACGACTTCCTGGAGTTCGACGACCGGCCCGCGGCGGCCGCATCGATCGGCCAGGTGCACCGGGGCGTGTGGCGGGACGGCCGGCAGGTGGCCGTGAAGGTGCAGTACCCGGGGGCCGGGGAGGCGCTGCTCGCCGACCTCAACCAGCTGGCCCGGGTGGCGCGGCTGGTCGGACCGCTGGTCCCGGGGCTGGACATCAAGCCCCTGATCACGGCGCTGCGCGAGCGGGTGGCGGAGGAGCTGGACTACGCCCTGGAGGCGGAGGCGCAGCGGGCGCACGCGCGGGAGTTCGCCGACGACCCGGACATCCTGGTGCCGGACGTGGTCTCCCAGGCGGACCAGGTGCTGGTGACGGAGTGGATGGACGGGGTGCCGCTGGCGGAGGTCATCGCCCGCGGCAGCCAGGAGGAGCGCGACCGGGCCGGGGAGCTGCTGGTGCGGTTCCTGTTCGCCGGGCCGGCCCGCACCGGGCTCCTGCACGCCGACACCCACCCCGGCAACTTCCGGCTGGTCAAGGGCGACGGCCCGGCCGGGACCTGGCGGCTGGGCGTCATGGACTTCGGCACGGTGGACCGGCTGCCCGACGGGCTGCCCCTGCCCATCGGCACGGCGCTGCGGCTGGCACTGGCCGACGAGGCGGGCGCGGTGCTGGAGATGCTGCGCCGGGAGGGCTTCGTCCGGCCGACGATCGAGCTCGACCCGGAGGCCGTGCTGGACTACCTGCGGCCGATGATCGAGCCGGCCGCCACGGACCGCTTCACCTTCACCCGGAGCTGGATGCGGACCCAGGCGGCGCGGATCGCGGACCCGCGCTCGCCGGCGTACGACCTCGGCAAGCAGCTCAACCTGCCGCCGTCGTACCTGCTGATCCACCGGGTGACGCTGTCCACGGTCGGCGTCCTGTGCCAGCTGGGTGCGGAGGCGCCGTTCCGGGAGGAGCTCATGGAGTGGCTGCCCGGTTTCGCCGGGGACGAGGGCCTGGGCTGAGCCCGGACGCCGTGCGGCCCGCCAGGCGGCTGGGATGCCTGGCGGGCCGCGGTGCGGTGCGGTGCACGTCGGTCGTGCGGTGCAGTGCGGTGGAGTGCGGTGGCGCGGTGCGGTGCACGTCGGTGGTGCGGTCCGCGGGATGCGCCCCCTCTCGGCCTCCTACTGCATGAGGGCGACGGCGAGAGCCCGGCGGGCGCGCAGGCCGGCGCGCTCGGCACGCCGCTTCATCCGGCGGGCGTCGACGAACTGCCGGACGAGGCGTTCGTGCTCCGCCTCCCGGTGCATGTGTTGCATATGGGCACGGGCCATGGCTTCGTGCATGAGATGCATGTCTCGGGTCCTGTTCTGGAGTGTCAGTTCGGAGGTCTGCTCGGGGCGGACGGCGGGGTCGGCGATCGGGGTCATCGTGGGGTCCTGCTCGCGGTACGGGGAGTCGGGGAGTCGGGGATCGGCCTTGGCGGCGGCGATGCGGACGGAGATCCGCAGGACGTCGGCGGGGCTGACGTCGGCCGGGCGGACGGCGGTGGCGGTCACGCGGCGACCTCGGTCTTGCGCGGACGGCCCCGCGGCCGCTTGCGGGCCACGACCACACCCTGGACGAAGAGCTCCCCGCCCCAGACGCCCCAGGGCTCACGGCGCTCCAGCGCGCCCTGGAGGCAGGCCGCCTTCACCGGGCAGGTGGCGCAGAGGGTCTTGGCGTACTCCACGTCCGCCGGGGTCTCGGCGAAGAAGACCTCGGGGTCGTAGGAGCGGCAGGGGATCGTCTCACCGAGGGCGTCGGCCTCGGCGAGGGCGGTGATCTGCATCAGGGAAACCTCCGGGGGGCCGGCCTTGTCGGCCGGGGTGATCGGCTCTGTCGTCGGTACGGACGGGGGGTGCGGTGTGGTGACCGTGGACACGTGTGCGTCTTCCTCGTCTGGTGTTGTCGTTCCGGCCTTGTGGGCCGGTGGGGCGGTGGTACCGGACAAACAGAAGGGCCGCGGATCCCGGTGACGGGTTCCGCGGCCCTGGAGGCGCCGACCTGATGCTGGATCAGGTTCGCTCTCTCCAGGGTGCTCGGCCGCGGAAGGCCTTCGCCGAACGGGCGGCATCGGCCGCAAAATCGGCCGCTGCCTGGTGGATCCGGTGGTCCTGCTGGTTGTCGGCACCGAGGGTGTGGACGCGGCCGTACAGGTCGGCCGCTGCCACTGCCTTCGGTGCCTGGATCGGTCGCTCGCTGCGCTCCACGACGACGGGGGTCCAGCCACGGGTGAGACCGGTGGCGGCAGGCATGCCCGCACCGGACAGACCGGTGCCGTACATGCCGGTGCCGGACAGTCCGGTCCCGCGGAGGGCGGGAACGCCTGCAGCCAGGACGACGCAGCCGCGCAGACGCGCGGCGGCGGAGACGCCCTTGGCGGCGAGGACGGTCTCGCCCGTCAGTTTGATCGTCGTGATCGTCTTCGTGGTCTCCACGGTCTCCGCCTCCTCTCGGCGTCTCACGGGCTCCGGTCCCCCGGCTCCCGACTGGCTGGCATGGTCGGTCGTGCGTGTGGTGCGTGTTGTGCGTGTGCAGGCGTGAGGGGCGGGTTCCGCATGGTGTGCGGCTACGCCCCCCGGCTGCCTCGGCAGGCTATTGCGCCCGGGTCGGGACGCGCAAACTATTTTTCGGGCGAGTCCTCGGGAAGGTCGCCGGCGCCGTCCCCGGGGGCCTCCGGGGGGTCGTCCGGCAGCCGTCCGTCCGGGGCACCGCCCGGCTCCTCCCCCGCGCAGAGCGCCAGCACGTCGGCGCCGTACTTCTCCAGCTTGGAGGGGCCCACCCCCGGGATCCCGGCGAGCGCGCGCTCGCTGCCCGGGGGGTCCTCCGCGATGGCCGTCAGGGTGGCGTCGGTGAAGACCACGTAGGCGGGGACCCCCTGGCTGCGGGCCTGCACGCTGCGCCACTCCCGCAGCCGCTCGAAGAGCGCCTCGTCCATCGAGGAGGGGCAGTCCTCGCAGCGGCGCAGCTTGCGCTCCACCGCCTCGGTCAGCGTCCGGCCGCAGACCCGGCACTTCACCGGCCCGCGGTTGCGGCGCGCGGCGCGCTCGCCGGCCTCCGCGCCCCCCGGGGCGCCCCGGCCGCCGCGCCCGCCGGCGCGGGAACCGGATCCGGGCCGCAGGCCGTCCAGGAAGCGGGTGGGGATGCGGCCGGCCCGGCCGCCCGGGGAGCGGGCGAGGGCCCAGGAGAGGGAGAGGTGTTCGCGGGCCCGGGTGACGCCGACGTAGAGGAGCCGCCGCTCCTCCTCGATCTGCTCGTCGGTCTTGGCGTAGGTGATCGGCATCATGCCCTCGGTGAGGCCGACGAGGAAGACGGCGTCCCACTCCAGGCCCTTGGCGGCGTGCAGCGAGGCAAGGGTGACGCCCTCCACGGCGGGGGCGTGCTGGGCGTTGGCCCGGGCGTCGAGCTCCGCGACGTACGCGCCCAGGTCCGCGGGCAGCCCCGCGCCGCGCTGCGCCGCCTCGAACTCCTCCGCCAGCCGCACCAGGGCGGCCAGCGACTCCCAGCGCTCGCGGACCGCACCCGAGCCGCCGGGCGGCTCGGGGGTGAACCCGCGGGTGGCCAGGACGGCGCGCACCTGGGCGGCGAGGTCCGGCCCGTCCACCGCGAGGGTGTCGGCACCGGCCCGGGCGGCGCCGCGCAGCAGCATGCCCGCCTCGCGGATCTCGGGCCGCTCGAAGAACCGCTCGGCCCCCTTGAGCTGGTAGGGCAGGCCGAGGTCGGCCAGCGCCTGCTCGTAGACCTCCGACTGGCCGTTGGTGCGGAAGAGCACCGCGATCTCGCTGGCCCGCACGCCGCGCGCCAGCAGCTCCCGGATGCGGTGCGCGGTGCCCTCGGCCTCCGCGGGCTCGTCGGCGTACTCGGCGTAGACCGGCTCGGGCCCGGCGTCGCGCTGGGAGACGAGCTCCAGCCGGTGGCGGGCCGCCTCGCCGCGGGCCTGGGCGAGGAGGCCGTTGGCGAGGTGGACGACCTGGGGGGTGGACCGGTAGTCGCGCACCAGCTTCACCACGGTGGCGTCCGGGTGCCGGGTGCGGAAGCCCAGGAGGTAGTCGGGGGTGGCGCCGGTGAAGGAGTAGATGGTCTG
This sequence comes from Streptomyces sp. NPDC001380, assembly GCF_042895785.1. Taxonomy (NCBI): domain Bacteria; kingdom Bacillati; phylum Actinomycetota; class Actinomycetes; order Kitasatosporales; family Streptomycetaceae; genus Streptomyces; species Streptomyces sp. NPDC001380. The sequence goes on along the minus strand of NZ_JBIAWP010000004.1, from coordinate 101,137 downwards.
GCTGGCGTCGCCGACCACGCAGAGGCTGGAGCCGGGGCCGACCCACTGGTCGAGCAGCCGCTGCTGGAGCGGGGAGACGTCCTGGTACTCGTCCACGGTGAAGTGCTGGTACTGGGCCCTGACCTGCTCGGCGATCTCCGGCCGGTCCTCCAGGACGGCGGCGGTGAGCAGCAGCACGTCCTCGAAGTCGATGACGCCGCGGTCGCGCTTGAGCTGCTCGTAGAGGCCGTACACCCGGGAGACCTCGGCCGGGTCGCGGGGCGCGTCGCGGCCCGCCTTGGCGACGGCGGCCGCGTAGTCCTCCGGGACGATCTGGGTGACCTTGCACCACTCGATCTCGCCGGTGAGGTCGCGCAGCTCGGTGCGCTGCACCCGCAGCCCGCAGCGGCCGGCGGCCTCGGCGACGAGCTGGACCTTGCGCTCCATGAGCCGGGGCACCTCGCCGCCCACGGCGCGCGGCCAGAAGTACTGGAGCTGGCGCAGCGCCGCGGAGTGGAAGGTGCGGGCCTGCACGCCGTCGGCGCCCAGCTGGCGCAGGCGGCCGCGCATCTCGCCGGCGGCGCGGGCGGTGAAGGTGACGGCGAGCACCTGCTGCGGCCGGTAGACGCCGCTGCGCACGCCGTAGGCGATGCGGTGGGTGATGGCGCGGGTCTTGCCGGTGCCCGCGCCCGCGAGCACGCAGACGGGCCCGTGCAGCGCCGTGGCGACCGCGCGCTGCTCGGGGTCGAGGCCGGCGAGGACCGCGTCGGCGTCGGCCGGGGCGCCGGGGGCGGCGGCGTGCGGTGCGCGGGAGTCGTCCGGGACCGGGAGCTGTGCCTGCATGGGCCCATCCTCTCAAGTCCGGCGGACAGCCCGCTCCGGGTTGTCCACAGGCGCGGTGTGTTCGTACGACCGGAACCCGTGCGGCGGGCGGCGGGGGCGGGGGCGGGGGCGGCCGGAGGGGGGGGTGCCCGCGGGGGCGGGCGGAATGTTCCGGGCGGGCGGGTCGTTGCACCCGCCGACGGCGCGCTCCCGAGTACGCCGCGCACACCCCACGAGCGAAGGAGTCCACCGCGATGTCCGTCACCATGTACAGCACCACCTGGTGCGGCTACTGCCGCCGACTCAAGGGCCAGATGGACCGCGAGGGCATCGCGTACACCGAGGTCAACATCGAGCAGGACCCGGCGTCGGCCCAGTTCGTGGAGTCCGTCAACAACGGCAACCAGACCGTGCCGACGGTGCTCTTCGCGGACGGCACCGCACTGACCAACCCCTCGCTGGCCCAGGTGAAGGCCAAGCTGGGCGTCTGACCCCGCACGCCCGGGGCGCCGGCCCGCGACCGTCCACCGGTCGCGGGCCGGCGGTTTTCGCACGGCCGCACACGCCCGCACGCCCGCACGCCCGCGGGCGCACCCGGACCGGCCCGGACCGGACGACGGGCGCACCCCTGCGGCGGACGGCCCTCAGCGCTGCGCGGAGGCCCGGACCGGACGGGCGTCCCGGGCGGCGAGGTCGCCGAGGCCGTACCGCAGCCGGCTGCGGTCGGCCGAGTAGCGGGTCTCGATCACCCGCACCGGTCCGCGCACGTCGTAGGTCGCCCGGGTCTGCACCATGAGCGGCACGCCCGGCCCGGCCTGGAACCACTGCGACTCCTCCGGCCCCGGCATCCGGGCGGTGACGTGGTCCACGGCGCCGATCTCGGTGCGGCCGATGCCGGCGAGCACCTTCTCGTCCCCGCCGTCGACCGGGTCGGGGTCCATCAGCGGGGTGCCCGCGGCGAGCCCGGCCGGGAAGTGGCTCTCCTCGATGGACCACGGCTCGCTGTCCATGAAGCGGAGCACGCGGCGGAGCACGACGGCCTCTCCGGGCCGCAGCCCGAGCCGGTCGGCGATGTCGGTGCGGGCCCGTACGATCAGCATCTCGAAGTCCGCCGTCAACATGCGGCCCGCGGCCTGCGCCTCTTCCGTGTACACCTCGGAGGGCGCCGCCAGGATGTCACGGGGCTGCGGTTCGGACGGGGAGCGGTATGCGTGGTGGTCCAGGACCGAGTGGTCCTTCAGGAATGTGCCCTTGCCCTGCACGCGGATGAGCAGACCCTCGTTGACCAGCACGTCCACGGCCAGCCGGACGGTGTTGCGGGCGACTCCGTACTGCGTCTCGAGTTCGGCCTCGACGGGCAGCGCCGCCCCGCCCTGCCACTCGCCGGCGGCGATCCGGCGGCGCAGGTCCGCGGCGAGGCGCTGGTATTTGGGCGCTTGTCCTGGGCCTCGGGAGATGTTCACCCGATGAATGTAGCGATTCCGGTTGCACCCATTCCAGGAAATCAGCCAACATAAGTCAAGACTGGAACCATTAGATTGATTCCAATGACTTGCCATCGGGGGCGGAATTCATGCCCGTACACATCAACGCGCACGGAGCCGGAAGGCAACGGGCCTGCCTTGGAGCAGCCATGAACGATCGGGGTGCATGGGCCACGACGGCCACTTTCCCGCCCCACCCACGGAACGTCGCCCGCAGCAGGCTGCTGACCAGGACCGCCCTGGCCGCCTGGGGCGCGCAGCAGCTGTCCGACAGCGCCGAGATGGTGGTCTCCGAGCTGGTCACCAACGCCGTGCGCTACGGCTGCGGCCCGGTGTCGCTGGCCCTGGTCCTCACCGCGGAGGCGCTGCAGATCTCGGTGTCGGACGGCGGCCCGGCGCTGCCCGCGCCCAGGGACGCCCGCGCCGACGAGCCGGGCGGCCGGGGCCTGCAGATCGTGGAGACCCTCTGCGACGGCTGGCAGGTGACCTCCCGGCTGACGGGCAAGACCGTCACCTGCTGGCTCGACGGCGACCGCGCCGCCGAGCCGCGCCCCGGACCGGCCGGACGGCACCGGCGGCCGTAGCCGTCCGGGGCCCGCGGGAGCGGACGCGGCCGGACCGGGCCCGCCCCGCAGGACGCCGGGTGCACCCGATCGGGTGCACCCGGCGCTGGGGGCGTGCGCCCGGCGCCGGGGGCGCGGAACCGGCGCCCGGGGCGCGGAGCGTGCCGAGTGCAGGCCGGGCCGGCGCGGGACGGGCCGGTGCGGGACGGCCGCCGGCCCCGGCGCCCGGGACACCGGCGTCCCGGGCGCCGCACGCCGGTCCGCCGGTGCCCGGAGCACCGCTACCAGCGCGCCGCCGCCGGGATCGGCTCGCCGTACCAGCGCTCGATCAGGTGCCGTGCGATCGAGATGCCGGACGGCGGCAGCATCTCGCCGGACTCCCACCCCGCCCGCAGCTCCTCCCGGCTGACCCACCGGGCCTCGGAGAGCTCCTCGCCGTCCACGGTGATCGCGGTGCCGTCGGAGTGCGCCCGGGCGGTGAAGCCGAGCATCAGGCTGGACGGGAACGGCCACGGCTGGCTGGCGACGTACTCGACCTCCGCCACCCGCACGCCCGCCTCCTCGGCGACCTCCCGCACCACGGCCTGCTCCAGCGACTCCCCCGGCTCGACGAAGCCGGCCAGCGTCGACCAGCGCCCCTCGGGCCAGAGCGTCTGGCGCCCCAGCAGGCAGCGGTCCTGGTCGTCGGTGACCAGCATGATCACCGCGGGGTCGGTGCGCGGGTAGTGCTCGGCCGCGCAGGAGGTGCAGCGGCGGACGTGCCCCGCGCCCGCCTTGCGGGTCGGGTGCCCGCACCGCGAGCAGAAGGAGTGCAGCCGGTGCCAGTTCTCCAGCGCCACCGCGTGGACCAGCAGCCCCGCGTCGCGGTCGGAGAGCAGGCCGCCCACCTCGCGCAGGCCCGCCGGCCGGGCGTCGCCGTCCAGCCGGCCCGGCAGCGACTCGCCCGCCAGGGAGAAGTACGAGACCCCGTCCTCGTCGGTGCCGAGGAAGTAGCGGTCGCCCTCGTCCGGTGCCTCGAAGGAGGGGACCAGGACCAGTTCGGTGCCGCGCTCGGTGTCGACGACGAACGCCTCGCCGCCCGAGATCGGCAGCACCCGGGTGCTGGGGTGGCTCCAGGCGGCGGCGAGCCAGGGCTCGTCGAAGCGGCGGTGCGCGGCCCGGTCCACGCCGGCCCGGGAGAGGGCGAGCGCGAGGGGGGCCGGTACCGCCTGCTCCCCGGGGCCGGGCGCCGCGGTGCTCATCGGGCGTCCTCCCCCGGGGTCCAGGTCTCGGCCAGGTCGCCCCAGAGGTAGGCGGAGGTCTCCACGCCCTTGAGGAGCAGGTCCAGCTCGACCTTCTCGTTCACCGAGTGCCAGCCGTCGGAGGGCACCGAGATGCCGAGGAAGAGGACGGGGGCGCCGAGGACGTCCTGCAGGTCGGCGGCGGGTCCGGAGCCGCCCTCGCGGGTGAACCTGACCTCCTTGCCGAAGGACCGGCCCATCGACCGCACCACGGACTGCAGGGCGGGGTGGTCCAGCGGGGTGAGGCAGGGGCGGGTCGCGCCGGGGAAGGTGATCTCGTGCCGGATGCCGTCGGGCAGCTGCGCGGCGACCCAGGCGCGGACCGCCTCGCGGACCTTCTCCACCTCCTGCCCGGCCACCAGCCGGAAGGAGAGCTTGAGGTGCGCGGAGGACGGGACGACGGTCTTGCCGCCGGGGCCGGTGTACCCGCCCCAGATGCCGTTGACCTCGGCCGTCGGCCGGGCCCAGATGCGCTCCAGGGTGGTGTACCCGGCCTCGCCGAGCACGCCGTGGGAGCGGGCCGTGCCCAGCCACCGCTCCTCGTCGAAGGGCAGCTCGGCGAAGAGCTCGCGCTCCCGGTCGGTCAGCTCCACCACGCCGTCGTAGAAGCCGGGGACGGCCACCCGACGGTCGGCGTCGTGCAGGGCGGCGGCCAGCCGGGCGGCCTCGGTGGCCGGGTTGGGCACGGCGCCGCCGAAGGACCCGGAGTGGATGTCCTGGTCCGGCCCGTACAGGTCGACCTGGCAGTCCGCGAGGCCGCGCATGCCGGTGCAGACGGTGGGGGTGTCCTCGGCCCACATCCCGGTGTCGGAGACGATCACCGCGTCGCAGGCCAGCCGGTCGGCGCGGCGGCGCACCAGGTCCGCGAAGTTCGGGGAGCCGGACTCCTCCTCGCCCTCGATCAGCAGCTTGAGGTTGACCGCGGGGGCGGTGCGGCCGGTCGCGGCCAGGTGGGCGCGCACGCCCAGGGTGTGGAAGAAGACCTGGCCCTTGTCGTCGGCGGCGCCGCGGGCGTACATCCGGCCGTCGGCGACGACCGGCTCGAACGGGTCGGTGGCCCAGCCGTCCTCGCGGGCGGCGGGCTGGACGTCGTGGTGGCCGTAGACCAGCACGGTCGGGGCGTCCGGGTCCCCGGAGGGCCACTCCGCGTACACCGCCGGCAGGCCTCCGCCCGCGGCGCCCGGCTCCTCGGCCCCGGCGCCGGTCTCCCAGACCTCCGCGACCGGGAAGCCGGTCGCGCGCAGCCGCTCCGCCAGCCACTCGGCGGACCGGCGCACCTCGCCGGCCCGGGCGGGGTCGGCGGAGACCGAGGGGATGCGCAGCCAGGCGGCGAGGTCGTCGAGGAAGGCGGCGCGGTGCTGGTCGATGTGGGCGCGGACGGCGCTGTCCGGGGTTTTCGTCATGGAGACGACTTTAGTTCGCCCGGGGCGGGGCGTGCCGCCGGCCGCCGGCCCGCGGGGTCCGGCCCCGGACGTGTGATGCGTCACGCCCGGGGCCGGCGGCGGTGCGGCGGTGCTCAGCCGGCGCGCCTGACCAGGGCGATCCGGGAGCGGGAGAGCAGCGCGGCGAGCAGGGCCGCGACCGCGGGCAGGACGGCCACCGTGGCGGCCAGCTGCCACCAGGGGAAGACGATCGAGACCGTGCCCAGGGAGCCCATCGCCGCCTGCTCGACCTTGCGCAGCGCCACGGCGGGCACCACGCCGCAGACCGTTCCCAGCAGCGCGCCCATCGCGGCGACCACCCCGCACTGGAGGCCGGAGAGGGTCCGGCGGATGCGGGGGGCGGCGCCGACGGCCGCCAGGGTCGCCAGGTCCTGCTGGGAGTCGGCCGCGGCGAGGCCGGTGGCGATGCCGGCGGCGCCCAGGGCGACCAGCCCCGCGAAGAGCGTCAGGCCGAGGGTGGTGAGGGTGCCGCTGGAGCGGTACCCCCGCTCGACGTCGACCGAGGCGTCGGGCGTGATCGGCGCCACCGCGGCGTAGGCCCGCTGCGCGTCCGCCTCCGGGGGGGCGGCGGCCGGCTGCCACACCGAGCCCGCCTCGGCGAGGCGCAGACCGGCCCGGCGCGCGGCGGCGGGCGGGAGCAGGGCCTCGGCCGTGTACACGGACGGGGTCCGCACGATCGCGGGGAGCCGCACCTCGCGCTCCTGGGGCGGCTCCTCCGGCCCGGCGGCCTTGGCCGGGCCGGAGAAGGTGGTGATGTGGAGGGTGACGTACCCGTCCTTGACGTAGCGGGCGTCGAAGACGACGACGCTGCCGGCGGCGAGTGCCCGCTCCGCGGCGGGGTCGTGGACGCCGAAGAGGGTGCGGAGCACCGCCGCGTCTCCGGCGGGGGCGCCGTCGAAGCGGCTGCCCCAGGAGAAGCGGTCAAGCCGGCAGCGCGGGTCGTCGCGCCGGAGGCGGGCGGACTCGGCCTCCGAGAACCGGCCCGGCCTCTGCAGCGGGCACTCGCGCTCGGGCGGCAGGACGAGGGAGGGGGCGACGCAGCCGCCGCCCGGCGGGCACTCCGCCGGGTAGGCGCTGTAGACGTCGGCGCGCGGTCCGAGCCCGGCGACGGCCCGCTCCACGGCGGCGCGGGCCCGGTGCAGGGCCGCCCCGTGGTCGGCACGGGCGGGGATGCCGGTGAGGGTGACCGACCCGGCGGGGGCGGAGGCCGCGTAGTGGCGACGGGCGTCCGCGTCCTGGCTGGTGGTGTAGACGCCGACCGCGACGGAGCCGGCCACGGCGGCCATCACCGCGGCGACGGCGGGGGCGGTGCGTCCGCGGTGGCGCACCGCGTCGCGCAGGGCGAGGCGGGGCGCGAGCGGCAGGTGGCGGCCCAGCCTGCCGAAGAGGCCGACGAGGAAGGGGGTGCAGGCCACCATGCCCAGCTCGGCCAGGGCGGAGCCGCCGACCACGGCGGGGGCGCCCCGTCCCGCGGCGGCGCCGAGGACGGCGAGGGCGGCGCCGCCGGCCACGGCGAGGAGGCCCGCCGCCGCGAGCCGCCGGGACGGGGGCTTGACGGTGCCGCGTCCGGTGAGCGCCGCGACGACGTCCTGCCGGGACGCCTGGACGGCGGGGACGACCGCCGCGAGCACGCCGGTGGCCAGGCCGAGGGCGGCGACGGCGAGGAGGTCGAGCGGGTGCAGGTCGACGTGGCCGAAGCGCCGCCCCGCGGTCTCCTCCAGCCAGGGGCGGGCGGCAGCCACGGCCGCGACGGCCAGGGCCGTGCCCGCGACCGCGCCCGCGGCGCCCAGCACCACGCCGCCGCCGAGGACGACGCCCCGGACATGGGAGCGGTCGCCGCCGCCCGCGGCCAGCAGGCCGAGCTGGCGGCGGGAGCGGCGGGCGCCGACGGCGAAGGCGGGCCCGGCGAGCAGGACGACCTCCAGCAGGGCCATGCCGGCGACGGTGACGGCGGAGGCCAGCATGACGGGGTCGGTCGTCCCTGCGTCGCCCCGCTGCCGCACCAGGCGGTGGTAGGGCACCGCGGAGCGCGGCGGCGGGTCCAGGACGACCTGCCGGGAGGTGACCTGGAAGCCGTACCGGTTGGCCTCCACGACCTTCGCCCAGGGGAATCCGGCGCCGCCGGGGACCTTGACCAGCCAGCTGACGCCGTCGGACGGGGCGCTCCCCTTCGGGCCGCCGTCGGCGCGGGCGAGCGGGGCGGCCAGGGTGCCGGGCCTGCCGATCAGCTCGGAGTTCCCGAGCGCGCCGGGGTACTCCACGGCGGCGGTGATCGTCAGGGGGCGGGGGAGGCCGCGGACGGTGGTGGTGTCGCCCAGGTGCAGGCCGGAGTCGTCCAGGAACCTGCGGGTGGCGGCGACCTCCCCGGGGGCGGCGGGGACGCGGCCGCCGACCACGTTCACGACGCCGTGCCAGACCGGGTCCGCCAGGTCCATCTCGGCGGTGCCGACGCGGGCCAGGCCGTGGGCGGTGGAGGCGACGGCCTGGGGGCCGCCGAGCTGCGGGACGACGGTGCTGCCGGCCGGGACCAGCCGCCGGACCAGCACGGCGGGGTCGGTGGCGGCGGACGTCCGCTCCTCCGGGGTGCGCCGGTGCTCCTTCCCGTCGACGCCCAGGGGGAAGGTGCCGTCCTGCGGGTCGGGCAGCTGCACCATCGCCTGGCCCTGCTGCCAGAGGATGATCTCGGCGTCGGCGGAGCCCATCTGACGGGTGATCCGCTCCTCCGGGTCGAGGCGGCCGCTCTGGTAGACGATGTCGGCGCCGGCGACGCCCAGCACGGGCAGGGCGATCATGGCGGCGACCAGGGCGCTGCGGCCCTTGGCGCGGAGGGCGTCGCGGCGGGCGATGCGCAGGGCGACCCGCCAGGCGGCGGGCCTCACCGGCCCACCGGGCCGCTGCCGTCGCGGGCCGTACCCGCGAGCAGGGACTCGGCGGGGGCCGCGCCGGCCTCGTCCACCACGCTGCCGTCGCGCAGGAAGACGACCCGGTCCGCCCAGGCGGCGTGGCGGGCCTCGTGGGTCACCATCATCGCGGCGGCGCCGGCGTCGCAGCGGGCCCGCAGCACGGCGAGCACCGCCTCGCCGGTGGTGGAGTCGAGGGCGCCGGTGGGCTCGTCGGCGAGGACGAGGCGGCGGTCGCCGATGAGGGCGCGGGCGATGGCGACCCGCTGCTGCTGGCCGCCGGACATCTCGTCGGGGAAGCGGTCGGCCAGGTCGGCCAGGCCGAGCTCCTCGAGGGCGGCCAGCGCCTCGCGGCGCGCGGCGCGGGCGGAGGCGCCGTCGAGCTCACGGGGCAGGGAGATGTTCTCCGCCGCCGTGAGCGCCGGTATCAGGTTGTAGTCCTGGAAGACGTAGCCGACGGCGCGGCGGCGCACCGCCGCCAGACGCTTGCGGGAGAGGTCGCCGAGGGGCCGCCCCTCGACGAGGACCCGGCCCGAGGTGGGCGTGTCCAGGCCGCCGGCGAGGGTGAGCAGGGTGGACTTGCCGGATCCGGACGGGCCCATCACGGCGACCAGTTCGCCCGGGTGCACCTCCAGGTCCACGCCGCGCAGGGCGTGGACCTCGGCGGCGCCGCGTCCGTGGACGCGTGAGACGTCCTCCAGCCTGAGGACCGGCGCTGCGGCGCCGGACCCGGTGTTGCCTGTCATGTTCCCCCCTGGGGGTCGTTCGCGGAATCGGGTGCGACGGCGTCAGGCCCGCCGGGGCCTGGTCCCCCGCCGTCGGAAGGAGCCGTGGGGCTCCGGTTCGGGCTCCGGCCCGGGCTCCGCCCGCGGGCCGGTCGCGGCGGGCGCGGCAGCGGCGGGGGGCCGGTGGCGGGCGAGCCGGCTCTCGCAGTGGTCGAGCCAGCGCACCTCCGCCTCCGTGCGGAAGATCATCTGGTCGAGGACCAGCAGCCAGGCGAGGCCCCCGTCGGAGTCGGCCGCGCCCTCGGCCATGGCCCGGGCCTTGAGCCGGGTGCAGTCCTGCAGGGCGCGGATGCTGTGCCGGCGCTGGGCCTGCACCACCTCGCGGACGTCCACGCCGGGGACGGTGACGGCCATGGCGAGCTTGATGGCCAGTTCGTCGCGGGGCGGGTCGTCCCGGCTCACGGGGGAGCCGAACCAGGAGCGCAGTTCGGCGCGTCCCTTCTCGGTGACGGCGTAGAAGACGTGGCCCTCGTCGTCCTCCCCGGAGGGCTCGACGAGTCCGTCGCGCTCCAGCCGGCCGAGGGTGGTGTAGACCTGGCCGACGTTCAGCGGCCAGGTCGCCCCGGTGCAGGCCTCGAACTCGCTGCGCAGCTGGTAGCCGTAGCGCGGCCCCTGGTCCAGGAGGGCGAGCAGCCCGTGACGGATCGACATACCGAGTATGTATACCCGGTATGCAGGGCGCGTTCAACCGCGGTCCGCGCGGGACCCGGCCGGGGCACGCCGGCGGCGCGGTACCGTCGCGGGGTGGACCGGCTGCGCATCGCGACCTTCAACCTGCTGCACGGGCAGCCCCTGGCCCGGGACGGGGCCCCGCTGCCCTTCCCCCCGGACCCGGCCGACCCGGCGGCGGCCGCCGCGGGGCTGGCCGAGGCGGTGGCCTCGCTGGACGCCGACGTCCTCGCCCTGCAGGAGGTCGACCGCCACCAGCCCCGGTCCGGACTCGTCGACCAGGCGGCCGTCGCGGCGGAGGCGATGGGAGCCGCAGACTGGCGGTTCGCGGCCGCCCTGCACGGCCGGCCGGCACCGGTCTCCGGCTGGGTGCGGGACCCCTCGGCGACGGGCTTCCGGGTGTACGGGCCCGGGCAGGCCGGCAGCGGCGGCGACCTCCCGTCGTACGGGACGGCGCTGCTGACCCGGCTCCCCGTGCACCACTGGCGGGCCCGGCGCTTCCCGCCCGCACCGTTCGGGCTGCCGCTGCGGGTGGCCGGGCGCCGCGGGCTGACCCGGGTGCCCGACGAACCGCGGGCGGCGCTGGCGGCCGTCCTGGAGGGGCGGCGGGGGCCGTTCACCGTCGTGGCCGCGCACCTGTCGTTCGTCCCCGGCTGGAACGTCGCCCAGCTCGCCGGCATCCGCCGCTGGATCTCCGACCTGCCGGCGCCCTACCTGCTGCTGGGGGACTTCAACCTGGTCGGGGCGGTGCCGCGGACGGTCCTGGGCGGGGCGGCCGTGGTGGACGGCGTGGCCGTGGCCGCGCCGCGCCTGCGCGGGCGGCGGCCGGCGCCGGCCGGGGCGCAGGCACCGGCGGCACGGCGGCCCGCCGGGGCCCCCGGGCCGACGACCTCACCTGTGCCCCCACCCGTACCCGTGCCGGCGGCCGTGCCCCTGCCCGCGCCGGTGCCCGCGCCGGGAGCCGCCTCCCCGCGGACGGCCCGGCTGCGCGGGGCGGGGGGCCCGGAGGGGCAGCGGGGCCTGCGCCGCCTGCGGGTCCTGTACGGGCAGCGCGCGCCGCGCGGAGGGGCCGCGGGGGAACCGCGGGGCCCGCACGGGACGCCGGACGCGGCCGGGGCGCGCCCCGCGGGCGGCGGACCGGGAGCGGCCCGGGAGGGCGTCCCGGCCGCCCTGCGCGGCATGCCCGCGCAGGGCGGCGTGCCGGTGCAGGGGGGTCCGGGCGGCCCGCGGGAGGCCCGCCGGGCCGGACTGCGGCGGGTGTCCCGCGAACGGTTCCGCCGCCGCCGGGCGGCGCGCAGCCGGGCCCGGGAGCGGCTGCAGGGGTGGCGCGACCTGGCCCGGACGCCGACCTACCCCTCGCACCGGCCGGCCGTGCAGTTCGACCACGTGCTGGCGGTGGGGGTCCTCCCGGCCTCCGTGGGCGCGGCGGAGAGCCCCCGCACCCCGATCTCCGACCACCGGCCGCTGGTGGTCGAGGTCGACCTCTGAGCCGGGGCGCGGGCCGGGCCCTCCTCCCGGGCCGGCCGGGGCCGACCGGGACCGGCCGAAGGGGGCCGTCCGGCCGGCACCGGCCGCGGCCGCCCCGACCGCCCGGGAGCCGACCGCCCGGGAGCCGACCGCCCGGGGCCGGGCCGCCGGGTCAGCCGCGCTGCGGCACGTGCCCGTTGGGCCGGGGGAGCTGCTCCGGGACGACCACCGGCTCGTACTGCAGCAGCAGCATCGCCGCGTCGTCGCCGAGCTGGCGGCCGACGTGGCGGACCACGTCCTCGTGCACCCGGTCCAGGACCTCGCCGGGCCCGCCGGTCCGGGCGCAGCCGGGCAGGCGGTCGAGCAGCGGGTAGAAGCGGCCCCGGCCGTCGCGCGCCTCGATCACGCCGTCGGTGTAGAGCAGCACCCGGTCGCCCGGCAGGAACGCGGTGCACCGCACCGGCGGCCGCACCGACTCCGGCGGCAGCACGCCGAGCGGCGGCACCGGGGAGAGCGGCTCCAGCAGCCGGACCGGCTCGCCGCCGCGGAGCAGCACCGGCGCGGGGTGGCCGCAGTTGACGATCTCGGCGATCCCGTCGGGGCGGACCCCGATCATCACGAGCGTCACGAACTCCTCCCCCAGCCGGTCGTGGCCGTTCTCCCGCAGCGAGCGGTCGAGGCTGTCGGCCAGCCACCCGGCCACCCGGTCCAGGGCCTGCTCCTGGTGGGCGGCCTCGCGGAAGGCCCCGAGCACGGCGGCGGCGGTCTCCACCGCGCCCAGCCCCTTGCCGCGCACGTCGCCGACGACGGCCCGCACGCCGTGCCGGGTGTTGACCACCTCGTAGAGGTCGCCGCCGATGCGGGCGTGGGCGGCCGCGGCCGCGTAGTGGACGGCGGCCCGCACGCTGCCGACCCGGTCGGGGATGGAGCGCAGCAGCACCCGCTGGGCGATCTCGGCGACCAGCCGGGCGTCGGCGAGGGCCCGCTCCTGGCGCATGCGCAGCACGGCGCTGATCCAGCCGATCACGGTGACCAGGACGACCGCGAGGACGCTGGCGGTGTGGACGGACTCGGTGAGCACGCCGTTGTAGGCGGCCATGCCGAAGGCGCACACCACGGTGACGCCGCCGACGAGCAGGGGGTACCAGGTGCGGCGGCAGACCACGGCGGCCAGCGCCGGCGCGGAGGTGAGGGCGGGCTCGACGGTGACCTCGGACTTGCTGGTCAGGTCGAGGGCGACGATCATCACCAGGGCGAGGAAGGGCAGCGCCAGGGCTGTGCGGGACCAGCCCCCGGCGAGCAGCTGCTTGAGGCGGCGGAGCCGCCCGGTCACGCTCAACGTCGGATTCTCCAGCGGGAAGCGCCCTTGTGGCGGTGACTGAGGGTTAAGCGCAGGGCCTGGCAGGCGGCCGGGGAACGGGGTGACCGGTTACCGACCCCACAATAGGCGCGAAAAGTGCAAGCCGCACAGGTTTTTCACGTACCCGTGACGACTTGGGTGCTCTCCGTGACCCATTCCTCACTGTTCCCGGTCAGGATGCGTTCCAATGCTGTTCGATCGGGGAGATCTGACAGGTATTCGACCCGGCCGCTGCGCACGTGCAGGAACGCGGCCGTGACCTGCTCCGGCGGCAGGCCCTGCTGCTCGGCCCAGGCGAGCCGGTACACCGCCAGCTGGAGCGGGTCGGCGTCCTCCCGCCGGCCGGTCTTCCAGTCCACCACCTCGAAGCGGGGGGCGCCCGGTGACGTTCCGTCGCCGCCCTCGCACCGGTACACCGCGTCGATCCGGCCGCGCACCACCCGCCCCGCCAGCACCAGCTGGAACGGCGCCTCCACCCGGTGCGGGGTACGGTGGGCGTACGGGGTGCGCAGGAAGGCCTCCTTGAGGCGGGCCAGGTCGCGCTCGTCCTCGATGCCGTCGTCGTCCTCGCCGGGCAGCTCGTCCGGCCCCACCAGCATCAGCGGCTCGAAGCGCGACTCCACCCAGGCGTGGAAGCGGGTGCCACGGCGGGCCGCGGGCTGCGGCGGCCGCGGCATCGGACGGGCCAGGTCGCGGGCGAAGCCGTCCGGGTCGGCGGCCAGCCGCATCAGCTGGGAGGCGGAGAGCGACGGCGGCACGGGGACGTCCCGCACCGCGCGCCGCGACCGCTCCAGCTCGCCGAGGAGGGCCGCCAGGTCGCGGTCCCAGGACTCCACCAGGCGCCGCTCCTCCGGGGTGGGCGGGGCGGGCGGCACCGCGGGCGGGTGCCCGTCCAGCCGCGCCAGCACCGTGCGGGCGGCCAGCCGGCGCGCGTGCATCGCCGCCGGGTCGAGCGGCAGCGGCCAGGGGGTCTGCTCCGCGGCCCCCAGCGCGGGGTTCTCCTCGTCCTCGCCGGGCGGCTCGGCCCAGGCCTCGACCTCGCCGAGGCCGCCGGGCCGCTCGCAGTGGTCGCGCAGCTGCAGCAGGAAGTCCGAGGGGCCGGCGGGCCGGCGGCGGGACGCCCCCCACCAGTGGCCGGAGGCGAGGAGCAGGCCGCGGGGGCGGGTGAACGCGACGTAGCCCAGGCGCAGCTCCTCCGTCGCGGCCTGCTCCTTCATCAGGGCGGCGAACCCCTTCATGCCGCGGGCGGTCCACTCCGGCGCGGGCGGCAGGGTGTCCGCGTCGCCGCGCAGGGCGTGCGGGAGCACGTGGCGGCGGGCGGTCCAGCGCTCGCGCGCCTTCGTGCTGGGGAACGCGCCCTGCACCAGGCCCGGGACGGCCACGACGTCCCACTCCAGGCCCTTGGCCTTGTGGGCGGTGAGCACCTTCACCGTGTCGTCGCCGCCGGGCAGGGTGCCGTCCAGGCCCCGGTCGTACTCCTGCGCCGCCCGCAGGAAGGCGAGGAACGCGCCGAGGGAGGGGTCCCCGTCGAGGTCGGCGAAGGAGGCCGCGACGTCGAGGAAGGCGTGCAGGGTCTCCCGGCGGCGGGCCGCCAGGGCGTGCGGGGAGGCGGCCAGCTCCACGTCGAGGCCGGTCGCGGCGAGCACCCGGTGCAGCACGTCCATCAGCGGCTCGGCGAGGGAGCGGCGCAGGTCGCGGATCTCCCGGGCGAGGCGCGCGAAGCGCACCCGCGCCTCCGGCGAGAACGGCAGCTCGTCCTCCCCGTCGACGCCGCCCGGGTGCAGGAAGGTCTCCAGGGCGTCGGCGAGCGAGACCACCTCGGTGGGGTCGGCCTCGGCGACCGCGTCCGCCAACCGGTCGGCGGGGTCGCCGCCGCGGTCCACCCGGACCAGGTCGCGGGCGCGGCGGCCGAGGAGCGCCAGGTCGCGCGGGCCGATCCGCCAGCGCGGGCCGACCAGCAGCCGCACCAGGGCGGCGTTGGCCGTGGGGTCCTGCAGCACCTCGCAGGTCGCCACCAGGTCGGCGACCTCGGGCAGGTGCAGCAGCCCGGAGAGGCCCACGACCTCGACGGGCACGTCACGGGCCGTCAGCGCCGCGTGGACGTCGGGGAAGGCGGCGCCGCCGCGGCAGAGCACCGCGATCCGGCCGGGCGCGGTGCCGGTGCGGACCAGGTGGGCGATGGAGTCGGCGAGCCACTCCACCTCCTCGGCGTGGGTGGGCAGCAGCGCGCACCGCACGAAGCCGTCGTGCTCGGCGCCGGGCGCCGGGCGGAGCGCCTCCACGCCCTCGTGCATGGCGCGCAGCGGCTCGGCGAGGCGGTTGGCGAAGTCCAGCAGGCGGCCGCCGCTGCGGCGGTTCTCGCTGAGCGAGTACCGGGCGGCGGGCCGCCCGTCGGCGTGCGGGAAGTGCTCGGGGAACTCGTCCAGGTTCGCCACCGAGGCGCCGCGCCAGCCGTAGATGGCCTGGCAGGGGTCGCCGACGGCGGTGACCGGGTGCCCGCCCGGGTGTTCCGGGCCGCGGCCGAAGAGGCCGGCCAGGAGCAGCCGCTGGGCGACGGAGGTGTCCTGGTACTCGTCCAGCAGCACCACCCGGTACTGGTCGCGCAGCAGCCGCCCGACCTCGGGGCGGGTCTGGGCGAGGGTCGCCGCGGCGGCGATCTGGTCGCCGAAGTCCATCAGCCCGGCGGCCTGCTTGCGGCGCCGGTACTCCTCCACCAGCCCCAGCAGCTCCAGCCGGCCGCGGGCCGCCTCCGGGACCCTGCGCAGCTCCTCGTTGGTGAGCCTCGCCGCGGCCAGGGCGTCGAGCAGCTCCCGGTCGTGGTCACGGAGCCGTTCGGGCGTGACGAGGTGCTCGGCCAGCTCGCCGTCGAGCGCGAGGAGCTCGGCGACGAGGGAGGAGACGGTGCCGGTGAGCGCCCGGTAGGGGCCGCGGGCCGATCCCAGCACCCGGGCGGCGAGCTGGAAGCGGGTGGCGTCGGCGAGGAGCCGCACGTCGGGCTCGATGCCGATCCGCAGGCCGTGCTCCTTGAGGAGACGGCCCGCGAAGGCGTGGTAGGTGGAGATCTCGGGGTCGCCGGGGGCGTCCCCCTCGTCGGCGGGCTCGGCGGTGGAGACCCCGGCGCGGGCCAGGGCCGTCCGCACGCGCTCGGACAGCTCGCCCGCGGCCTTGTTGGTGAAGGTGAGGCCCAGCACCTGCTCGGGCCGCACCAGGCCCCGGCCCACCAGCCAGACCACCCGGGCCGCCATCACCGTCGTCTTGCCCGACCCCGCCCCGGCCACGACCACGGCCGGGGCGGTGGGGGCGGTGATCGCCGCCACCTGCTGGTCGGTGAAGGGGATGCCGAGGAGCTCCTTGAGCTGCTCGGGGCTGGTGATGGCGGCGGACACCCGCACTACGGTAACCGGCGCCGCCGACAGCGCCGCCCGCCGCCCGGCCGGGCGGCGGGACGGTCGCCCGGACGAGCGGCCGGACGAGCGGCCGGCGGCGCGGCTCCGCGACGGGTCAGCGTCCCAGCTTGGAGGGGTCGATGACCTGGTCGGCCGGCGGGGTCTGCACAACAACCGGCTCGCCGAAGCCGCCGAAGGTGATGCTGCCGGTCTCCTTGCCCGACGGGTGCGAGATCTTGACCGGGTACGGGGTGCCCGTGACCGGGACGTAGAGCAGGCTCTTGCCGTCCTTCGGGTCGACCGCGCCGACGACGACCATGGTGACCCCGCCCTCGGTGACGGTGCCCTCCTTGGTGTACTTCGTCCCGGTGTCCTTCTCCTTGGCGATCTCGTCGGCGAACTGCTTCAGGTCGCAGAAGGACCCCATGTCCTTCATCTGCCCGTCGGCCTTGAGGTACTTGCCGGCCATCAGCTTCGCGGCCTCGCCGCCGCCGCCGAAGACCTTCAGGAAGGCGGCGTCGGGCTTGATCCACATGCTGGCGCCGGACTTGAGGACCTCGAAGGACCCCATCCCCGGGACGGTCATGTTCCCCGCGCAGTGGCCCTGCCGGTCCAGCGAGACCTTGCCGCCCGTCGTCTTGCCGTCGACCTTGATGTCCAGAGTCATGGTGAGCGAGGGCGCCGACATGAGCGCCTGCTTGGCCTTGTCGGCGATCCGGGCCGCCGGGAGCGCCTCGATGCCGGAGGTCGTGGGGGACGGGGAGGGGCTCGCTGCGGCGCCGGCGCCGCCGGAGGGGGCGGCCGCGGCCGAGGAGGAGGATCCCCCGTCGCTGCCGCAGGCGGAGAGCCCGGCTATGGCCGCGGAGCAGGCCAGGACGACGGCGGCGGGACGGGTGATGCGCATACGGATCTCAATTCTGCGGCGGGTGCCGGGGGCAAGGGAGGGTGAGTGCCGCGAGACGCTATCAGCCGTCACGGACCAGCCGGGTTGATTTCCTGTCACGCTTCCGTCACCGCACGGCGGCCCCACGGATCCCTCACAGATATCCCGCATATTCGACGCACGTCCGTCACTCCACCACGTGGCGTCCCTCGGGCCGGGCCGAGCAGCTGCGCGCGAAGGAGCAGCGGTCGCAGCCCGCGCCGGGGGACGGGGTGAACCGCTCGTCCAGCACCCGGCCGGCCGCCTCGGCGAGCAGCCCCTCGACCCACGGCTCGGCGGGCAGCGCCTCCTGGGCCTGCACCTTCGGCAGGTCGGTGTCCTTGACCGGGGTGCGCAGCTGGACGAGCTCGGCGCCGCCGGGCCGCAGGCCGGCGCCGTCGAGGCCGGGCAGTCCGTCGAGGGCGCCCTCGCGCACGGCCAGCTGGTAGACGGCGAGCTGGGGGTGGCCGGCCACCTCGGCGGCGGTGGGCACCGACTTCCCGGTCTTGAAGTCCACGACGTAGGCGAGGCCCGCGGCGTCCCGCTCGACGCGGTCCATGCTGCCGCGGATCTCCACCGCCCGGCCGCCGGCCTCCAGCGTGACCTCGAAGCCGTGCTCGGTGGCCACCGGCACCCGGCCCCGCTCCAGGGTGTGCCAGTGCAGGAACCGCTCCAGGGCCGCCCGTGCCTCCCGGCGCTCCTGCTCCGACTTCCAGGGGGCGTCGAAGGCGAGGGCGTCCCACACCCGGTCCAGGCGCTCCATCAGGACGTCGAGGTCGGCCGGGGTGCGGCCCGAGCCCACCTCGTCGGCGAGGACGTGCAGCACGTTGCCGAAACCCTGGGCGCCCGAGGAGGCGGTGCGGGCGCGCACCTCCCGGTCCAGGAACCACTGCAGCGAGCAGGCGTCCAGCTGCTCCACCGAGCTGCCGGAGAGCTGCACCGGGTGCGCCGGGTCGCGGAGCGGCGCCTCGGCGGCGGTCGGCTCCTCCAGGCCCCACCAGCGGTCGGGGTGGGCGGCGGGCACCAGCGGCACGCCGTCCTCCCCCGTCGCCGCGGCGAGCCGGGCCAGCCGCTCGGCCGCAGCCAGGCGCAGCCCCGGGGAGGCGGCGGCGTCCACGCTGACGGCGCGCAGCTCGGCGACGAGCGCGGCCGTCGAGAGCGGGCGCCGGGGGCGGTGGGCGACGTCCTCGACCCGGACGGAGGGGACGCGCCGCAGCACACGGCCGTGCCGGTCCGTCTCCTCGCGGTAGAGCTCGCGCAGGAAGCGGGACGGCTCGTCGCCGTCCTCGGACTGCGCCTTGACCGCGGTCACCACCAGCCGCTCCCGGGCCCGGGTGACGGCGACGTAGAAGAGCCGCCGCTCCTCGGCGAGGAGGGCGCCGGGCGGCATGGGGGCGGAGAGGCCGTCCCGGCCGATGCGGTCGGCCTCCAGGAGCGAGCCGCGGCGGCGCAGGTCCGGCCAGAGGCCCTCCTGGACGCCCGCGACGACCACGAGCGGCCACTCCAGGCCCTTGGAGCGGTGCGCGGTCATCAGCCGCACCGCGTCGGGGCGGACCGCCCGCACCGCGAGGGTGTCGGCGGCGATGTCCTGGGCGTCGAGCTCCTCCAGGAAGTTGAGCGCCCCCCGGTGCCCGACGCGCTCCTCGGCGCGGGCCGCGGTCTCGAACAGGGCGCACAGGGCGTCCAGGTCGCGGTCGGCGTTGCGGCCCGCCGGACCGCCGCGCAACGCGGCCCGCTCCAGCCGGTCCCGCCAGCGGACGCTGCCGTCCCACAGCGCCCAGAGCGCCTCCTCCGCCGTGGCGCCGCCGGCCAGCAGCTCCCGGACCTTGCGCAGCAGCACGCCCAGCTCGCGGGGGCGGCGGGCGTACGCCGGGTCGAGGGCCACCAGGCGCTCGGGCTCGGCCAGGGCCTCGCGGACCAGCTCGTCGGCCGGGCGGACGGCGGCGGCGGACCCCTGCTCCCGCAGTGCGGCCCGCTCCTCCTCGCGCAGGGCCCGGCCCAGGCGGCGCAGGTCGGAGCCGTCCATCCCGCAGAGGGGGCCGGTGAGCAGGGTGTGGGCGACCTCGGCCGTCAGGGGGTCGGGGCCGGCGAGGGGGTCGGGACGGGCGAGGGGGTCCGCCGCGGCGCCGGCCGGCCCGTCGCCGGGCCCGTCCGGGGCGTCCTCGGCCGGTGCCGACGCGAGGCGGTTGTCGCGCGCGGCGCCGACGGCGGCGGTCCGCAGGGCGAGCAGCAGCGGCGCGACGGCGGGCTCGGCCCGCAGCGGGATGTCGTCGCCGTCGGTCTCCACCGGGACCCCGGCCGCGGTCAGCGCCCGGCGGACGCCCGGTATGGTGCGCCCGCCCGCCCTGACCAGCACGGCCATGGATCCCCACGGCACGCCGTCCTCCAGGTGGGCGCGGCGCAGCAGGTCGGCGACGCCGTCCAGCTCCGCGCCGGGCGTCGGGTAGGTGAGCACCTCGACCCGCCCGCCGTCGCGGACCGGCTCGGGCGAGCGGTGGGCGGCGAGCGCCGCGGCGGGCAGCCGCCCCACCGGGATGCGCCGGGCCACCTCGCGGGAGGCGGCCAGCAGGACGGACCCGGAGCGGCGGGAGACCCGCAGCACCCGGACGTCGGCCGGGCGGCCGTCCCGCCGCGGGAAGGCCGTGGGGAAGTCGAGGATGCCGTTGACGTCGGCGCCGCGGAAGGCGTAGATCGACTGGTCGGGGTCGCCCACCGCGACCAGGTCCCGGCCGTCGCCGGCGAGGGCCCGCAGCAGCCGCACCTGCGAGGGGTCGGTGTCCTGGTACTCGTCGACGAAGACCGCCTCGTAGCGGGCGCGCAGCGCCGCGGAGACCTCCGGCCGCTCCGCCAGCAGCACGGCGCGGTGGACCAGCTCCGCGTAGTCGAGCACGCCCTGCAGGTCGAGGACGTCCAGGTACTCGGCGTAGAAGTGGGCCGCCGCCGCCCAGTCGGGGCGGCCGTCGCGGGCGGCGAAGCGGCGCAGCTCGGCCGGGTCCAGCGCCAGCTCGCGGCTGCGGGCCAGCACCGCGCGCACCTCGTCGGCGAAGCCGCGGGTGGTCAGGCAGGCCCGCAGGTCGTCGGGCCAGGCGATGCGCCCCTCGCCGCGCCGGGCGTCCTCCGCGTCGCCGGCCAGCAGCTCGCGGACCATGACGTCCTGCTCGGGTCCGGAGAGCAGGCGGACCGGCTCGGCGAAGAGGTCGGGGTCCTGGTGGGCGCGGACCAGCGCGTAGCAGAAGGAGTGGAAGGTGGTGGCCTGCGGCACGGCCCCGGCCCCGGTGCCGGCGCCCGCGCCGGAGCCGAGCCGGGCGGCCATCCGGTCGCGGAGCTCCGCGGCGGCCCTGCGGCTGAAGGTGAGCACCAGCAGGCGCTCGGGGTCGGCCCCCCGGGCGATCCGGGCCGCCACCGCCTCCACCAGCGTGGTGGTCTTGCCCGTGCCGGGTCCGGCGAGGACCAGCAGCGGCCCGCCCGCGTGGTCGGCGACGGCCCGCTGGTACGCGTCCAGCTCGGGCGGCGCCGACGGCGGCAGGGGGCCGCGCACCAGGCGGAAGGGGGAGGCGGGCGAGGTCACGGGCGGTTCCTGGGGGCTGCGGGCGTGGTGCGGACCCCGCCGGGCCGGGTGCGGCGGACGGGGAGGGCTGCGCCTCCCGTGCCGCGTCCGACCCCCGTGGGGTCCGCAGCCGTCGAGCTTACGATGTTCTCCCGACGGTCCCGTCCGCGTCCGGGCTTCCCGGAAACACCCACCCGTTCGAGTGCGGCAGGTGTGCGCGGGCGGCGGACGCTCCGGCGCGGAGGGCGGCTCAGGCCCCGTCCCACCGGGCGCGGGCCATGTCCACGCGCTGCGGGGCACCGGTCCGGGAGGTGCGCAGCGGCGTGCCCTCCTCCCGGTAGCGTGCGAGCGCGCGCCGCTCGTGGCCGGGCAGGAACGCCCCGTCCGCCCGGACCACCCGCCACCACGGGACCGCGCCGCCGTAGAGCGCCATCACGCGGCCGACCTGGCGGGGGCCGCCCTGCTCCAGGAACTCCGCGACGTCCCCGTACGTCATCACGGTGCCGGGCGGGATGCGCTCGGCGAGGTCGAGCACCCGCTCGGCGAACGGCGGGAGCGCCCCGTCGGCTCCCGGGCCGCCGTCCCCGGGACCGTCGGCCGCCGTCGGTCCCGTCGCCCGCCGCCCTGTCCCCTGCCGCCGCGTCTCCCGCTGCTCCATCCCCGGGATTCTGCCGCACCCGGCGCGCCGGGGCCTGTGACGCGAGGCACGTCACAGGCCCCGTGCCGCCCCCTGCCCTGCACGCACCGCCCGGGCATGCCACCATCTTCGGGGCGGTGAATGGTGATACGAGGACACGAGCAGATGACGGGGAAGACCGGCGAGGAGGCCGGCCGGGGGGCGGCCGGCCCCGACACCGCCGTGCCTGCACACCCCGGCCCGGCGGGGTCTCCCCCGGCACGGAGCACCGTCGAGGGCCCCGGGGAGGAGGCGGCCCCGGAGCGGGTCTCCCTGGTCAGGACGGACCGTCCCGCCGCCGCGGAGCCCGCCGACCCGCACCCGGAGGTGCCGGCCGCCGGCTCCCACGTCTCCGTGGACGAGCCCCTGCTGGCCGCCCGGGTGCACCGCCCCTCGGACCTGATCCGCTTCCTCGCCGGGCTGCTCGGCGTGATCGCGGTGTTCGTCCTCGCGAACATCGCCCAGAACACCACCACCGGCATCGAGAACGACATCACCGTCGGCGCCACCAAGGTCCCGGGCTTCCTCACCACCGTCGTGGGGCTCGTCTCCAGCGTGGCGGTGCTGGTGGTCCCGGTCGCCTTCGCCGTCGAGCGGCTGATCAAGCGCGACGGCCTGCGGGTCGCGGACGGCGTGCTCGCCGCGGTGCTGGCCCACGGCCTGTCCCTGGGCATCGACCTGTGGGTCGCCGAGGCCGCGTCCGACAACATCCGCAGCGCCCTCACCCGGATCGCACAGCCCGGCGGCGGCCTCACCGACCCCGTGCACGGCTACCTCGCCCCCGTCATCGCGTACATGACCGCGGTGGGCATGGCGAGCCGGCCCCGCTGGCGCGTCGCCCTGTGGGCGGTGGTCGTCCTCAGCGGCGGCACCGAGCTCCTCAGCGGCTACACCACCCCCCTGTCCCTGGTGCTCACCGTCCTCCTCGGCTGGACCGTCGCCTACGGCACCCTGTACGCGATCGGCTCCCCGAACGTCCGCCCCACCGGGCACACCCTGCTCGCCGGCCTGCGCAAGGTCGGCTTCGCCCCGGTCAGCGCCCACCGCGCCCCGGACGCGCCGGGCGGCGCCCGCCGGTACTACGTGGTCCAGGGCGACGGCGTCCCGCTCGACGTGCACGTCATCGACCGCGAGCAGCAGGCCTCCGGGTTCTTCTACCGCCTGTGGCGGCAGCTGCAGCTGCGGTCGGTCTCGGTGCGGCGCAGCCCGCAGTCGCTGCGCGGAGCCCTGGAGCAGGAGGCCCTGATCGCCTACGCGGCCACCGCCTCCGGGGCGCGGGCGCCCCACCTGGTCGCCACCTCCGAGCTGGGCCCGGACGCCGCCATCCTCGTCTACGAGCACACCGAGGGCCGCACCCTCGACCAGCTCCCCGACGAGGAGGCCACCGACGGGCTGATGACCGACCTGTGGGAGTCCGTCAAGGCGCTGCACGACCGCCGGATCGCGCACCGGAGGCTCACCGGCGAGTCCCTGCTGCGGACGGACGACGGGTCGGGCCGCCTGGTCAACCTCTCCGGGGGCGACATCGCCGCCGGCGACCTGGCCCTGCGGATGGACGTCGCGCAGCTGCTCACCACCTTCGCCCTGCGCACGGGGCCCGAACGGGCGGTCGCCGCGGCCGCCGGGGTGCTCGGGCCGCGGCGGGTGGCGGCCTCGCTGCCGCTGCTGCAGCCGGTGGGGCTGAGCCGGTCCACCCGGCTGGAGCTGCGGCAGTCCAACCGGGCGCGCCGGGCGGCGGCCCGCGCCGCCGCCGACGCCCGGGTCGCCGCCGAGGAGATCACGCAGGCGGAGGCCGACGAGGAGCTGGCGGACGGCACCCGCTACGACCTGCTGGCCCGCATCCGCGAGCAGGTGCTGGAGATGGTGCCGGAGGCCCCGATCGCCCCGGTGCGGCTGCAGCGGCTGCGGCCCAGGACGCTGATCAGCATCGTGGCCGGGGCCATGGCGGTCTACCTGCTCTTCTCCAGCCTGGGCCACGTCCGCCCGGCCGAGCTGCTCGGGGAGGCCGACTGGGGCTGGGCGCTGGGCGCGGTGGGCGCCTCCGCGCTCAGCTACGTCGCCGCGGCGATGAGCCTCACCGGGTTCGTCCCCGAGCGGCTGTCGTTCGGGAAGGCCGTGCTGGCCCAGGTGGCGGGCTCGTTCGTCAAGCTGGTGGCGCCGGCCGCGGTCGGCGGCGTCGCACTCAACGCGCGCTTCCTGCAGCGCGCAGGGGTGCGCCCCGTCCAGGCGGCGGCCAGCGTGGGCGCCTCCCAGCTCGCCGGCCTCGGCTGCCACATCCTGCTCCTGCTGGCCTTCGGGTACGTCGCCGGCAACGAGCAGACCCAGGACCTGACGCCCTCCCGCACCGTGATCGCCGGCCTGCTGACCGTCGCGGTGCTGATCCTGGTGGTCGCCGCGATCCCGCCGATGCGCCGCTGGCTGATGGCCCGGCTGCGGCCGCTCCTCACCGGTGTGATCCCGCGCATGCTCGACCTGGTGCAGCGGCCCTCGCGGCTGGTCACCGGCTTCGGCGGGACCATCCTGCTGACCATCGCCTTCGTCACCTGCCTGAACCTGTCGCTGCGGGCCTTCGGCGGGGAGCTCAGCTTCGCCGCCACGGCCGTGGTGTTCCTGGCGGGCAACGCCGTCGGGTCCGCCATCCCCACCCCGGGCGGCATCGGCGCCATCGAGGCCGCGCTGACCGGCGGCCTCACCGCGGCGGGGGTCGCCTCCCCCACGGCGTTCTCCGCGGTGCTGCTCTTCCGGCTGCTGACCTTCTGGCTGCCCGTCCTGCCCGGCTGGGGCTGCTTCGCCTACCTGCAGCGCAAGAAGGCCCTCTAGGAACGGTCCGGCCGGCCGTGGGACCGGCCCGTGCCCGGGTCGCCGGTGCGGGCACGGGGCGGGGCGGCCACCCGACGCCGCGTGGGGGCGGCTGCGGCCGTTCCCACCGGCCGGCACCGCCCGCCGCGGCCGGCAGGCCGATGCCTACCCGGCGGAGTGCGGGCCCGTCGTGCCCGTGAACGGGAAGAGGGGATAGCCCTCCGTGCACGGCCCTCCGGGCGGCTGGTACGGCCAGCCCATCCCCCACCGGTACAGCAGGGCCAGACCGAGGCCCGCCGCGACCGGCGCGAGCCACAGGACCGCCCGCCCGCCCCGAGGGGGCCACCGCCGCAGCGCGAGCTGGAACGGCAGCAGCACCAGGGTCGTGCAGAGCCACACGGCGGACATCGTCATCTGCAGGCCGACGGTGCCGCCGGTGTCGTTCCCGAGCGGGCAGCCCGCCCACGACCGGACGGTCCACACCGTGCCGCCGTACACGCCGAAGGCGGCGACGACGGGAGCCAGCAGGTACCAGCCGCACCCCTGGGCAGGAGCGGGCGGCCTGCCTTCCGCCCTCGTGCCGTGCATTCCCGTGCCTCCCCGGACGACCTCGCCGCGGAGGGGCCGGCCGGGCCGGCGCCCCCCCCCGCGGCGGACGGACTGCCTCACGCGTACGGACCGGGAAAGGACAGGATCGGTTCCCGCCCGGGCCTCCCCGCCTCGACCGGCCGGCCGGGCCCCGGCCGGGCAGAAGGCTCCCCCCGCGGCCGCGGCGGGCTCAGGGCGGGCCGGAGCCGAGCAGCCAGAACGCGCCGTAGGCGGCCGAGGCCAGCGCGGCCGCACCCAGGACGGCGGCCGCACGGCGGGGGCGCAGCCGGGCCAGCGCGAGGGCCACGGGGAGCAGCAGGGGGAAGGCGGGCATGAGCAGGCGGGGCCTGGAGCCGAAGTAGCCCGCGCCGGTGAGGGCCAGCGCGAGGACGACGCCCGTGTACACCAGCAGCGGCAGCGGCTGGCGCTGCCGCACGCAGCGGGCGTACAGCCAGGCGAGCAGGGCGACGCCGGCCAGCAGCCCGAGGCCGCCGGCGTACGGCGGCGCGGTGAGCTGCCGGAGGACGAAGCGGGCGAAGGCCGCGCCGCCGTCGAAGCCGTTGCCCCAGCCGCCCTGGACGTCGAGGTAGCCGGTGGGGCTGCCGGTGCGGAACCCGACCCAGGCGACGTACCCGAGCCAGCCGAGCGGGGCCGCCGCCACGCCCGCCGCCGTGCGGAGCGCGGCGGGGCTCCCGGCGGCGGGGCTCCCGGCGGCGGGGCCCGCGCCCGGGCCGGGGCGGCCGGTCCGGGCGCGGTACAGGTCGAGGGCGGCCGTCGCCCACACCGCGGCGACCAGCGCGACGCCGACCGGCCGGGTCAGCCCGGCGAGGGCGGCCAGGACCCCCGCAGCGGCCCACCGGCGGGCGAGCAGGGCGTACAGGGACCAGGCGGCCAGCGCGGTGAAGAGCGACTCGGTGTACGCCATCGACTGCACGGCGGCGGTCGGCAGCACCCCCCAGAGCACGGCGAGCAGGACGCCCGTGCGGCGGCCGTGGAGGCGGTCGCCGACGGCGAAGACCCCCCAGGCGGCGGCGAGCGCGGCGAGGGCGCTCACGGCGAGCCCCGCGTCGGGCGGGCCGAGCGGCGTCACGGCGGAGAGCGCGCGCTCCAGCCAGGGCAGCAGGGGGAAGAAGGCCAGGTCGGAGTGGATCCGGCCGCCGGGCAGGTGGAGCGTGAAGCCGTAGCCGTGCCCGGCGATGCGGGCGTACCAGATCGAGTCCCAGCGGCCCGAGAGGAGCTTGTGGGCGCTCCTGCCCTCCGCACCGGCCCACGCGGCGAGGACGGCGAGGCCGAGCAGCCGCACCGCGGCGTACGCCAGCAGGGCGGGCGCGGCACGGCGGACGGCCGCCCGCGCGGCCCGGCCGCGGGACGGCGGCGCGGCACCGGGGACCGGGCGGTCGGGGGCAGCAGTGGCGGTGGTGTCCGACGGGGCACCTGCCGGCACCTGGCCGTCGGGACGCGGGCCGTCGTCGGCGGGTTCCGGGCGGCCGCCCGGGGCGGCGAGGGGTGCTGCGGAGTTCACCGGAGCGATTATCCAGGCCCCGGGACCGCCGACGGGCCGGGCGCCATCCGGCGGGCGGGAGCGGACGGCGGAGCGGAGCACGTGCCCGACCGGCTGCAGGGCTGGTGCCTCTCGCACTGCGACGGACAGTGGGAGCACGAATGGGGTGTCCGGATCGACACCCTGGACAACCCCGGCCGGACGGTCTCCGTCGGCCTCCGGGGAACGCCCCTCGAAGGGCGCGCGCACCTCCGTCGGGAGATCGACCGCAGCGACGGCGACCGGGTGGAGGCGTGGTCGGCCAGGGGCGCCTTCCACGCGGCGTGCGGGCCGCGGAACCTCACGGAGGCGCTGACGCTCTTCCGCACGTGGGCGGAGGAGTGCGCGGGCGGCACCGCCTGACCGCTGGGCACAGCCCGGCGCAGGAGGGGGCGGGAGGCCTCGGGCAACCCGGGGAGCGGCGCTCGCAAGGCCCCTCGGAGCCAGTCGGGGCGCAGAGGCGGGACGGCCCCGGGCAGGCAAGTCCCGGGGCCGTCTCCGGGCCGCGAAAGGTCGGTCAGGACCGGCCGGCCATGACAACGTCCGACGACACGGGCGTCGACAGGAGGACAACCTGGCGGCCGGCGCGGTTCGGCGAGCCGGCTGATCAGTAGACGGGCTAGCCAGCCAGCATGGCGCATGAGCTGTGTGTTTGTGGTGCGCTCACCCGCCCTGGGCCGTCGTGGGGCCGTCACCCGATACGGGGCCATTCCCGAAGGCCCTGTCGACAGCCTCTCGGGTTCGCTTCTCACTGCTCGGCATGAGGTGGGTGTAGGTCCGGAGCGTGAAGCCAGGATCATGGTGCCCCAGGTACTCGCTGAGAGCCTTGATGCTCTCCCCCGCGTCCAGCAGGACCGACGCATAGAAGTGGCGAAGGGCGTGCATGCCGTTCTCACGTCCATGAGGTACGTCGGCCGCGGTCAGTGCGGGACGCCACACCGACCGGTTGAAGGCGTTCCTGTTCACTGCCAGCCCACGGTCTGTGAAGAGCAGCGCCGCCGTGACGGGCGGACCGTCCACAGTGCGCCACGGCAGACTGACGCTGAGCGGCGGATGGCTGGTGATGTGCTGCTCCAGGGACCGGGCGATGGACTCGGGCAGCGGCACCGTACGAGCTTTGCCACTCTTCGGCGGGGCGAACACCGGACGGTTCCGGATGAGCTTGACCTGTCGCGTCACGTGTACCAGGCCCTCGATCGAGTCGAGGTCCTCGACAGCCAAGCCCAGGACCTCCCCCTGTCGCATGCCGCAACCGCCGGCCAGGTCCACGATCGGCCGGTACCTCTCAGGCAGAGCAGCCCGCACGGCCAGGACTTGCTTGCCTCGCCATGGGACCACTCGCCGGGCATCCAGGCGAGGGGCACGGACCGAAGACGAACGGCACGGGTTGTGCGGGATGACGCGGTCGTCCACGGCAGCGTTAAGCATCGTGCACAGGTTAACGAAGATGACGCGCTGATAGGCGGGCGCCAACCGCTGGTCCTGGAGCTGCCGAAGCCACTCACGGACGTGCAACGGCTTGAGTGACCCCAGGGGGCGCGAGCCGAGGTACGGCAGCACGTGCAGGCGGATGCGCTGCTCGGTGCTGACATAGGTACCCGGGTCCATGGTGAGCGAGCCCAACCACCGCTCGGCGTACTGCTTCACTGTGATGCGTCCGGCACGGGGATCGGCGTACTGCCCCCTTGCCATGTCGGCCTCGACCTGAGTGAGCCATGCCTCCGCCTGGCGCTTCTGCCTGTCGGGGAGGGTCTGTACAGCCAGCGGTGTAACTCAGGTGGGGTGAGTTACCGGCGGCCGATGGAGAGTCGGCCGTCGAAGGCGATGTCGAAGGCCTGCAGGGCGGGCTTCCAGCGCATCGTCCAGCGTTTGCGTCCCTGGCCGGTCGGGTCCAGGCTCATCACGGCCAGGTGGACGCACGTGAGCGCCGCCTGCTCGTTGGGGAAGTGCCACCGGGCCCGGACGGCCTTGCGGATCCGCGCGTTGACGGACTCGATCGCGTTCGTGGTGCAGACGATGCGGCGGATCTCCGCGTCGAACTGCAGGAACGGCACGAACTCGGCCCAGGCGTTCTCCCAGAGCCGGACGATCGCCGGATACCTGGCGCCCCATTCCTCGGCGAACTCCAGGAACCGCTCCTCGGCCGCGGCCGCCGTCGGGGCCGTGTAGACGGGCTTGAGCGCCTTGGAGATCTTGTCCCAGTCCTGGCGGCCCGCGTAGCGGAACGAGGCCCGGATCAGGTGGACCACGCAGGTCTGGGTGACCGCCTGCGGCCAGACGGTGCCGATGGCGTCGGGCAGTCCCTTCAGTCCGTCGCAGACGACCATGCACACGTCCTCGACGCCGCGGTTCTTGATCTCGGTCAGGACCTGCAGCCAGTACGTGGCGCCCTCGCCGCCGTCGCCGGCCCACAGGCCGAGGATGTCGCGGGTGCCGTCCACCGTGACGGCCAAGGCGACGTAGATGGGCCGGTTGGCGACCTGCCCGTCGCGGACCTTCACGTGCACGCAGTCGACGAAGACCACCGGGTAGACCGGGTCCAGCGGCCGGTTCTGCCACTCGGCCATCCCGTCCATGACCTTGTCGGTGATGGTGGAGATGGTCGACTTCGACACGCTGGCGCCGTAGACCTCGGCCAGGTGAGCCGCGATGTCGCCGTGCGTCAGGCCGCGGGCCGACAGCGAGAGCACCATCTCATCGACGCCGGTCAGGCGCCGCTGGCGCTTCTTGACGATCTGCGGCTCGAACGAGCCGGCCCGGTCGCGGGGGACGTCGATCTCCACGGGGCCGACGTCGGTGAGCACGGTCTTGGCACGGGTGCCGTTGCGGGAGTTGCCCGAGCCGGCACCGGCCTTGTCGTGCTTGTCGTAGCCGAGGTGGTCGGTGATCTCGCCGTCGAGGGCGGACTCCAGCACGCGCTTGGTCAGCTGCTGCTGGGGGTCGCCCCCTGCGGGGACAGCCCGCCCTCGCCGGTCAGCCGCAGGCCGTTCGCCCGGGCCCGGTCGACCAGCTGCCCGATCAACTGGTCGTCCAGCAGGTCCGCCGCCACCTCGGCCGGCCGGACCTCTTCAACCGCCTCAGGCGAGGCAGTCATGTCGCTCATCAGGTGCTACTTCCATGATCGGGAGTTACACCGAAGACCGTACAGACCCGCTCCCGGCTCCGCTCGGGGCACCGCTCCTGCCTTCGGCCCGCTCCGCCCCGGCTGCGCCGACGCCCGCCCACATGTGGATAGGCCCGGAGGTCATGAGACGAGCACCCGACGTTCATGGCCCACGGTCACCGACGATGCCTCCGGCGGGGGATCGGCCGGCACCGGGATGGAGGGGCGCCGTCGCCGACCGCGGGCCCGTAGTGGCGTGCGCGGGGAGCTCCCACCCCGTCCACCGTCGACCCAGGCAGAGCCGAGCAGACGCGGTCCATGGCGTCCAGGTCGTTCGTACAGTGGCGCGCTCCACCTGGACGCCATGAACCACGCCCGCTCCACGGTATGTGGGTCGACGGCGGACGGGATGGAAGCTGGGGAAAGTGGTGGGCTGAGGTCAGAAGTCCGGTCTAGGTTTGTCCTGTGAACCACAGCCGTTTCAACGCCGGGGCGTCCCACGAGCCTGACTTGCCGCCCTACCAGGCAGTCCTGGCGGAGACTGATTGGGATTCGCTCGAGACGGCTTTCGGGAGCGGTGAGGACCTTCCCGGGATTCTGGCACGGTTGCTGGAGCCCGATCCCAAGGTCCAGGTCACCGCCTTGTCGGAGCTGGGCGAGTTGGTCAACCACCAGAACACCATCTACGAAGCCACCGCCCCCGCCGTCATGTATGTCGCAGGCATCCTCACCCACCCCGCGGCCATGACCCTCCGGCCCTATCGCGACATCCCCATCCGCGCGACGCTGTTGGGTTGGCTGGCTTCCACCCTTCAAGACGCCTCCGACGAGATTGTCGGCTTCATCGAGCAGCGTTTCCCTGGCTTCCTCGCCCCCGGCACCATCGTGGCGGCCTTCCGGGACCTGCGCCCGATGCTCTACCAGGCCGTCGCGCCCTTCCTCCAGGACAGCCACGAGAACGTGCGCGAAGCCGCCGTCGTCACCGCGCTCATCCTCGTCGAACACCCCGCGCTCGCCGAGCACCGCGATCACCTCGCCGTGCACGCGCGCCGCGTCCTGGACACCAGCGGCTACGACCCCAACCGCCGCGTCGCGTGGAGGACCCTCGAAGCCTGGGGCCACAATCCTCCCGGCCCGGAGCCTCTTCCGGAGGAGCCCTGGGTCTGGGGACCACACAGCGATGGCCGCGGCGATCTCGAACCTCCCTTCTGACCGATACGCTCACGACCCACCGGCGGACCACTACAGCAGGTGAGAGACACAAGAGGCGGCTCGCGGGGTGGCCGTACGAGCGTGGCGTGCGCTATCGGCGTCCTGCGTAGTTCCCATCGGACCCCGGCTGTATAGCAGAGAAGTGCAGCACCCCAGCAGCCGGCAGCGCCCCACGCTGACCCCCATGGGCTTCCCGGCAGTCTGTATGACCTCCAATGACCGATCTCTGCAGAGCTACGGATCAGAAGTGCGGCGCGGCGGATGGCCTGGATTCCCGAGCCGTCTCTGGGCCGTCCGACGGTAGCCAACGACGACAGATGACGACAGTCGCCGACTCCACTTCCCCTGCTCAGGGGCGGTGCTCCGAACATCGGCGCAGGTGCTCATCCCCGAAGGTCAGTTGAGGAAGAAGCCACTTCGCTCGGCCGCGGGTCTTCAAATGAGGGCCGCGCGCCCTATCTGTACTCGGCAAGGAACTGCGGCCGGCACCCCTGCCGATAGTCGTCCAAGGCACGTTGCAGCATGATCGCCCCGCGAGGGATGCGGTCGCTGAGGTGCTTCCACCCTGTAAGGCGGACATGGTCCGGAATCTCGACAAGCCCAGTGATCGCGTCCCAGAAGGCGTCCCAGTTACTGCCGTAGAAGTCGGGAAAGTGAAGAGTCTGCGCGAGCACAGCGTGTAGTTCGCGCTCATCAGTAACTGAGCTGACGTCGATGGTGAGCATGGCCAGCATCGTGGCATATACCGACGGCTCAGCTCGTTGGCGCCGTGCCCGCTACGTGCCCGTTCGGGCGGGGCACAGCGGAGACTCACGGGGAACGCCGGTGCCGACCGCGCTCGGGCGCAGGTCAGGGATTTGCCAGGTCAGCCGCGATCCGTATACGCCGTCTTCCAAGCTGGGACACTGGATGCGAGCCCAGGAGTCAGCTGCCCTGATCATCCTCCGGTCCGAGCGAGCGTAGGACGCCTTCGTAGTCGCCGGTAGCCACCAGGTCATCGATGACTCGAACCATGGCGGGGATGCCGGCTTCGCGGACAATGAGCCCGTCCCAGCACCAGAAGTAGCTGCCGTCCAGGCACTCGCCGGTGCCCTTCCAGTGGTCCATGATGCGCTGCACCTCATCGAGGGTGAACACCGTTCCGGACCAGCGGTTACCGTCGGTGAACGTCACCCACATGTCGACGTTGCACACCTCGTCCAGGTCTTCATCCGCCCCGGGCACGAAACAGATCTCGTACCGGACCCGCTTCACCCGATAGAACGGGCCATCCCACACAGTGCCCCCAAGAAGGTGCCGCCGCGTTGGCGGCAGGCCAGATCGACTCGGTGCGGAAGCTACAACCGCAAGCCGCCCCAGTGCCAGCCGGACCGCGGACGCGAAACGGCCCCGGGCGATCAAGTCCCGGGGCCGTCTCTGGGCCGTGAAATGACGATCAGCGCCGACCAACCATGACAACCGCTGACGGCATCAGCACTGGTCAGAAGAACACAGCCGTTGGGCAGTGCAGCTCAGCAGATCGATTGATCAGTAGACGGGCTTCTCCGGCTCGATCTGGTTGACCCAGCCGATGACGCCGCCGCCCACGTGGACCGCGTCGGAGAAGCCGGCCGACTTCAGCACGGCCAGGACCTCGGCGGAGCGGACGCCGGTCTTGCAGTGCAGGACGATCTTCCTGTCCTGGGGCAGGTCCTGGAGGGCGTTGCCCATCAGGAACTCGTTCTTCGGGACCAGGCGGGCGCCCGGGATGGAGACGATCTCGTACTCGTTGGGCTCGCGGACGTCGATGATGTCGATGTTCTCGCCCTCGTCGATCCACTCCTTGAGCTGCTTGGGAGTGATCGTCGAGCCGAGGACGGCCTCCTGGGCCTCCTCGGACACCACACCGCAGAACGCCTCGTAGTCGATCAGCTCGGTGACCGTCGGGTTCTCGCCGCAGACCGCGCAGTCGGGGTCCTTGCGGACCTTCACCGTGCGGTACTGCATCTCCAGCGCGTCGTAGATCATCAGGCGGCCGACCAGCGGCTCGCCGACGCCCGCGAGGAGCTTGATCGCCTCGGTGACCTGGATGGAGCCGATGGAGGCGCAGAGCACGCCCAGCACGCCGCCCTCGGCGCAGGAGGGGACCATGCCCGGCGGCGGGGCCTCCGGGTAGAGGCAGCGATAGCAGGGGCCGTGCTCGGCCCAGAAGACGCTGGCCTGCCCGTCGAAGCGGTAGATGGAGCCCCAGACGTAGGGCTTGCCCAGCAGCACGGCTGCGTCGTTCACCAGGTAGCGCGTGGCGAAGTTGTCGGTGCCGTCGACGATGAGGTCGTAGCCGGAGAAGATCTCCATGACGTTGGAGGTGTCCAGCCGCTCCTCGTGGAGCACGACGTCCACCAGCGGGTTGATCTCCTTGACGGAGTCGCGCGCGGACTCGGCCTTCGACCGGCCGACGTCCGACTGGCCGTGGATGACCTGCCGCTGGAGGTTCGACTCGTCCACGACGTCGAACTCGACGATGCCCAGCGTGCCGACGCCCGCCGCGGCCAGGTAGAGCAGGGCGGGCGAGCCGAGGCCGCCGGCGCCCACACAGAGCACCTTGGCGTTCTTCAGCCGCTTCTGCCCGTCCATCCCGACGTCGGGGATGATCAGGTGGCGGGAGTACCTGCGGACCTCGTCGACGGTGAGCTCGGCGGCCGGCTCGACCAGGGGTGGCAGCGACACGGGGACTCCGATGGTCGTCAGTTCGTCTGTTCTCCGGGTCAACAGTGTCACGGCGGTTCTTGTTCCGAGACACCCGTTCCGAGGGGCGAGACGTCCGGCGACGGATCGTGGACGCGCTCGGCCCTCCGCCGGTTGCCGCACGGACCGGGAGGTGTCGAGGACCGTCCCGACGGGCTGCGGCAGCGGCACCCGGTCGCCGAACCGGTACCGGTGGCGGCCCGGGCGGGACTGCCGCGCCGGGTCGGGATCCTCCAGGACGTCGGCCCGGCCCTCGCCGTCGGGGGTGACGACGACGCAGAGCGGGATGCCCGCCGAGGCGTGCATCTCCGGCTCGGCCTCCAGGTCGCGTACCGCCCCGGTCCGGTTCCTCCTCCTCCCGGGGGAGACGGTCTCGAGGACCGCGGCGACGTGCACCGGGTCGACGCCGTCCACGAAGCCGAGGTCGCGGTCCGCCCAGGTGGGCATGGGGTCCGGGACGGGCTCACCGCCGGGCTCGGGGACGGCGACCGCATGGTTCGGCCGCACCTCGAAGCGGTCCTCGGGGAGCTGCCGGTCGATGAGGCGGACGATCCGGTGGTGGAAGGTCTCCGGCGTCGTCGTCATGACGGTCTCGCCGTGCGGGTACCCGGCCCGGACGCCTTCGACCGGCTCCGTCTCTCTCCCCACGCGCAGCAAGTCGGTCGTCGCCGGCGTCCCGGTCCGGAGGGCGCGCGGCCGCCGCGCCCGTCTGCGAGCGCAGGCGCCGCACGCCCCCTCCGGCCTCACACGCGGCAGGCGATCTCGGTCCAGACGTCCGCCAGGGACTCCTCCAGGGGGATGCGGGGCCGCCAGCCGAGGCGGTCGCGGGCCGTGCGGACGTCGGCCTGCCGCCACAGGACGGGCTCGGCCGGGTAGCGGGGCTCGGCGGCCCCGGGCCCCGGGGGCGCGGACGCCGCGCCCCCGGGGACGGAGGACCCGTCGGCCGGGGCGGGCGGCGGGGGCAGCGCGGGGCGGCCCTCCTCCACCAGGCGCCCGTCGAAGCCGGAGGCGCGGACCAGCAGCTCGGCCGCGTCGCGGACCCGCGTCCCCGTGCCGCTGCCGATGTTGACGATCCCGGTGGCGGCGGACACGGCGGCCGACTGCACGGCCCGCGCCACGTCGCGGACGTCGACGAAGTCGCGGAAGGCGGACAGGTCGGGGGCCCGCAGCTGCGGCTCGCCGCGCTCCAGGGCGCGCCGCAGCCCCTCGGCCAGGCGGCCGAAGAGCGAGCCGGTGGGGGCCCCGGGTCCCACCGCGTCGAAGACCCGCAGCACGGCGGCGTCCAGCCCGGAGGAGAGCACCAGCTCGGTGCCGGCCAGCTTGGTCACCCCGTACGGGCCGAGGGGGCGCGGTTCGGCGGTCTCCGGGACCGGCTGGCCGAAGGGCGCCGGCCCGTACTCGGCGGCGGACCCCACGTGGATGAGGCGGGCGGGCTCGTGGCTGCGCCGGACGGCCTCGCAGACGGTGGCCACAG
This sequence comes from Streptomyces sp. NPDC001380, assembly GCF_042895785.1. Lineage (NCBI taxonomy): Bacteria > Bacillati > Actinomycetota > Actinomycetes > Kitasatosporales > Streptomycetaceae > Streptomyces > Streptomyces sp. NPDC001380. The sequence goes on along the minus strand of NZ_JBIAWP010000004.1, from coordinate 66,415 downwards.
CGACGGTGTTGGCCCTGGTCAGGGCGCGGGGACTGCCGTACGTGGCACCGGCGCAGTTGATGATCACCCGGGGCATGACGGCGTCGAGGAAGCGGGCGAGCGCGCCGGGGCTGCCCGCGGAGAGGTCGAACCGGATGTCCGCGGTGTCGCGCCGGCCGAGGACGGTGACCTGGAGCTCGGGGTCGGCGAGCAGGCGGTCGGCGACGCGGCGGCCGATGAAGCCGTCCGCGCCCAGCAGCAGCACCCTCATGTGGGGGTCGGTCCTTCCGTGAGCGGGGTCCGGGCGGACGGCCCGGAGCGTGCGGGGGCCGGGGGAGGCCCGGCCGGTGCGGCACGGTGGGCGCCGGGCCGCACCAGTGCGGCCCAGGCCCAGGGCAGCAGGGCGGCGGCCGCGGCGCCGCAGCCGGCGAGCTGGACGGCCGCCGGGCCGTGGGCGGCGAGGAGGTCCCGGCCGGGCAGGGCCAGGGGCAGCGCCCGCACCGCGAGGAGCAGGCCCGTCCCGCCGGCCGCCGCGGCGGCGCCGGCGGCCGCGGCTCCCGGGCGCCCGCAGCGGAGCAGCAGGACGACCAGGGACAGCAGCAGTGCGGCGGCCCCCTGGGCGCCCCACTGGAGCGCGCCGAAGTCCTCCTCCCGACCCCCGGGGCGGACGGCGAGGACGGCGGCGGTGAGCAGGGCGACGGCGCAGAGGTGCAGCAGGACGGCCGCCGGCAGGACCGGGACCATCCGGCGCCGGAACTCGGCGATGCCGGCCGCCGCGGCCAGGTGGGACCGTCCGGCGTGCCGGAACCAGCGCGCACACCACTCGGCCGCGCCCATGCCGACCGCCAGGGCCGCCGGCGTGACGGGGGAGGCGGGATCCCCCCCGCCCGCGAACGGCAGGACCAGCGGCATCACCAGCACCGCCCCGACCCCGGCGGCGGCGACCGCGCGCAGGGAGGTGCCGGCCGGGCCGGTCCCGGGCGGCGCCGGGGCGGACGGTCCGGGGCGGCCCCCCTCCCACCGGGCGGTCTCCAGCGCCGTGGCGGCGTACCAGGCGCCGGCGACGGCCGCGGCCGCCAGCAGGGCCCAGGGCGAGGACCGGGGGGCGACCGCCCGGATCGCGGCGAAGGCGGCGCAGGGCAGCGCGTAGAGCACGGCGGCGAGCAGGCTCGCACCGGCGCGGCGGCGCCAGGGGCCGGCCGTGTCCGGGGCCGCGGAGCCGGCGGACCGCCGCGGCACCCGCGCGTACAGCTCCTCCGCGAGGGCGAAGACGTCCGCGTGGCGGCAGCGGGCGACCGCGTCGGGCCCGACGCCCGCGGCCTCCAGACCGGCGGCGATCTCCAGCGGGTCGGTGGCGCTCTCGCACAGGTCGCGGTGGCGTTCCATGAGTTGGCGCACGGGGTCGGCCCCGGACGGCCGCGGGGGGCGGGGAGCGGTCACGGCGCCTCCTGCGGGCGGACGGGGACGGGCGGGCGGCTGGTCATGCGACCTCCCGGTGGCGGGACGGACGGGTGTCGCCGGGCGGAACGGCCGGGCCGGGATCACGGACCGGGCCGGGCCCGTCGACCGGGTCGGGCCCGTCGACCGGGTCGGGCTCACGGGCGGAGGCCGGCCGGGCGGTCCCGCGGACCGGGCCGGGCGGGCGGCCGGTGCCGGCGGCCGGACCGGCACCCGGGCGGTGCCCGGCGGGCCGCTGCCCTGCCGACCGGTACTCGGCGGGCAGGGCGAAGGGCTCGGCGGACGGGCGGCCCGCGTCCGGGAAGGCCGGCCAGCGGGCGGCGGCGTCCAGGTAGGCGCGCCGCAGGGTGCCGGCGGCGGTCTCCGCGGAGAAGAGCTCGAGGGCGCGCCGCCGCCCGGCCGTCCCGAGCCGGGCGCGGCGCCGCGGGTCGCGCAGCAGGGCGGTGCACGCATCGGCCAGCGCCTGCGGGTCGCCGGGCGGCACCAGGACGCCGGCGGGGCCGAGCACCTCCCTGGCGGGCCCGACGTCCTCCGCGACCACGACCCGGCCGCTGAGCATCGCCTCGGCCAGCGGTCCGGCGGACGGCCGGTCGGAGGCGGGCAGCAGGACCACGCTGCCCGCGCCGTGGACCGGGCCCGGGACGCCGCCGGCCCCGGCGGGGCCGCCCGCAGCCGGAGCGCTCGCCGCAGGGCCGGGAGCAGCGGGGGCCGGGGCGGGGGCGCAGGCCCGTACCCGCAGTGCGGGGAACGACCCGCGCACCAGGGCGACGGCCTCCCGCACCGCCGGGTCCGCCGCGACCGCGTCCGGCTCGCGCAGCCACAGCAGCGTCGGCACGGGGGGTTCGGGGCCCGCTGCCGGGTGCGGCCCGTCCGCCACCGGGTCGCGGAGCACCCGCGTGCGGGCCGGGTCGGCCCCGCACCGCTCCAGCCAGCGGCGTTCGTGGTCGCTGCCGGCGAGGACCACGGCCGCGCGCCCCAGTGCCTCGCGGGCGAGCAGGCGGGAGAAGGAGAGGATGAGCGCGCGGGCCGGCCCGGGACCGGGGGCGGAGCCGGGGGGCGGCTCCCCCGGCAGGAGCCGGTGGCCGCTGACGGCGCAGGGCACGCCGTGCAGCCGTCCGGCGAGGAGCGCGGCCAGGGCGGCGGGGGTGCCGCCGGTGACGTGGCACAGGTCGGCCGAGGGGGCGCCCGCCGGGTCGCGGAGCCATCCGGCGGCGAGGGGCCGCAGGGCCCGCTCCAGGGCGTCCGACGCGGCGAGGACGTCGCGGGCGGCGGGGGACCGGACCGATGCGGGGCCGCTCCCGGACCGCCAGGTCCGCTCCAGCAGCCGCGCCGCCTCCTCGCACCGCAGCAGGGCCGGGAGGTGGCCGGGGGGCTCCGCGGCGTCCGCCAGGGCGTACAGGGCCGCGGGGAGGGAGGCGCTCTCCCGCGGTTCGGCCAGCGCCCGCACCAGGGCCTCGTAGGACCGCAGCAGGCGCGCCCGGCGGCGGCCGCGCGGCGCGCGGCCCCGGCGGCCCGCCGGGGCCGCGTCGAGGACCGGGTGCAGGAACGCGTGCCCGGGCAGGCTGCGCTCCGCCCAGGCGCACCAGTCGGCACCGCCGGGTGCGGAACGCGGAGCAGTCGCGTCGTCGCTCGCGGTGAGCAGGGCGATGCGCACGGGACCTCCGGGGCGGATCGGGCGGCGGAACGGCGGGGCTGTCGGGGGCGGGGCGGCGGCCGGGGGCGGCAGCAGCCGGGGCACGGCGGCACGCGGCGCCCCGGAGGGCGCCGGACCGGCCCGTACCGGGACCGCCCGTGCCGGGACCGTCCGTGCCGGAAGGGCCCCCGCCGGGTCGGACCGGCGGCGGCCGGGCGTGCACGGTCGGGCCGCCCACGCCGGGGCCTCCCGGCGCAAGGCACCCGACGCTTGTTCGGTCCGGCCCCTCGAAGGTAGGCGCCCGCGCGGCCGGGCCGTCGGTCACTTGCGTGGCCGCCACCTGAAGGAGTGAATGGCCGTAACCTGCACGTCCGCGGGGGCGCGGGCCCGGACGGCGGACGGCGGACGGCGGACGGCGGACGGCACGGCCCAGGGACGGCAGGGGGCGGGGCGGCGGGAACGCGGAGGCCGCCCGGCGCGGTCGGCGCGGGGCGGCCTCGGACGGAACGGCCGGCGGGGCGGCCGCAGGACGGGACGGCGGGGGCGGTCGGCGGGCGGCTCGGCCCGCCGCACCGCGCACGGCCGCCGCGGCCCGGCTCGGGCCGCGGCGGTCCGGGCTCAGGCCACCGCGGCCGGCTCCGCCGCGTCCGCGCTCCGGTCCAGGGCGAGCAGCGCCCGCCGGGCCCGGCGCCGGGACGCCGCCTCGGCCGGGTCCAGCACCGGGACCGCGGCGAGCAGCCGCCGCGTGTAGGGGTGCTGCGGGGACTCGTACACCCTGTCGGCATCGCCCCACTCCACGACCTGCCCCTGCCGCATGACCGCGACCCGGTCGCTGACCTGCCGGACCACCGCGAGGTCGTGGGCGATGAAGACCAGGGTCAGCCCGAACTCGCGCTGCAGGTCGCCGAGGAGCCCCACGACCTGGGCCTGGGTGGAGACGTCCAGGGCGGAGACCGGCTCGTCGCAGACGATCAGCCGGGGGCGCACCGCGAGGGCGCGGGCGATGCCGACGCGCTGCCGCTGGCCGCCGGAGAACTCGTGCGGGTAGCGGTCGTACCAGGAGGCTGGCAGCCCCACCCGCTCCAGCAGGTCGCGCACCTCGGACCGGGCGGCCGCTGCGTCCGCACCGCCCGCCAGCAGGGGCTCGGCGACGGAGTCGCCGACGGAGCGGCGCGGGTTGAGGGAGGAGACGGGGTCCTGGAAGACCATCTGCAGGTCGCGCCGGACGGGGCGCAGGGCGCGCTCGCCGTCCCGGGAGATGTCCCGGCCGTCGAGGAGGATCCGGCCGGAGGTGGGCTCCAGGAGCCGGACCATCATGCGGCCGAGGGTGGTCTTGCCGCTGCCGCTCTCGCCGACGACGCCGAGGGTCTCCCCGCGCCGCACGTCCAGGGTGACGCCGTCCACGGCGCGGTGCTGCGGCCGGCGGCCGAGCAGCCGGCCGAGGCCGGGGGCGCGCTCGCCGCCGGAGCCGCCGGAGCCGCCGGGGGCCGGGTAGTGCCGGTGGAGGTCCTCGACGCGGAGCAGCACGTCGTCGCCGACCGGCACGGGGGTGCGCCGGGCCTCCAGGCGGGGTACGGCCTCGACGAGCTGCCGCGTGTACGGGCGCCCGGGGGCGCTCAGCACGTCCTCCGTGCCGCCGTGCTCGACGGCGCGCCCGCCCTGCATGACGAGGACCTCGTCGGTGGCGCCGGCCACCACGCCCAGGTCGTGGGTGACCAGCAGCAGCCCCATGCCGGTCTCCTCCCGCAGGTCGTGCAGGAGGTCGAGGATCTGCGCCTGGACGGTGACGTCCAGCGCGGTGGTGGGCTCGTCCGCGACGAGCACGTCGGGCTCGCAGGCGAGGGCCATGGCGATGAGCGCGCGCTGGCGCATGCCGCCGGAGAACTCGTGGGGGTGGGCGCCCGCGCGCCGGGCGGCGTCGGGGATGCCGACCCGGTCCAGGACCTCGACGGCCCGCGCGCGGGCGGCCCGGCGGGAGGCGCCCGTGTGCAGCCGGTACACCTCGGCGATCTGGTCGCCGACGGACCAGAAGGGGTCGAGGGCGGAGAGCGGGTCCTGGAAGACCATGGCGACCCGGTTGCCGCGCAGGCGCCGCAGCTCCTCGTCGGAGGCGGCGTTGACGTCCGTCCCGGCGACCCGGACGGTGCCGGTGACCTCGGCCCCGGTGCCGCGGTGCATGCCGAGCAGGGCGAAGGCGGCGGTGCTCTTGCCGGAGCCGGACTCCCCCACCAGGCCGAGGGACCGCCCGCGGGCCAGGGTGAGGGAGAGGCCGTCCACGGCCGTGACGGACCCGCCCTCGGCGTCGGCCGCGGGGAAGGAGACGCGCAGGTCGCGGACGTCGAGGAGCAGGTTGCCGGCCGACGGGCCGCCGGAGGGCGACCGGTCGGTCAGGAGGTCGTCGGTCATGCCAGGGCCACCCGGGGGTCGGCCACCGCGTACAGGACGTCCGCGACGGCGTTGGCGATCACGATGAAGAAGGCGGCGAAGAGGGTCACGCCGACGACGACCGGCAGGTCGATGTGGTTGACCGCGTTCACCAGCAGCCGGCCGAGCCCGTCGAAGCCGAAGACGGTCTCGGTGAGGGTGGCGCCGCCCAGCATGCCGCCGACGTCGATGGCCAGGAGCGTGATCACCGGCGTGAGGGCGCCGCGCAGGGCGTGCCCGGCGACGATGCGCCGCTCGGGCAGCCCGTACGCCCGGCCGGTGCGGATGTGGTCCTCGGCCAGCGTCTCCAGCATGGAGCTGCGGGTCATCCGGGCGTAGGCGGCAGCGCTGATCAGCGCCAGCGACAACCAGGGCAGCACCAGGTTGGCGGCCCAGCGGGCCGGGTCGTCGGCGATCGGCGTGTACTGCGGGAAGGGCAGCCAGCCCAGCCAGGAGCAGAAGGCCATCATCAGCAGCAGGCCGATGAGGAAGACCGGGGTGGACATGCCGGCCAGGGTGAGGCCGGTCAGCAGCCGCTCGGTGGCGCCGCCGCGGCGCAGGGCCGAGAGCAGGCCGGTGCCGACGCCGACGACCATCCAGATGACCATGGCGCCGAGGGTGAGCGAGACGTCCACCGGCAGGCGGGCGGTGATCATGCCGAGCACCGGCTGGTCGTACTGGAAGGAGTAGCCGAAGCAGGGGGCGGCGCAGTGGGTGGTGTCGGCGCCCGCATCGTAGTCGCGGCCGGCGACCAGGCCCCGCAGGAAGTGCCAGTACTGGTCCCACAGCGGCAGGTCGGTGCCGAGCTTGTGCCGGACCACGGCGAGCCGGTCGCCGTCGCAGCCCTTGCCGCAGGCGAGGATCGCGGGGTCGCCGGGGGTGGCGTAGAAGAGGGTGAAGACCACGGCCGACAGCACCAGCAGCACCAGGGCGGTGCTGACGGAGCGTCGGAGGAGGAAGCGGAGCATGGCGGATCAGTCCTCGGTCCTCGGCGGCGTGGCGGCGTCGGCTGCGGCGGCCGGCACGCCGGCGTCGGACCGGGCGGCCGGCGCGGGCCTGCGCGGGGCCGCGTTCCCGCGCCGGGTGCCGGCCCGAAGCCGGGAGGCGGCGCGCGGGTCGAGGGCGGTGCGCAGCCCGTCGCCGAGGACGGTGAAGGCGAGCACGGTGACGAAGAGCAGCCCGGCGGGCAGCAGGACGTACGTCGGGTCGGTCTCGTACCAGGTGGTGGCGGTGGAGAGCATCTGCCCCCACGAGGAGGTGGGCGGCCGCACGCCGACGCCGAGGAAGGAGAGCCCCGCCTCGGAGGCGACGTTGACCGGCAGCCGCAGCAGCGCGAACGTGATGACCGGCGCCGCGAGGCCGGGCAGGATCTCGCGGCGGGCGACGCGCCAGCGCCCGGAGCCGCCGAGGCGCGCCGCGGCGACGTAGTCCAGGCCGCGCAGCGAGAGCACCTGGGCGCGGACGACGCGGGCCGGGGCGCCCCACCCGAGCACGCCGATGACCAGCATCAGCAGGACCGGCCGGGGGAAGCCCTCCGGCACGATCGCCATCAGGGCGATGGCGAAGACCAGCTCGGGGAAGGCGATGACCAGGTCCATCGCGCGGCTGAGCACCGTGTCGGCGAGCCGGTTGCCGAGACCGGCGGCGAGCCCGACGAGGGTGCCCAGGGCGACCTGGACGAGGGTGGCGCCCACCGCGACGCCCAGCGAGACCCGGGCGCCGTGGGCGAGGCGGGCGAAGACGTCGCGGCCGTTGCCGGGCTCCACGCCCAGCCAGTGGTCGGCGCTCACGCCGCCGAAGGAGCCGGTCGGCACACCGCCGGTCGCGGAGTCGACGAGGTCGCTGTGGAAGGTGGTGGGGTCCTGGCCCTCCAGGGCCGACAGCAGCGGCGCGGCCAGTGCGAAGAGCACCAGGAGCGCCACCACGGCCAGGGCGGCCATGGCGGCGCGGTTGCGGCGCAGCCGCTGCCACACCCGCCCCCGCCGCCGGGGCTCGGCGGCCCCGGCGGCGGTGGCGGTGTCGAGGACCGTCGCGGTCTCGCTCACTGCGTCCGTCCTACTTCACCGAGATGCGGGACAGGTCGTAGAGCCCGTTCCACTGGCTGACGTAGGTGTTGGTGACGTCCTTGCCGAAGAGGCGCTTGTAGACCGGGTGGTAGAGCGGCACGGTCAGGGCGCGCTTGCCCAGCTCGGCGTCGAGCCTCCCCCAGCGGGCCGCGGCGGCCTCCGGGTCGGTGAGCTTGTTGATGGCGTCGATCTCGGCGTTGACCTTCGGGTCGTCGAGCTGGCTGGCGTTGTAGTTGCCGCCGCCCTTCAGGATCTGCCGGCCGTCGAAGACCGGGGCCAGGAACGGGCCGCCGGACGGCCAGTCGGCGCCCCAGCTCTGCAGGAAGAGGCCGGGCTCGGTGGCCGGCTTCTGGGTTTTCTCGGCGTAGTCGTTGGACTCGGAGGCGTGCAGCCGCACCGTGATGCCGGCCTTCTTCAGCGCCTCCTGGACGGCGGTGGCGACCTCGGGGCCGTTGCCGTCGCCGGCGGAGGTGGTGTGGTCCAGGGTGATGGTGAGGCCGTTGGGGTAGCCGGCCTCGGCCAGGACCTTGCGGGCCTTCGCCGGGTCGCCGGAGGCGCCGCCGGGGAAGTAGTCGTAGGGGGTGTAGCCGAACGCCTTCTGGTCGGGCAGGAAGGTCGTGGCGGGCTTGGCGACGGCGGTGCCGCCGACGGCGTTGACCACCGACCGCCGGTCCACGGCGTAGGAGATCGCCTCGCGCACCTTCTGGTTGTCGAAGGGCTTGGCCTTGGTGTTGAACGCGAGGTACCAGGTCTCGCCGAAGAAGCCGGTGGCGACCCGGTCCTTCAGGCCCTGCGGGCCGTTCAGCTTCGCCAGCACCGAGGCGTCGATGTTGGTGTCGGTGGTGACAGCCCGCGCGTCGGCGCCGCTGCTCGCGGCGAGGCGCTGGTTGATCACGGACTGGTCGAGGCCGGACTGCACCACGATGCGGTCGGGGCCGGCGAGGCGCTGGTCGTCGTTCTTCTGCGACCAGTGCGGGTTGCGGGCCAGCACGATGGTCCGGCCCTGGTCGTTGCTGACGACCTTGTAGGGGCCGGAGGAGACCGGGTGCTTCTCGTAGTTCACGCCGGTGTCCTTGGCCTTCGGCACCGGGGCGAACTGGGTGGCGGTGGCCAGGTACGGGAAGTCGCCCTCGGGCTTGCGCAGGTGGAAGACGATGGTGCGGTCGTCGGGGACGACGATGGAGTCCAGCTCGCCGCCCTTGTACGGGCCCTGGTAGTCCTCGCCGCCGACCAGCCAGTCGCGCAGGTAGGGGGCGCCGCCGGGCAGCTCGGGGGCGAAGGAGCGCTCGATGCCGTACTTGACGTCCTGCGCCTTGATCGGCGTGCCGTCCTCGTACGTCAGGCCGTCCTTCAGGTGGTACGTCCAGGTCCGGGCGCCGTCGCTGGGCGTGCCGGTGTCGGTGGCCAGGTCCGGGACCGGCTTGGCGCCCTCGGGGCCGCCGGTGGTGTGGTCGCGGGTGGTCAGCGTGCGGAAGACCAGGGTGGGGATCTTGCCGCCGCCGGAGGTGTAGAGCCGCGCGGGGTCGAAGTGGCCCTGGTCGTTGTGGTTGAGCACGGTGAGGGTGCCGCCGCGGTAGTCCTTCGGGTCGAAGGCCTTGTGACCGGCCCCGCCCGCACCGCCGCCGCTGCCGCAGGCGACGGCGAGGCTCGACAGGAGTGCCGTACCGGCGGCCGCGTACAGGGCTCTGGACTTGCGCATGGGAGGTACCTCTCGGGGTGTTGCCGGACGTCCCGGGGGCGGGACGGGGCGGGACGGGGCGGGACGGGGCAGGGACGGAGGGGGCGTGGCGGGGCGCGGCGGTGCGCCGTTCGGCCGGGCGCGGGGCGGGGCTGGGCGGGGGGTCGCGGGGCGGCGCCGTGGAGGCGGCCCGGGGCGGTCGGCGTCAGGGACAGTCGACGTCGGCGACGCAGAGCGCGGCCACGCCGAGGAGCGCCAGCCGGAAGGCGGCGCTGCGACAGGGCGGACCGGTGCGAACCATGAGGGAAACTTTGAACCCTCATAAGTAAATAGTCAAAGTCGATCGGCATACCGAGACAAACGCCACATCCTCCGACCGGAACCGCTCGTTGGGACACGGCGGGGCCCCCGTCCGCCGCGGAGGCGGCCCCGCCCCGACCCGCCCCGCGCCCCGCGCCGCGCGCACGACGCCGCACCGCAGTGGCCGTGCAGCCGCGCAGCCGTGTCCGCGCAGACCCCGCCCTCGCCGGAGGACGCCCCGATGCCCGCCGTTCCGCCCCAGGGCCGCCCGGCCCCGCCGGTCCCACCCCGCACCGCACCGCCCCGGCCGGCGCTGTCCCGGCCCGCACCGCCCCGGCCGGCGCTGTCCCGGCCCGCACCGCCCCGGCCGGCGCCGTCCCGGCCCGCACCGCCCCGGCCCGCGCTGTCCTGGGCGGTCCTGCTCTGCGCGGTCCTGCTCTGCGGCTGCGTGTCGACGGGCCCGGGCCGGGACCCCGGCCCGGCCCGGACCGTCGCCCCGGCCGCCCCCGCGGCCCCCTCGCCGCTCCCGGCGGCGGGCGCGGGCACGTCCGTGGAGCGGTACGGCGTCGCCGAGGGCGACCCCGGGGCGCAGCCGACGGGACGACGGGCCGACGAGGCCGGCGGGGGCCCCGCGACGGCCGGGGACCCGCACGGCTCGGAGGCGGCCGGGCGGGGGCGCGGCGCGGAGGCGCGCCCCTCGCACCTCCGCCGGCTCCGTCCGCAGCGGCGCGCGGCCGGGCGGCACGGCGCACACGGCGGCACGCACCACGGCCGCCGCCCGGGCCCGCACACCGGCGGGCGGCACACCGGCGGCCGGGGCGGCGTCTGCGACCTGGGCACCCGCTTCGGCCGCTGGGCGCCGGGCAGCGCCGCGGAGCGGACCTGCCGCCAGGTCTACGGGTGAACGGCCGTCAGCCGGCAACCCCCTCCCGGAAAGCCGGGTGACGCCGCGTCACACCTCCCGGACGACCCGTCGGCCCTCGGCCGGGACCGGCCTCCCCCGGCGCGCCGCGGCCTCCGCGGCCATCTCGCGGAAGGCCCGGGCCACCTGCACCGGGTGCTCCATCATCGCGACGTGCCCGGAGTCCGGCAGCACCAGCAGCCGGGCGTCGGGGAACGCCTCGCAGGCCCGGCGGGCGCTGCGGTACGACACCAGCCGGTCCCGCAGTCCGTACACCAGCAGCACCGGCGCCTGCACCTGCCCGGCCTGCCGCCACAGCGACTGCGCGCCCCGCTCGGCGTAGGCGCGGACGATGCCCCGAGCGGAGCGTGCCAGCACGTCCATCGCGTAGGGCAGGTCCATCCGGCGGCGGTACTCCCGCACCGCGAGGTCGCGCCGGTCCTGGGGGATCAGCTCCGGGTCGCCGTAGACGAGGGCGAAGAGCGCGGCGGTGCGCTGCTCGGCGCTCTGCCCTGCGGCCAGCCGCTCCAGCAGCCGGGCCGCCCCGGGGACGGCCAGCAGGCCGGTGGGCAGCGCGGTGTGCTGCGGCGGCAGCTCGGGCAGCGCCGGGGAGACCAGGGTGAGGGTGCGGACCAGGTCCGGGCGGAGCGCCGCCAGGCGGACGGCGACGGCGCCGCCGAGGGAGTTGCCGAAGAGGTGCACCGGGCCCCGGTCCGCGGACTCCAGGTAGGCGGTGACCGCGCGGACGTGCCCGGACAGCGACAGGTCGCCGTCGTCCGGCGGGGCCGAGTGGCCGAAGCCGGGCAGGTCCACGGCCTCGGCGTGCACGTCGCCGGCCAGTTCCGCCATCAGCTCGGCCCAGTTCTGGGTGGAGCCGCCCAAGCCGTGCACCATCACGGCGGGCGGCAGTCCGTCGCCGTCCGGCTCCACGGCGCTGACCGCCAGGGTGCAGCCGGGCACGGCCACGGTGCGCAGCGGGTGCCCGGGCACCGGGCCGGTCCGGTACGGGTCCGCCTGGTGCGGGACCGCGGGGTGCGGGGCGGGTATCGGACCGGTGGCGGGGGTCGGCGTCATGGACGCCGATGCTACGCAGCGCGGCCCCGCCGCGCAGGAGGACGCCCGCCCCCCAGGAGGTCCCGCCGCCCGGGGCGGACGTCCGCGCAGCGGGACCCGTCCGGCCCGTGTGCGGAGCGGCGCCCGGGGCACGCTCCCCCGTGCCCGGCCGAGGAGTGGCCGGGCGAGCAGAGGCCGCAGGCGGGCCGGCGCCCGCCGGTCCGGCCGCCACAGGGAGGCACGATGTCCGACACGACGCCGCACGGCGGGGCCGTCGCCCGCACCGACCGGGGCCCGGCCCTGGAGGAGGGGCTGGCCGGTGCGCCGGCGCCCGCCGACCCGGACGAGATCGCGGACCGGGAGGAGGACACGGAGGCCCCCGAGATCGACCTGGAGGCGCCCGAGGCGGACGCCCAGGAGCAGCACCGGGAGGTGCGGCGGCACCGCGACGAGCCGGAGGCCGCAAGTGCCGGGTTCGACGCCGACCCGGCGGACGCCACCGAGCAGCGCCGGGTGGTGGATCTCGACGAGGACGACTACCGCTGACCTGCCCGCCTCTCCGCCCGGCGCCCCGCCGCCGGTCCGCGCCCCGACGGCTGCGGGCCGGTGCGGGCCCGCCGCCCTCCCGCGGCGGCTTGTCGCGTTCCCACAAGGGGGAGCTGCGCTTTTCTCCGCTTCACCGTGGGCAGGAGGGGTTACCGAAAAGTAGGATGGGGACCTTGCAAGGCACCGACCGCACGGCCCCGGCCGCCGGCCGGCCGGCGGACGGGTCGCAGCAACGGTGCGCGGCCCGCCCGGCGGCGACCGGACGGCGTCACCGCGAGCCGTTGACCGTGATGTGAGGGAGCGCCGTGACGGCCATCCAGGACACGGACGAGCGCCCGCGCCCGGGCGGCAGGAGCACCGGACGGCTTCCGCGGAGCGCGCGCCGCAACCAGCTGCTCGGCGCCGCCCAGGAGGTGTTCGTCGCCCAGGGCTACCACGCGGCGGCCATGGACGACATCGCCGAGCGGGCCGGTGTCAGCAAGCCCGTGCTCTACCAGCACTTCCCCGGGAAGCTGGAGCTGTACCTGGCCCTGCTGGACAAGCACTGCGACGCCCTGGTCGAGGCGATCCGGGCGGCGCTGGAGGCCACCACCGACAACAAGCAGCGGGTGGCGGCCACCACCGAGGCCTACTTCACCTACGTCGCCAGCGAGTCCGGCGCGTTCCGGCTGGTCTTCGAGTCCGACCTCACCAACGAGGAGGCGGTCAAGGAGCGGGTGGAGCGTGTCACCCGGGAGACCGCGACCCTGGTCAGCAAGGTGATCGCGGAGGACACCGACCTGCCCGAGGAGGCGGCGATGCTCCTCGCCGTCGGTGTCTGCGGCGCCTGCCAGGTCACGGCGCGCTACTGGCTGGCGGAGTCCGGCGACATCCCGCGCGACGAGGCGGTGCGGCTGGTCTCCAGCCTCTCCTGGCGCGGCCTCAAGGGCTTCCCGATGCACCCCCGGGAGGGGCAGCCGGGCCAGCAGGCCGACTGAGACCCCGATCGTGCACGTCACCGGCGGCCGCACGGTTAAGGTGGGGCCGTACGAAGGATCACTGCAACCCCCGGAGGGACGGGAAGCCGTGGAGGTCAAGATCGGCGTGCAGAACGCCGCCCGCGAGATCGTTCTCGAGAGCGCGCAGTCTGCCGATGAGGTCCAGCGGGCAGTGTCGCAGGCGCTCGAGGGCGGGGCGAAGCTGCTCACGCTCGCCGACGAGCACGGCCGCCGCGTCATCGTCCCGGCCGAGCGCCTGGCATACGTGGAGATCGGCGAGCAGACGGTGCGCAAGGTGGGCTTCGGCACCCTCTGAGTACTTCCCCCCGCCCCGCGCGGAGGGGGTCCGTGCCTCACGGGGCCCCGCGTCCGGACGTCCGGACGCGGGGCCCCGTCGCATGCCGGGCGGGAGGCCCCGTCGCGTGCCGGCGCGGGGCGCCCCGGCCGCCGCCCGCGCCCCCGCGCCGGCCGGCGGCCGTGCCGCCGTCCGTGGCACCGCACGTGTCACCCGGCGTGCACCTGGGTAGTGCCCGGGGTGACCGGAAAGCGCCGTTTGCAGGGGGCGCTCCGGCACCGGCGGCAAAGGAGGCGCCCCATGCTCGCGGAGACCCTCGTCCTCGCCCTGGCGGGACTGCTCGTCGGGGCGGCAGCGGTGGCGGCCCTCCCCGAGTACTTCCCCTCGCCGCGCCCGCTGACGGTGCTCACCGGTGCGGTGTCCGCGCTGGTCGCCGGGCTGGTGACGCGTGCCGCGCTCGGGTCGGAGCACCCGGCGCTGAGCGCCGGCGTGGGGGTGGTCACCGCCGGGCTGCTGGTCTCCGTGCTGGCCCGGCCGGACCGGGTGCGCCGCGGCCGCAGCGGCCCGCACGGCCACCGTCCGGCCTGACCCGCCGGGCCGCCCCGGCCCGGCCGCGGCGGCCGCCGACGCCAGCACCGCCCGCCGGGCCCCGGCCCGGCGGGCGCCTCCTCCCCCGGGCGCGGCTCAGGAGGCCAGGCCCAGCGCCGCCATCCGCTTGGTGTGCGCCTCGGTGATCCGGTTGAACATCTTGCCGACCTCCACCAGGTCGAAGCCCCGCACCTCGGCGCCGCCGATCAGCAGGTTGGAGAGCGCGTCGCGGTCGGCGACGACCCGCTGGGCCTGGCTGAGCGCCTCGCCCATCAGGCGCCGGCCCCACAGGGCGAGGCGCCCGCCGACCCGGGGGTCCTCCTCGATCGCGGTGCGGACCCGGTCCACGGCGAACCGGCCGTGCCCGGTGTCGGCCATCACGCCGAGCACGAGGTCCCGGGTGTCGTCGTCCAGCCGCACCGCGACCTCGCGGTAGAAGTCGGCGGCGATGGCGTCGCCCACGAACGCCTTGACCAGGCCCTCCAGCCAGTCGGCCGGCGCGGTCATCCGGTGGAAGGAGTCCAGGGGCTCCACGAAGGGCCGCATGGACTCGGCCGGGTCGGCGCCGACCGCCGCCAGCCGGTCGTGGAGCTGCCGGTAGTGCTGGAACTCGGCGGCGGCCATCCCCGCCAGCTCCGCCTTGTCGGTGAGGCCGGGGGCCATCTTGGCGTCCTCGGCCAGCCGCTCGAAGGCGCTCAGCTCGCCGTAGGCGAGGGCGCCGAGCAGGTCCACCACCGCGGCGCGGTAGTGCGGGTCCGCGGAGCACGCCTCCCAGTCGCCGATCGACTCGTGCCCGGCCGCGGCGGTGCCGGCCGCGCCGGCCGCCCCCGCGTCCGTGCCGTCCGTGCCGCCGCTGCCCTCGGCCGCGGTGCCCGCGGCGTCGCCATGAGTGTCCATGACTCCGCACTGTAGTGCGCGGACCTGCGGCGCAGCAGGGGTACCGGGCCCCGCACCGGTGCGCGCCGCCGCCCGCCCCCTCCCGGAGTGGCACCCGCCGGGTATGGTGGTAGTGAGGCCCGCCGTGTTCACCCGATACGAGCAGTGGGTACTCAGTACGCGGATGCCCGGTCGGAGGACCGATCGGCTCCGACCAGACAACGCTTCAGTGGCCGAGCGAGGGCCGTCGCGGATCGCGCCGAGTACGGCGCCGGTCCCGCGCCGGGGCTCTTCGCGGGAATCTCCCGACGCCACGGGGCGCCGGGCCGACAGGCCGGCACGGCTGGTCGCGGTGCACGTCAGGGGCCGTACGGGCTCCCGGACCGCACCGCGTGCCCGCGCGCCGCCCTGCCGGGCACGGCGGCGCCCCGCAGGCCGCAGGGACCGGCGCGGTTGCGCGCCCCACGGGCCCCACGGCCCGCCGGGCGCCCGCCGTCCTCGTGCCCGGCCCCCACACGGAAGAGGCAGCATCCTGTCCACGTTTCGAGACCTCGGAATCCTCCCCGAGACCGCCGAAGCCCTTGAGGCGGTCGGCATCACTACTCCCTTCCCCATCCAGGAGATGACCCTCCCGGTCGCGCTGACCGGCCACGACGTCATCGGCCAGGCCAAGACCGGCACCGGCAAGACCCTGGGTTTCGGCCTGCCGCTGATCGACCGCGTGGTCGTCGGCGCCGACGTGGAGGCCGGCCGGGCGACCGACGCCGACCTGTGCGACGCGCCGCAGGCCCTCGTCGTCGTCCCCACCCGCGAGCTCTGCACGCAGGTGACCAACGACCTGCAGACCGCCGGCAAGGTGCGCAACGTCCGCGTGCTCGCCGTGTACGGCGGCCGCGCCTACGAGCCGCAGGTCGAGGCCCTGAAGAAGGGCGTCGACATCGTCGTCGGCACCCCGGGCCGCCTGCTCGACCTCGCCGGCCAGCGGAAGCTGGACCTGTCGAAGGTCCGCGCCCTGGTGCTGGACGAGGCCGACGAGATGCTCGACCTCGGCTTCCTGCCCGACGTCGAGAAGATCATCACCATGCTGCCGGCCGGCCGGCAGACCATGCTCTTCTCCGCCACCATGCCGGGCCAGGTCATCAGCCTCGCCCGCCGGTACATGCGGCAGCCCACCCACATCCGGGCCACCGCGCCGGACGACGAGGGCGCGACCGTCGCCTCCGTCACGCAGCACATCTTCCGCGCCCACTCGCTCGACAAGGTCGAGATGGTCTCGCGCATCCTGCAGGCCGACGGCCGCGGGCTGGCGATGATCTTCTGCCGGACCAAGCGCACCGCCGCCGACGTCGCCGACCAGCTGACCCGCCGCGGCTTCGCCGCCGGCGCGGTCCACGGCGACCTCGGCCAGGGCGCCCGCGAGCAGGCGCTGCGGGCCTTCCGCAACGGCAAGGTCGACGTGCTGGTCTGCACCGACGTCGCCGCCCGCGGCATCGACGTCGAGGGCGTCACCCACGTGGTGAACTACCAGTGCCCCGAGGACGAGAAGACCTACCTGCACCGGATCGGCCGCACCGGCCGCGCCGGGGCGTCCGGCACTGCCGTGACCCTGGTCGACTGGGACGACATCCCGCGCTGGCAGCTGATCAACAAGGCGCTGGACCTCCCCTTCAACGACCCGGAGGAGACCTACTCCACCTCGGCCCACCTGTACGAGCTGCTGGGGATCGCCCCGGGCACGGCCGGTGTCCTGCCGCGCTCCGAGCGCACCCGTGCCGGGCTGGACGCGGAGCAGATCGAGGACCTGGGCGAGACCGGCGGCCGCGGCCGCGGCGGCCGGGGCGGCGAGCGGGGCGGCGACCGCCCGCGCGGCGGCCGGCCCGGGGGCCGGGGTCCGGCGGCCGACGAGGCGGCCGGGTCCGGCGACGGGGCGGAGCAGCCGCGCCGCACCCGCCAGCGCCGCCGCACCCGCGGCGGCTCGGCGGCCGCGGACGGCGCCGCGCCCGAGCAGGTGGCCGACGACGCGAAGGCCGCGGCGGACACTCCCGCCGTGACCGCCCCGGCGGCGGAGTCCGGCGAGGGCGGCGACGCCCCGCGCCGCCGTCGCCGCAACCGCCGCCCGGCGGCCGCCCGCACCGACGCCGCGGCCCCGGCCGCGGAGTCCGCCGGGGCCGCAGCCCCGGCGGCCGCCGACGCGTCCGGGGAGGCCGGCACCGGCGCCCCGCGCCGCCGTCGGCGCACCCGCCGCCCGGCGGCCGACGGGGCGGCCCCGTCGGAGGGCTGACCCGCAGCGCACCCGGCCGGGGCACCCGGCCGCACCCGTCGCCCCCGTCGCCCCCGTCGCCGCCCCGTGCGGCGGCGGGGGCGACGCGCGTACGCACCGGGGCGGGCCGCTGCCCCGGTACGGGCCCGCCGCGGGGCATGATGGCGTCCGGGGCCCCGCGCCCGCCCGGGCCGGTGCGCGCCCGGAGCGGTCCGGGACCGGCCGCGGACCGGCCGCACCCGCGGGCGGCCGCGACCCCGTCCGGCACCGACCCCGTCCGACACCGACCACGCCCGAGACCGGCGGAGGACCCATGAGCACCCCGCCCTTCCTGAGACTCCCGGCTTGCGCCCGCACCGTGCGGCTGGAGACCTCCCGCGGCTCCTTCGCCGCCCTGGAGGCGCTGCCGGACGGCCCGGTGCGCTCCACGGCGCTGCTGGTCCCCGGTTTCACCGGCAGCAAGGAGGACTTCATCGCCCTGCTGGAGCCGCTCTGCGCGGCGGGCGTCCGCGTGGTCGCGGTCGACCAGCGGGGGCAGCACGAGACCGGCGGCCCGGCCGACGAGGCGGCGTACGAGCTGGCGGAGCTGGGCCTGGACGTGCTGGCGCTCACCGAGGCGGTGGGCGGGCACGGCGCGCCGCACCTGCTGGGTCACTCGTTCGGCGGATACGTGGTGCGCGAGGCGGTGCTGGCGGCGGGCGGCGGCGCGTCCTGGCGCTCGCTGACGCTGCTCAGCACCGGTCCGGCGGCGATCGAGCCCGGCGAGGCGGCGCGTACCAAGCTGCTGCTGGACGCCCTCACGGTGATGGACCTGGAGGGGATCTGGCAGGTCATGCGGGAGATGGACGAGGGCAGCGGGGACCAGGCCGCGCGGCCCGCGCCGGAGGTCGCGGAGTTCCTGCACCGGCGGTGGGTGTCCAACGTGCCGCAGTCGCTCGCCGCGATGGGGCGCCGCCTGGTCTCCGAGACCGACCGGGTGGCGGAGCTGGCCCGGGCCGCGGCGGCGCTGCCGAAGCTGGTGCTGTCCGGGGAGCGCGACTACGCCTGGCCGGTCCCCTGGCAGTCCGCGATGGCGGAGCGGCTGGGCGCCCGGCGGGTGGTGGTGCCGGAGGCGGGGCACTCCCCCAACGCCGAGCGCCCCGCGGAGACGGCCCGCGCGCTGCTGGATTTCTGGGCGGATTTTCATTAGGCAGCGTAAAATTCGAGGTGTTCGGGAATCAGCAGCCCCACAGGTCGCGTTGGCACCTGTGGACACTCCGGCTCCCCCCGCACCGACGTGTGCTCCGGTCGCGCCTCCCGCCCCTCCGGTGGAAGATGTGGCGAAACCCGGACTTTACGGACGGGCAACCGCAACGAAGCCGTAGCACGGCACCGTGAACCGTGGGGGGAAAGCCCTGCCGGCACCATCCGCTCCTCGTGAGAGGCCAGGAAGGGAGAGGCCATGCGCTTCGAGATCATGCGACTGGACGACGTCGACGGCACCGCCACCGACCGCTTCATCGCCGACGCCGACACCGTGCGGGAACTCGTCGAGACCGCCGCCGCCACAGGCGAACGCCTCTACATCCGACCGTGCCCGACCACCGCCTGACACCGGGCACCTGCGGCACGCAGCAGCGCCCGCCGAGGGCGCACCGACGCCCCGCCACCGGGATCCCGGTGGCGGGGCGTCGGCCGCACGGGCCCCGCGGACGCCCCCCGCGGACGGCGGCGCCCGCCTACCCTCGGACCATGGGACCGCTGCGGGAGGCGGCAGGGGAACCGGTCGCGGACACCGCGGCCGGGCTGCCGTGCGCCGCGCTGCGGCCGCTGGTGCACCGCTACGTCGGCTACCGCTACCGGGGCTTCCCGCCGGGCGTCCACCTCGGCCTGCCCTCCCCCCACCTCACCGTGGTGGTCAGCCTCGGCGCGCCCGTCCGGGTCGCCCTCCGGCCGGACGGGGAGCCGCGCCTCCACGCCTCGCTGGCCGGCGGCCTGCACGTCCGGCCGGTCCTGCTCCCCCACGACGGCGAGCAGTACGGCGTGCAGCTGGAGCTGACCCCGTACGGCGCACGCGCCCTGTTCGGGGCGCCCGCCGCGGAACTGGCCGCCTCCGTGGTGGACCTGCCGGAGCTGCTGGGCGGCGCGGCCGCCCTGCTGCCGGAGCGGCTGGCGCGGGAGCCGGACTGGGCCGGGAGGTTCGCGCTGCTGGACGCCTTGCTCGCCCGCCGGGCGGACCCCGCGGCCGCACCCCGGCCGGAGCTGGCGCACGCCTGGCGGCGGCTGACCCGCCCGGGCGGGCCGGGAACAGCCGGGGACGGGCCGCCCGCCGCGGGAGGGCCGGTCGCCGGAGGGCCGGTCGCAGGAGTGGCCCGCGAGCTGGGCTGGAGCCGGCGCCACCTCTCGGGGCGGTTCACCGCCGAGTTCGGCCTGTCCCCCACCGCGGCCGTGCGGGTCGCCCGCTTCCACCGGTCCAGGCGGCTGCTGCAGCGCCCCGGCCCGCGGACGCTGGCGGCGGTGGCGGCCGCGTGCGGGTACTTCGACCAGGCGCACATGGCCCGGGAGTGGCGCGGCCTGGCGGGGATGCCCGCGTCCGCGTGGCTGGCCGCCGGGGAGCCGCCGGTGCCCGGCGACGGGTGACGGCCCGGACGGCGGCCCGCTCCGCCGGCCGGGTGGGCGGGACGCGGCGGTTCCCCTCCGTACAAGGCGGGGCGGCCGCGCCCGGGCACGCTGGCCCCATGGACGAGAACACCGCACACGCGGACACCCGGGGCCCCGCCGCGGCCGCCCCCGCCCGGCCCGCCACCACGGTCTGGCCGGCCCTGCGCTACCGGGACGCACGAGCCGCCGTCCGCTTCCTCGTGGAGGCGTTCGGCTTCGAGGAGACGGCCCTGTACCCGGTGGACGGGGACGGCCCGGAGGTGGCGCACGCCCAGCTCGACTGGCCGCTCGGCGGCGGGGTGATGCTCGGCTCCGCCCGCGGGGACAGCGCGATCGCGGACCTGCCGCCGGGCACCGGTGCGGTGTACGTGGTGACCGACGCGCCGGACGCCCTCTTCGCGCGGGCGCGCGCGGCGGGGGCGCGGGTGGTCCGCGCCCCCGCCGACCAGGACTACGGCTCGCGGGACTTCACGGTCGCCGACCCCGAGGGCGTCCTGTGGTCCTTCGGCACCTACACCGGGGCCTGAGGCACGGCGGTACCGGAGGCACGCCGGAGGCACGGCAGGCCCCCGGGACCCGGGGCGGAGGGCTCCGGGGCCCGGGGGCCGTACGGCCGGCCGGGCCGGCCGGGCCGGTCGGTCAGCCGCGGGCCGCGGCCCCGGCCGGGAGCGGCTCGGCGGCCGGTGCGGGCGCGCCGTGGGCCGTGCCGTGGTCCACCGCCAGGTGCCGGCGGCGCACGGCGGCGACCAGGGCGGCCGCCAGCGCGGCCCCCGCCGCGACGGTGAACGGTGCGTGCACGTCCACGTGCTCCGCCAGCTTGGGCGCCAGGTAGGGCGCGGCGGCGGCGGCGAACCAGCGGACGAAGTTGTAGCCGGCCGAGGCCACCGGCCGGGGCGCGTCGGAGACCCCGAGGGCCAGCTCGGTGTAGACGGTGTTGTTCATGCCGATGAACGCGCCGGAGGCGATCACCGCCGCGATCGCGGCCGTGTGCGAGCCGTAGCCGAGCAGCAGCAGGTCGGCCGCCATGAGGACCAGCGAGCCGCCGAGCACCCGCACGGAGCCGAGGCGCCGCTGGAGCCGGGGGGCCACCAGCACCGAGAAGACGGCGAGCAGCACACCCCAGGCGAAGAAGACGCCACCGCTGCGGTAGGGGCTCATGTCGAGCACGAACGGCGAGAACGCCAGCACGGTGAAGAAGGCGTAGTTGTAGAAGAAGGCGCTCGCGGCGGTGGTGGCCAGGCCGCCGTGGGCCAGCGCGCGCAGCGGTTCGGTCAGCCCGGTGCGGCGGGCGGGCCGGGGCTGCTCCTTCAGCAGGGCGGCGATGCCGGCGAAGCCGACCGCCATGAGGGTGGCGGTGCCGAAGAACGGGTAGCGCCAGCTGGCGTTGCCGAGGACGGCGCCGAGCAGGGGGCCGCAGGCCATGCCCAGGCCGAGCGCGGACTCGTACAGCAGGATCGCCGACTCGCTGCCGCCGCTGGCGGCCCCGACGATCACCGCGAGCGAGGTGGAGACGAAGAGCGCGTTGCCCAGGCCCCAGCCGGCGCGGAAGCCGACGAGCTGGCCGACGGTGTCCGAGGTGCCGGCGAGGCCGGCGAAGACGACGACGAGGGCGAGGCCGGCGAGCAGGGTACGGCGGCCGCCGATGCGGCTGGAGACGAAGCCGGTGACCAGCATCGCGACGGCGGTGATCAGGAAGTAGCTGGTGAAGAGCAGGGACACCTGCCCGGGGGTGGCGTCGAGGCCCTTGGCGATGGACGGCAGGATCGGGTCGACCAGTCCGATGCCCATGAAGGCGACGACGGCGGCTCCGGCGGTCGCCCAGACGGCCATGGGCTGGCGCAGCAGGCCGGGCCGGGCGCCCTGGCGGCCAGTGGTCACGGTCCTTCTCCTCTCCGGCGGTGTCCCCGGTTGTCGTTAGATACGCTAATTGATGCTAGCTACATCAGTTGCATTGCACAACCGTGCACGGACGGCGCGGCCGTGACCCGGTCGGGTGATCGTCCTTGACGCCGCCCGTTCGAGGGAGGACCGTTGACGGCTATGAGGGGCGAGCCCAGTTGTCCGAGGTGCGGCGGCCGTGTCCGCGCCCCCGGCCTCTTCTCCGACACCTGGCAGTGCGACACGCACGGCGCCGTGCACCCCCTGCAGCCCGTGGTGCCGCCCAGCATCGAGGCGCTGGCCGTGGCGGTGGCGCGGTCCCAGGTGCCCGTCTGGATGCCCTGGCCGCTGCCCGTGGGGTGGCTCTACACCGGCATCGCCCACGCGGGCGACGACCTCTCGGGCGCCCGCGCGACCGCCGTGGCCTGCTCCGGGCCGGGACCGCTGGGCGGCTTCGGCGAGCTGGTCCTCGTCGCCGAGGAGCTCGGCGTGGGCCTCGGGGCCCGGTACGCCGGCATCCCGGGGCCGGACCCGGGCGAGACCCTCTCCGTCGACCGGTCCGCCGACGCCAAGCTGCTGGCCGCGGGCCGCCCCACACCGATGTGGCACGTCCCCGGCGCCCCCGACGACCGGGCGGTCTTCGTGGGGGAGGCGATGGGCCTGTGGATGTGGGCGGTCGCCTGGCCGGAGCGGTCGGGGGTGCTCATGTACGACGAGCTGGTGCTGACCGACCTGCGGGACGCCGGAGCGGAGCTGGAGCTGCTGCCCTGCGGAGCCCTGTCTCCGAGGATTCTCTCCTGAAATCGCCTCAACGCCTTAGGATCTTCGGCATGTGGCGCAGATGACAGGATAATCGGCAGGCATTGGCCGCCCGATCCGGCCGCCGCCACGCTATCCTGGAACGGCCCCGACCCCCCGGCCCCCAGGAGCGACCGCCCGTGCGTATCGACCTGCACGCCCACAGCACCGCCTCGGACGGGACCGACTCCCCGGCGGAGCTGGTCGCGGCCGCCGCCGGCGCCGGGCTGGATGTCGTGGCGCTCACCGACCACGACACCACCGCCGGGTACGCCGAGGCCGCCGCCGCGCTCCGGGCGCTGCCCGCGGGCGCGCTCACGCTGGTGACCGGGGCCGAGCTCTCCTGCCGCGGCGGCGACGGGATCGGCATGCACCTGCTGGCCTACCTCTTCGACCCGGACGAACCGGAGTTCGCCCGCGAGCGCGACCTGGTCCGCACCGACCGCGTCCGCCGCGCCCGGGCCGTCGTGGAGCGGTGCCGCGCCCTCGGCGCCCCCGTCACCTGGGAGCAGGTGCGCCGCATCGCGGGCGACGGCTCGGTGGGCCGCCCGCACGTGGCGAGCGCCCTGGTGGAGGCCGGGGTGGTCCCCACCGTGGGGGACGCCTTCACGCCCGAGTGGCTGGCCGACGGCGGCCGGGCCGACGTGCCCAAGCACGAGCTGGACCCGCTGGAGGCGGTGCGCCTGGTGCGCGCGGCCGGCGGGGTCGCGGTCCTGGCCCACCCGGGGGCGTCCAAGCGGGGCCGGACGGTGTCCGACCGGACGGTCGGGGAGCTGGCCGCCGCCGGGCTGGCCGGCCTGGAGGTCGACCACATGGACCACGACGGGCCGACCAGGGCCCGGCTGCGCGACCTGGCCTCCGGCCTCGGGCTGCTGGCCACCGGCTCCAGCGACTACCACGGCAGCCGCAAGACGGTCCGGCTGGGCGACTCCACGACGGACCCGGCCGTGTACGAGGAGCTCATCGGCCGGGCCACCGGCGCCAAGCCGCTCACCTCCTAGGCCGCCGGGGCCCGCGCCGGTCCGGGCCCGGAGCCCGGGCCCGGACCGGCCCCACCAGGCGCAGGCCCGCGCCCGCCGTACCCGCCCCCGCCGACCCGGCCGCACCCCGGTCCGGACCGGCCGACCCGCCGCGCCGCCGACCCGCGCCCGCCGCCCCGGGGCGCGGGCGCCGCCGCGCGTCCGCGCGGGCCCGGCCCCGCCTCCCGCCGTTCCCGACGTTCCACCCGTTCCACGAGAGACCTGCGAGCACAGACCCATGGCCCTCTTCGACATCGCGACCTTCGGATCGCTCTTCGTCACCCTCTTCGTCATCATGGACCCGCCCGGCACCATCCCGATCTTCCTGGCCCTGACCTCCGGCCGCGCCGCCCGCACCCAGCGCCGGATGGCCTGGCAGGCCGCCGCGGTGGCCCTCGGCGTGATCACCGCCTTCGGCCTCTTCGGCCACCAGATCCTCGACTACCTGCACGTCTCCATACCGGCGCTGCAGGTCTCCGGCGGCCTGCTGCTCCTGCTGATCGCGCTCGACCTGCTCACCGGCAGGATCGAGGAGCCCACGCAGACCAAGGACGTCAACGTCGCGCTGGTGCCCCTCGGCACGCCGCTGCTGGCCGGTCCGGGCGCCATCGTCGCGGTGATCCTGGCCGTGCAGGGCGCGCACGGTGCGGGCCAGGAGGTCGCGGTGTGGGTCGCGATCGCGCTGATGCACGTGGTGATGTGGCTGACGATGCGCTACTCGCTGGTCGTGATCCGGGTCATCAAGGAGGGCGGCGTGGTCCTGGTGACCCGGCTGTCCGGCCTGCTGCTGTCGGCCATCGCGGTGCAGCTGGTCGCCGACGGCGTGATCGCGTTCGTCCGCGGCGCCTCCTGAGGCGTCCCGGGGCGTCCCGGCCCCGCGTGACGCCTCCCGGCGTCCCGGACCGGCCGCCGCTCCGGCCCGCCGGGCCGGCCGCCCGTCCGAACCGCGGCGGGCCCGCAGGGACTCCCCCGGGGGTCAGTCGAGCGGCACCGCGCGGCGGCGCGGGTCGCGCAGGTCGGTGCCGTGCCGCAGCCACCGCTCCTGGAGGGCGGCGCCGCCGTGCACCCGCTTCCAGGCGGCCTCGGTCGGCGTCATGGGCAGCAGCGGCAGGAAGCGCACGGGCTCGGCGGGCTCCGGCAGCTCCAGGTCCTCGACCAGGCCGCCGGGCTCGGCGACCAGCACGGAGGGGAACGGGGCGCCCTCCCAGAGCGGCGTGCCCAGGTCCAGCGAGGCGCCGGGGGCGACGACCAGGCCCTCGACCTGCGGCGCCGCCGCCAGGACGGCCAGCGCCCGCAGCACGTCGTCGCGGCCGCCGCGCACCGAGAGCAGCAGCTCCGCCCGCGGGCCCCGCTGCGGGTCGGCGACGGGGCTGAGCGGGTCGGCCATGGGGGCGGCCGACATGCCGAGCGTCGCGTACCGGACCAGCGCCGGGTCGGCCGTGCCGGTGACGGCGCCGGTCTCGGCGCCCGGCCCGAAGCGCAGCACCTCGATGCGGTCGGCGCCGAGGAAGGTGACCGCGGCCCGGCCGGTGGGCTCCCCGAACGCGGTGAGCAGCCGGGCCTCCACCGCCGCCAGGACGGCGTCGCGGGAGAGGGGGTCGGGTCCGGAGGCAAAGCCTGGGTCATGGAAGGCCATGCGCGCGAGGTTATCGGGCAGACTGAGGACAGGCCGGTACGGCCGCCCTGCCGCGCGGCCTCCGGACCGCCTGCTAGGGTGGGCCGTCGGCCCGCTGAAGCGGACATGCCGCAGGGACCCCTGGCGGGGTCGACGCACCCCGGTCTACCCGGCCGGAGTCGTGCGAAACCCGGCGGCCGCGTCCTTTCCGGCGGACGCACCGGGCGCGCACCGCGCGCCGCGAGGACGAGGCTCTCCCCCAGCGGGGACCGGCCGAGGGAGGTGGTTGCGGGTGGATACCAGCCGACCGTGCAGTACCGGCAGCTCTCCCGTACCGGTGCCCTGCGGCCGCCCCCCTCGCATCTGAGGCCCTGACAGCAGTCGGAACACCCGCGCGGCAGCGAGCCCTCCCGGCTCCCGCCGCTCCCGTGTCCCCTCCTCCCGGATCGGGAGTGCTCACGGCCCCACCTGCGCCCGCACCGCGGGCGGCGACCGCGCACGACGGGCACGCACCACCGGACGGGAGAGCGCCGCCCCGGGCGCCCCCGAGACCCCGTCAGGAACCCTCCTGCGCCAGGTCTCCGGCGCCACACGCCAGGCGTTCCCCGCCGCCGCACTCCCGGCACCTGCCGGGGCGGGCCCGCACCGCCCCGTCCCGCCCCGCCGGCAGTCGACGGCCCTTCCCGTGAAGGAGCCCGCCATGTCGATGATCCGCGACCTGCGCGCCGCAGTCCGACCGCACCGCCGCCGCCCCGGCGCCCCCTACGACGGCACCCCCACCGACTCCACCCCCAGCGCGGTGGTGGACTGCGCCGTGTACTCCGGCGGGAGGCGCGTGGGCGACTCCTGCTCGCCGCGCGAGGCCGCCCACCGGGTGCGGCTGGCCGCCGACGGGGACCCGGTCGAGGGCGGCTCCTTCGTCTGGATCGGCCTGCACGAGCCCACCGAGGCCGAGTTCGAGGGCATCGCCAAGCGCTTCGGCCTGCACCCGCTGGCGGTGGAGGACGCCGTCCACGCCCACCAGCGGCCGAAGCTGGAGCGGTACGACGACGTGCTCTTCGCCGTCTTCAAAACGATCCGGTACGTGGAGCACGACCAGCTCACGCCGACCAGCGAGGTGGTCTCCACCGGCGAGGTGATGGTCTTCACCGGCCGGGACTTCGTCATCACCGTGCGGCACGGCGGCCACGGCTCGCTGCGCGGCCTGCGCCGCCGCCTGGAGGAGGACACGGAGCTGCTGGCCAAGGGCCCGTCCGCGGTGCTGCACGCCATCGCCGACCGGGTCGTCGACGACTACCTGGCGGTGGTCGACGAGCTGCAGACGGACGTGGACGAGGTGGAGTCCGACGTCTTCTCGCCCCGGAGCACGAAGAGCGCCGACATCGGCCGGGTGTACCAGCTGAAGCGCGAGGTGCTGGAGTTCAAGCGCGCCGCCGGCCCGCTGCTGCGGCCGATGCAGCTGCTCTCCGAGCGGCCGATGCGCCTGGTGGACCCGGACATCCAGAAGTACTTCCGCGACGTCGCCGACCACCTGGCCCGGGTCAACGAGCAGGTCTCCGCCTTCGACGAGCTGCTCAACTCGCTGCTCCAGGCGAACCTCGCCCAGGTCTCGGTGGCGCAGAACGAGGACATGCGCAAGATCACCGCGTGGGCCGCCATCTTCGCCGTGCCCACCATGATCACCGGCGTGTACGGGATGAACTTCGAGCACATGCCGGAGCTGACGTCCGAGTACGGCTACCCGGCGGTGCTGGTCGGCATCGCCGTGGTCTGCGCCATGATGTACCGCGGCTTCCGCCGCAACGGCTGGCTCTGATCCGTCCTGCGGCTTCCGGGCCGGGCGCGCCCGGCCCGGAAGCCGCAGGACGGGCGGCTCAGCCGCGCCGGCCGGCGCGGACCACCAGCACCAGGCCGGCGAGGATCAGCGCGACCGCCGGGTAGGCGGCGACGGGCGGCATCTGCCCGAGCCACAGGGCGGCGATCAGCGCGGCGCCGGGCGTCTCCAGCAGGATCGCGGTGGAGGTCACCGCGGGCCCCAGGGTGCGCACCACCCGGTTGCTGAGCGAGTGGCCGAGCAGCTGCGCGGCGGCGGTCAGCAGCGCCAGCTTCCCCCACGTCCCGGCGTCCCAGCCGGCGAGGGCGGTTCCCGAGGCGAGGGCGGCGGCGAGCAGCAGCACCGCCGTGGTCGCGTAGCAGACGAGCGTGTACGCCGTGGTGGAGACGGTGCGCCGGACCTCGGCGCCCAGCAGCAGGTAGCCGGCGGCGGCCAGGCCCGCCGCCAGCGCCAGGGCGTCGCCGGCCAGGGCCCGGGGGGAGAGCGAGAGGTCGACGCCGGTCAGCACCAGCACGCCGGTGAAGGCGATGGCGGTGCCCGCCCAGACCGCGGGCGCCGCGCACCGGCCCCGCAGCCGCATGATCAGCGTGGCCCACAGCGGCGTGGTGGTGACCAGGGCGGTGGAGGACGCCACCGAGGTCATCCGCAGGCTGGGCAGCCAGAGCGCGAAGTGCACGGCGAGCAGCGCGCCGGCCGCGAGGGTGAGCAGCAGGGCGCGGCGGCCGATCCGGCGCAGCTCGGCGCGGTGCCGCAGCAGCGCGTACGGGCCGAGGACGCCCACGGCCATGGTGTTGCGCCAGAAGGCGATGGCGAGGGCGGGGGCCGCGGTGGCGCTGATCAGCGGGGCGGAGAGGGAGATGCCGCCGACGGAGACCGCGAGGAGGAGCAGGTCGGCGACCGGCAGGCGGTGCGGCGGCCCGGCGTCGGCGGCGTCGGCGGCGCCGGCGTGCCCGGTACCGGTGGCGCGGGCGGGGGTCTCGGGCCGGGCGGCGGGCACGGCGCTCCTCGTGGTGCGGCGGGGCGGGGTGGCACCTCTCACCGTAAGGCCCGTCACCGTCGGACACCACTGTCGTCCGGGAAGTGGACCCCTCCGGGCGGCCCCCGCGGCGCGGGGCGGCCCCCCGGCGCGGCCCTGCGGCCCCGCCGCCCGGGACCGCCCGGGACGGCCCCGCCCCGTACGCTGTGCGCCATGGACCGAGTGACCGCCGCACCCGCCCCGCAGGCCGAGGAGGCCGGGGAGTTCCTCGACCCCGCCCTGGTGGAGGAGGCCGCGAAGAAGTCCGGCCTGCTCTGGGTCTCGGCGGGCGGCGCTCCCGCCCGCCCCCTGTGGCACGTCTGGCAGGACGGGGCGGTGGTCGTCGTCGGCGACGGGGCCGAGCAGCCGCTGCACGGCCTGGCGGACGGTCAGGACGCGCTGGTGACGGCCCGCAGCAAGGACAAGGGCGGCCGCCTGGCGGCCTGGCCCGTGCGGGTGGTGGAGCTGGCCCCGGGCGGGGACGCCTGGCGGGCGGCGGTCGAGGAGCTCAAGGGCAAGCGGCTCAACGCCCCGGACACCGACACCGTCACCGACCGCTGGGCCCGCGAGTGCCGGGTGCTGCGGCTGGAGACGGCCGGTCCGACCGCGCAGCGGCCCGGCGCGATGCCCGACGGCTCCCACTCAGCGCGGCCCCTGCCGTCCGCGGCCACCACCCGCCGCCCGGTGCCGGCGGGGCTCCCCCGGCTGCTCCTGCGCCGCCGCGGCCGCTGAGCCGCGCCGGCGGGCCGGGACGGGCCCGCCGGGCGCCGGCGCGCGTCAGCCCCTGCCCGCCGCCCCCGCCGTGCCGTAGTCGAGCACCTGGCCGGGCGCCGGGGCCTTCACCGTGAGGTCCTTGCCGTAGTCGGTCAGGGCGAGGACGCCGGCGCCGCGGGCGCGCTCCACCCGGACCGGGTAGGGGGTGCCCTCGAGCGAGACCCGCAGGGTGCTGCCCCCGTCGGTGCCGACGGCGACCGTGCGCACCCCGCCGACCTCGCGGTAGTCGCCCTTGCGGGCGGGCCCGCCCAGGGCGGTGATGCTGTTCAGCAGGGCCGCCTTGTCGGTGAAGACCGCCAGCTGCCGGTAGGCGGGGTCGGTCGCGTGGACCCGCACGTACCGGCCCTCCAGCCTGCTCGGCGGCTTCCCGCCGGCCGCCTGCGCGTAGAAGTCGGCGTCGCCCTTGACGTAGAGCCGGGAGCCGACGCGCAGCAGCTCGAAGGAGCGGTTCCCGCTGACGACGCTCCCGGTGCCGCCCGCGGCGCTGAGCCGCACGTCGAGGCGGTAGGTGGCCCCGCCGCTGACGACGGTGCCGGACAGGTGGACCGAGGGGGCGGCGAGCGCGGCGGCCCGCGCACGGGAGGCGATGGCCTCCGGGGCCTGCCGGCCGATGCCGTTGGTGCCCGCGTCGGGGTCGGGGGGCGGCGGACTGCTGCAGCCGGCGACGGCGGCGAGCGCCAGGGCGGCGGCCGCGCAGGCGGCGCCGAGGGCGGTGCGGCGGGTCGGCATGGGCCTGTTCCTCCCGCGGTCGGCACGGGCGGCGGGGCGGTGGCCGCGCCGTGTCGGGGTAGGGGCTGGTGGGACGCCAGAAAGCTACCGCAGCGTGGGCGGGGACCCGCAACGGAGGTTCGGCTCGGGGAGGCCCCCCGGGCGCCCTCCACCGCGCCCCCACGCCCCGCCCGCAGGACGGACACACGGGCGGGCGCACGGGCGGGGACGGACGGGCACGGGCGGGGCGGGCCGCACGGGTCCCGTGCCCGGCGGGCCCGCGCCCGGAGCCGCAGGTAGCCTGGCTGCACGGCGACACGCCCGTGAGCAGGCCATGACGAGGGAGGAGACCGAGGAGGCCATGGCAGGAGCAGCCAACCGGGTCTTCATCTCCCACCTCTCCGGCGTCGCGGTCTTCGACCCCAACGGCGACCAGGTGGGACGGGTCCGCGACGTCGTCGTCTCGCTGCGCCTGGGCGGCCGGCCGCCCCGGGTGCTGGGCCTGGTCGCCGAGGTGGTGAGCCGCCGCCGCATCTTCCTGCCGATGACCCGGGTGACCAGCCTGGAGTCCGGCCAGGTGCTGACCACCGGCGTGATCAACATGCGGCGCTTCGAGCAGCGGCCCACCGAGACGCTGGTGCTCGGCGAGATGCTGGACCGGCGCGTCACCCTCACCGACACCGGCGAGCAGGTCACCGTCCTGGACGTGGCGATGGTGCAGACCCGGCTGCGCGAGTGGGAGGTCTCCAAGGTCTACGTGCAGCGCGGCAAGACGGGCCGGCTGCGCCGCCGCGGCGAGACGCTGACCGTGGACTGGTCGGCCGTCACCGGGTTCTCCCTCACCGAGGAGGGGCAGGGCGCCGCCAACCTGCTGGCCACCTTCGAGCAGCTGCGCCCCGCCGACCTGGCCAACGTGCTGCACCACCTCTCGGCCAAGCGCCGCGTCGAGGTGGCGGCGGCGCTGGACGACGAGCGGCTCGCGGACGTCCTGGAGGAGCTCCCCGAGGACGACCAGGTGGAGATCATCGGCAAGCTGAAGGACGAGCGGGCCGCCGACATCCTGGAGGCCATGGACCCGGACGACGCCGCCGACCTGCTCTCCGAGCTGCCCGAGGACGAGGCCGAGCGGCTGCTGCGGCTGATGGAGCCCGACGAGGCCGAGCCGGTGCGCCGCCTGCTGGGCTACGAGGAGAACACCGCGGGCGGCCTGATGACCACCGAGCCGATCGTGCTGGAGCCCGACGCCACGGTGGCGGAGGCCCTGGCCCGCGTGCGGGTCGCGGACCAGAAGTCGGCGCTGGCGGCGCAGGTGTACGTCTGCCGGCCGCCGAGCGAGACGCCGACCGGGACCTACCTGGGCATGGTGCACTTCCAGCGGCTGCTGCGGGAGCCGCCGTTCACCCTGGTCGGGGCGATCGTCGACCGCGCCCTGGACCCGCTGCCGCCGGACACCCCGCTGCCCGTGATCACCAGCTACCTGGCGACCTACAACCTGGTGGCCGCACCCGTCGTGGACGACGCCGACCACCTGCTGGGCACCGTCACCGTGGACGACGTCCTGGACCACCTGCTGCCGGAGGACTGGCGGGAGTCCACCGTGCACGTCGAGGACCTCCCGCCCGAGGGGGTGGCCGGCGGTGGACGGTGAGCGGGGCGGCCGGGGCCGCCGGGACCGGGAGGGCCGCGAGGAGGGCCGCTCCCGGCTCCAGAGCGAGCTGCGGGAGCTGAGGGAGCTGCGCGAGCTGCGGCTGCGCGAGGGGGGCCCCTCCGCGGTCCAGGGCGCCGCGGCACGGATCGGCGAGCACGAGGAGCGGCGGCGCATCCGGCTGGACCAGCCGCGCAGCGGGCGCCGGTCCTGGGTGCGGCTGCCCGCGTACGACCCGGAGGCGTTCGGGCGGCTGTCGGAGCAGATCGCGCGCTTCCTGGGGACGGGCCGGTTCATCGTCTGGATGACGGTGGTGGTGGTCGTCTGGGTCGGCTGGAACAGCCTGGCGCCGGGCTCCCTGCGGTTCGACCAGTACCCCTTCATCTTCCTCACCCTGGCGCTGTCGCTGCAGGCGTCGTACGCGGCGCCGCTGATCCTGCTGGCGCAGAACCGGCAGGACGACCGCGACCGGGTGAACATGGAGCAGGACCGGGCGCGCAGCGAGCGCAACATCGCCGACACCGAGTTCCTCACCCGCGAGGTGGCAGCCCTGCGGCAGGGCCTGGGCGAGGTGGCGACCCGCGACTTCCTCCGCTCGGAGCTGCAGATCCTGCTCAAGGAGCTGGAGGAGCAGCGGCGGGAGCTCTCGCCGCACGCCGACGACGTCCCCGACCGCCGCTGAGCCCCGGCCGCGCCGGCGGCCCGGCCGGTCCGGCCGCACGGTCCGTCCCTGCGGCCCGGCCGGGTGGTCGGCCCCGCGGCCCGGCCGTCGGACCCGCGGCCCGGCCGTGTGATCGGCCGCACCCCACCGGCGGAGCTGGGGCGGAGCCCGGCGCCGTACCATCGGTGCATGGCCAATGAGACGCAGGGCGGGGCCGGCGGCGCGACGGCACTCGAGGAGTCCGTACGCAGCGCGCTGACGACCGTCCAGGACCCGGAGATCCACCGCCCGATCACCGAGCTGGGCATGGTGAAATCGGTGGAGGTCGGCGAGGGCGGCGCGGTCCGCGTCGCCGTCTGGCTGACCGTCTCGGGCTGCCCGATGCGCGACACCATCACCTCCCGCGTCACCGAGGCGGTCGGACGGGTGCCCGGCGTCTCCGGCGTCGAGGTCGAGCTGGACGTGATGAGCGACCAGCAGCGGCGGGAGCTGTCCGAGCTGCTGCGCGGCGGCGCCGCCGAGCGGGAGATCCCCTTCGCGAAGCCGGGCTCGCTGACCCGGGTGTACGCGGTCGCGTCCGGCAAGGGCGGTGTCGGCAAGTCGTCGGTGACCGTGAACCTGGCGGCGTCGCTGGCCGCCGACGGCCTGAAGGTCGCCGTGGTGGACGCCGACATCTACGGTCACAGCGTGCCGCGGATGCTGGGCGTGGACGGCCGTCCCACCCAGGTCGAGAACATGATCATGCCGCCGTCGGCGCACGACGTGAAGGTGATCTCCATCGGCATGTTCACCCCGGGCAACGCGCCCGTGGTGTGGCGCGGCCCGATGCTCCACCGCGCGCTCCAGCAGTTCCTCGCGGACGTCTACTGGGGCGACCTGGACGTGCTGCTGCTGGACCTGCCGCCCGGCACCGGCGACATCGCCATCTCGGTGGCGCAGCTGGTGCCCAACGCGGAGATCCTCATCGTCACCACCCCGCAGCAGGCCGCGGCCGAGGTGGCGGAGCGGGCCGGCACCATCGCGCTGCAGACCCACCAGAAGATCGTCGGCGTGATCGAGAACATGTCCGGCATGCCCTGCCCGCACTGCGGCGAGATGGTGGACGTCTTCGGCACCGGCGGCGGGCGGACCGTCGCCGAGGCCCTCACCCGGGCGACCGGCGCCGAGGTCCCGGTGCTGGGCTCGATCCCGATCGACGTGCGGCTGCGCGAGGGCGGCGACGAGGGCAAGCCGGTCGTCCTGTCCGACCCCGACTCGCCGGCCGGCGCCGCACTGCGCGCGGTGGCCGCGAAGCTCGGACGGCGGGAGCGCGGTCTGGCGGGCATGTCGCTGGGGCTGACGCCGCGCAACAAGTTCTGAGCGGCGCGGCCCGGCGCCCCGGCAGGGGCGGTGCGGGGCGGTCGGGACGCGGTCCCGGCCGCCCCGCGGTGCGTCCGGACCCCCTGCCCCGGGCCGCACGACGGCGGCGACGGCGACAGCAGCGGCACGCCGACGACGGCGGCGGCGGCACGCCGACGGCGCCCCGCGGTGTCCGCGGGGCGCCGTGCGGGGAGTGCGTCAGGAGGAGCCGAGCGCGGTGGCCCCCGCCGGGCGGGGCTCGGCGTAGCGGCGGGCGACGTCGCCGACGGCGGCGAAGCCCAGCCCGTACGCGCTGATGCCGCGCCCGTAGGCGCCGATCAGCACCCCGGGGGCCTCGCCGGCCAGCACCCAGCCGTACTCGGACTCGCGGTAGCGGAAGTCCTGCGGCTGCCCGTTGACGGGGAGGTTGAGCGAGGACCAGTTCGGGCCGTCGAGGTCGTCGGCGAGGTCCCACGCGATGGCGGTCTGCTGGTCCAGCCAGTCCTGACGGAGCGTCCGGTCCAGCTGGCCCGGCCAGGTGGCCGACAGGAGGCCCGAGCCGGCCAGCCAGGCGGCCGACGAGGCCGAGGTGGCCTCCAGCACGCCGGTGCCGTCGGCGCTGCGCCGCACCGGGCGGCGCGCCACGGTGACCACCACGGCGAAGCGGCGGGTGTCCGGCACCTCGTACTGGCGGGCGGCGGGCTCGTCGCCGTGGCCGACGGAGCCGTAGTCCACGGTGCCCTCGGCGCCCGCGCCGACCTGCAGCAGCCAGCGGTCGCCCGTCCAGCCGTCGTCCAGGCCGTACCAGGGGAAGTCCGCCGCCAGGTAACCGTCGAGCGCGACCGCCGCTCCCGCCGCACGACTCGTCGTGTCCATCCCGGGCCTCCTCCGACCGCTGTGGTCACTGCTCCGGCGCGGGGTGCGCCGGGCCCCTCGGGCACAGACGATGCATCAGGGCAGAAAATAGGATAGCGAGGCCAGGGGCGCGCACCGGCGTGTCGCCGCACACACCGGTGTTTCGGGTCCCGGGCAGGGCCGGACGGCTCAGGTGGCGTCCGGGTCGTACGGGGGGCGCTCGTCCGCCTGCAGACCGCCGGCCCCGGCGGGGCCGCCGTCCTTGGACAGGTCCAGGGAGCCGGAGACCGTGCGGCGCGGCGCCGGGGCGGGCTCGGCGTCCGCCGCCAGGTCGAAGCCGTTGCGGATCTCCTTGAGCCCGAGCTCGTCGCCGGTCAGCAGGTTCTTGCGGACGAAGGTCTTCGGGTTGAGGTCCTCGAACTCGAAGTCCTTGAACTCCGGGCCGAGCTCGTTGCGGATGTCGGCCTTGGCGTTGTCGGCGAAGGAGCGGACCTTGCGGATGAAGGCCATGGCGTCCTGGATGACCTTCGGCAGCTTGTCCGGGCCGAAGACGACCACCGCGATGACGGCGAGGACCGCCATCTCGGGCAGGCCTATGTCGTTGAACACCCGGGGCTCCCTGCTGCTGGACGGCGTACCGGTGCGACGGCACTCCCCACCAGGGTAACGGGAGGCCTGCGGAAGGCAGGGCCGAGGAGCGGAGCGGGGCAAACAGGGCACCGCCGCCCCCGGCCCGGTGCCGCGGCCCCGGACGGGCCCCGGGCCGCCCGGCCGCCGGCCCGCTCAGCCGCCGGCGGCTCCGAGGACGACCGCCACGGTGCGCCGGCTGCCGCCGCGCTCCACGGTCAGCCGCAGGGTGTCCCCCGGCCGGTGGCTGCGGATCACGACCACCAGCTGGTCGCCGTCGTGCACCGGCCGGCCGTCGGCGGCGGTGATCACGTCGCCGGGCCGGAGTCCGGCCCGGTCCCCCGGACCGCCGGGCGTGACGGGGGCCCCGCCCCGGGCGGACGCCCGCACCAGCACCTTCGCCCCGTCGCCCGCGAACTGCATGTCCAGGGTGACGCCGATGACGGGGTGCACCGCCTTCCCGTCGTTGACCAGCTGCTCGGCGACCCGGCGGGCCTCGTTCACCGGGATGGCGAAGCCCAGGCCGATGCTGCCGGACTGCTGGTCGCTGCCGAACGGGTCGCCGGTGCCGGAGGCCGACCGGATGGCGGAGTTGACGCCGATCACCCGGCCCGCCGCGTCCATCAGCGGCCCCCCGGAGTTGCCCGGGTTGATGGGCGCGTCGGTCTGCAGCGCGTCGACGTACGAGACCCCGTCGCCCCCGGCCGTGCCGCCGGCCGTGATCGGCCGGTGGGTCGCGCTGACGATGCCCGTGGTGACGGTGCCCTCCAGGCCGAACGGGGCGCCGATGGCGACCACCGGGTCGCCCACGCGCACCCGGTCGGAGTCGCCGAGGGTGAGCGGCCGCAGGCCCGAGACCCCGGCCACCCGGATCACCGCCAGGTCGTACCCGCTGTCCCGTCCGACGACGGTGGCCCGGCGGGTCTGGCCGCCGTCGAAGGTGACCGTGATCGTGCCGGACGACGCCGCCGGGGCGACCACGTGGTTGTTGGTGAGGATGCGGCCCCGGGTGTCGAGGACGAACCCGGTGCCGGTGCCCTCGGCCCGGGGGCCCTTGACGTGGATGTACACCACGCCGGGCAGGGTCGCCCGGGCGACGGCCGCGACGCTGCCCGGCGCCCGCTCCGCGGCCGCGTCGGAGACCTGCGGCAGGGTGAGGCGGCCGCCCGTGCCGCGGGCCTCCAGGAGGGCGCCCACGCCGCCGCCCGCGGTCCCCGAGACCAGGGCCAGCAGGACCGCGCCGGCCAGCAGCGCGGCGCGCCGTCGGCGGGCCGGTGCGGCGTCGCCGGGCGGGGCGGGGGGCGGGGCCCAGGGGTCGGGGGCGCCGTACGGCTCCGGGGGTGCGGGCGGCAGCGGCGCCCGCACCGGGCGGCCGTCCGCCGCGCCCCCGGCCGCGGGCGCGCCGTCCCTGTCCGCCGGCCGGTCGGGGTGGCTCCACCACTGCGGCGCGCCGGCGTCCCGACCCGGCCGCTCCTCGGTCGCGCTCATCCGTGCTGCTGCTCCTCTGCGGCCACCGCGGCCATCGCGGCCGCAGCTCCGATTCAACCAGTCCCGGCGCGACCGCGGGCACCGTGCGGAGCAGCGGCCCGACCGGGGACCGGCTGCGGGCCGGCCGCGGACCGCTAGCGGCC
Source organism: Streptomyces sp. NPDC001380 (assembly GCF_042895785.1). Taxonomy (NCBI): domain Bacteria; kingdom Bacillati; phylum Actinomycetota; class Actinomycetes; order Kitasatosporales; family Streptomycetaceae; genus Streptomyces; species Streptomyces sp. NPDC001380. The sequence continues at coordinate 30,343 of NZ_JBIAWP010000004.1, read as the reverse complement.
GGCGTGGAGGCGCGTGCCGGCCGACGGGGAGGCCGCCGCGCCGGTGGCCGCCGCGTCCGGGAGCGGGGCGGGCACGGAGACGGGGTAGCCCGCCCGCACGGGGGCGTTGAGCGGGGAGAGCTCGCCCGCGTCGAAGGCGCCGCCGGTGTCGGCGACCGGGCTGACGCTGGTGCCGTACGGCTCGTCCGCGGGCGCGTCCACCGCGCCCACGCCGCCGAAGCCGGTGAGGGCCACCGCGGCCACCGAGAAGGCGCCCGCCGCCGCGAAGGCGAACCGCCGGCCCCGGGCCGGGGACGGCCGCGCCGAACGCTCGGCGGCCGTGCCCGCGGGCCTGCGGTCGGGGGGAGCGACCGCGTTGCGCAGCCGGGCCAGCGGGCGCAGGTCGCCGCCGCGCTGCACGGTCCGGGGGTCGGCCCCGGGCACGGGGGTGCCCGCGCCCAGCGCCCCGGTGCCGAAGGCCGCGCCGCCGCCGAAGGGCGTGCCGCCGCCGAAGGGGTCGGCGCCCCGGCCGAAGGACCCGCCGTCGAGCCTGCTGCCGCCGAGGGTGCCGCCGTCGCCGTCGGGCCGGTCGGCGCCGACCGCCAGCAGCCGGGCCGTCAGCAGCGCGGAGGGCCCGGGCGTCCCGGCGCCGGCCAGCAGCTGCTTGACCGCGCGGGCGTCCTCCGCCTCGGCGAGGCAGTCGGGGCAGGTCGCCAGGTGGGCCTGCACCCGGTCCCTGGCCTCGTGGTCGAGTTCGCCGTCGACGAAGCCGTCGAGCCGGTCGCCCAGGTGGTGCCGGCCGGCGGACTGCTCGGACGCGGGGGCCGCACCGACCCGGGTGAGCTCCACGAGGGAGCCGGGGCGCTGCTGCTCCTCGGCGGCGGCGTCCTTCCCGGCGTGCTGCTTCCCGGCGTGCTGCGGCCTGCTGCGGCGCCCCGACCCGGTGTGGCGCTCAGCGCTCACGACGGCCTCCGTCCCGTGTCACCGGAGGATGCGGGGGGCGCGGCGGTCGCGGCCGCCGCGGCGGGGCCGGAGCCCCCGCGCCGGGACCGGCCCGGGGCGGAGCCCGGCGCGCGGTGCCGCAGGGCGGAGCGCAGGTGGGAGCGGCCGCGGTGGATGCGGCTGCGGACGGTGCCGAGCTTCACCCCGAGCGTGGCGGCGATCTCCTCGTACGACAGGCCCTCGATGTCGCAGAGCACGACGGCGGCCCGGAACTCCGGCGCCAGCGTGTCGAGCGCCTGCTGCACGTCGGCGTCGAAGTGGTTGTCGTGGAAGTGCTGGGCCGGGCTCGGGTCGCGGCTGGGCAGCCGCTCGGCGGCGTCGTCGCCCAGGGCGTCGAAGCGGATCCGCTGGCGGCGGCGCACCATGTCGAGGAAGAGGTTGGTCGTGATGCGGTGCAGCCAGCCCTCGAAGGTGCCGGGCGTGTAGGTGGAGAGCGAGCGGAAGACCCGGACGAAGACCTCCTGGGTGAGGTCCTCGGCGTCGTGCTGGTTGCCGGTCAGCCGGTACGCGAGGCGGTACACCCGGGCGCTGTGCGCCTGGACGATCTCCTCCCAGCTGGGCGGCGTCCAGGCCTGCGCGTCGGCGCCCTCGGCGAAGGCGGCCGTGGCGGGCGTCCCCTGGTGCGGGATCGCCGTCCGCGGGGCCGCTGCCGGCAGGTCGGCGGAGGGCTCGTCGGCGGGGGACTGCGCAGGCTGGTTCATCACGGGCTCCGGCGTACGGGCCGACGCTGCGCTGCGGAAGTGCCGCCGCACAGGGGCGCCGCCCTCAGCCACACCTCCTCGGTCGGCTCTTCTGCCCAGCAGGGCCACCACCATATCCGCCTCGCCCGTCAGTTCCGGATAAAGCCCGTTTCACACGCTCGGACCGTCACGGGGGCCGGTCGCCTCCGTATCCGGTGAACGCACCGCCGTCGGACGCGGTTCCCGGGACGGCCAGTAACCTGTGGCTGGAAATATCGACATCGACTTCGGCCAGGTCCCTGACGGAGGCAGCCATCACCGGCTTCGGGCTCGCGGGCGTGGCCCTCGCCGACACCTTCGTCGGGGAGGACGACGCCCTGGCACACGCCCGCGCACGGGCCGCGCGCGCCGGGGTGCGGGCGATAGGGCCGGGCGGCGGCGCCTGCCTGCGGCTGCTCGCGGCGGCGCTGGGGGCCAAGGCGGTCGCGGAGATCGGCACCGGCGCCGGGGTGTCCGGCGTGTACCTGCTGCGCGGGATGCGGCCCGACGGGGTGCTGACCACGGTCGACCCCGAGCCGGACCGGCAGCAGCTGGCCCGCGAGGCCTACGCGGCGGCCGGGTTCGCCGCCAACCGCTCCCGGCTCATCGCCGGACGGGCGCTGGAGGTGCTGCCCCGGCTCGCGGACGGCCAGTACGACCTGGTGTTCTGCGACGGGGACGCGGCGGAGTCCCGCGAGTACCTCGCAGAATCGTTGCGCCTGCTGCGGCCGGGCGGGATGGTCTGCTTCGAGGGCGTCTTCCAGGAGGGCCGGCTGGCCGACCCGGGGCTGCGCGACGCCCAGACCCACGCGGTGCGGGAGCTGGTGCGGGTGGTCCGGGAGAGCGACGCCCTGCTGCCGGCGCTGCTGCCGGTGAGCGACGGGCTGCTCTGCGCGGTCCGGCGCTGAGGCCGGCCGGGCGCTGAGACCGGCCGGGCGCTGAGACCGGCCGGGCGCTGAGACCGGTCCGGCACTGAGGCCGGCCGGACGCGGGGGTTCCGGGGCCGCGGGCGGTCCGGTACCGGGGGTTCCGGGGCGCCGGCCGCCCGGAGGGGCGCGGCCGGGCGCCGCACCCGCTGCCGCACACACCGAGGCCCCGCCGGGACGTCCGTCCCGGCGGGGCCTCGCCGCTCTCGCGGAGGGGAAGGGCCGGCCGCCTCAGCCGCAGGCCTTCCGCAGGCTCAGCCGCAGGCCTTCTTCAGGGCCTCGCCCAGCGCGTCGGCCTCGTCGGGCGTGAGCTCGACGACGAGCCGACCGCCGCCCTCGAGCGGAACTCGCATGACGATGCCCCGCCCCTCCTTGGTCACCTCGAGCGGGCCGTCGCCCGTCCGCGGCTTCATGGCCGCCATGCTCGTTCCCCTTCCTGCAACCTGCTCATCGACGTACCGCCGGTCCGTCCACCGCCGGTATCGAACGCATTGATCGGAGACCATTATCCCGCATGAGAAGGCCCGATGACCAACATCACTCTTCGCGCATCCGCAGCCACCAGCCCCCAAACCTGCCCATTCCGTCGTCCGGACGCCGGAAGAACGCGCAACGGGGAGGCCCCGGAAGCGGCGGCGGCCGCTCCCGTCCGGACCGCCTCCGGCCACCTCCGGCGGCCCTCCGGCCGCCGCCGGGCGCCGCCCCGCACCGCGGTCCGGGCCGGACCGGCCGGGGTGCCGCACGTCACACTGACGCGACCCGGTCCGGCTCCGGCATGCTGGCCGTGATCCCACCCGCAGGACCGCGTCCCCACCGGAGCGCGCCCCCACAGGACAGGACAGACACGCCATGGCCGACAGCCCCGTGCTGTACGAACGCGACGGCGGCCTCGCCGTCGTCGTCATCAACCGCCCCGACGCGATGAACGCGCTGGACACGCCGACCAAGGTGGCGCTGCGCGACACCGTCGCGGCCGCGGCGGAGGACCCGGGGGTGCGCGCGGTGCTGCTCACCGGCGCCGGGGACCGGGCGTTCTGCGTCGGACAGGACCTCAAGGAGCACATCGGCAGCCTCGCCCGGGCGCGGGAGGGCGGCGGTCCGGCGCTGGCCACCGTCGCCGAGCACTACAACCCGCTGGTCAGGGCGCTGGCCGGGATGCGCAAGCCGACCGTGGCGGCGGTCAACGGGGTGGCCGCCGGGGCCGGGGCGTCCCTCGCGTTCGCCTGCGACTTCCGGATCGTCGCCGACACGGCGGGCTTCAACACCTCCTTCGCGGGCGTCGCGCTGACCGCCGACTCCGGCGCGTCCTGGACGCTCCCGCGCCTGGTCGGGCACGCGCGGGCGACCGAGCTGCTGATGATGCCGCGCACGGTGAAGGCGCCCGAGGCGCTGGAGATCGGCCTGGCCACCCGGGTGGTCCCGGCGGCGGAGCTGGCCGCCGCCGCCCGCGACTTCGCCCGCCGCCTGGCCGAGGGGCCGACGGTGGCGCTGGGCGCCCTCAAGGAGTCCGTCGACTTCGGCTGGTCGCACTCGCTCGCCGAGGCGCTGGAGAAGGAGGACGAGCTCCAGACCCGGGCCGGCGCCTCGGAGGACCACGCGATCGCCGTCCGGGCGTTCCTCGCCAAGGAGAAGCCCGAGTACCTGGGCCGCTAGCCCGCCGGGCGCCGGGGGCGGTGGCCCGTCAGGCGGCGGGCCACCGCCCCGCCCCGGAACCGGCAGTCGGCCAGGTGGTCGTCGACCAGCCCGCACGCCTGCATGAGCGCGTAGGCGGTGGTGGGCCCCACGAAGCGGAAGCCGCGGCGCTTGAGCTCCTTCGCGAGCGCCGCGGACTCCGGGGTGGCGGCCGGCACGTCGGCGAGGGTGCGCGGCGCCGGGCGGCCGGGGTCGCCCGCGTACGACCAGACCAGCACGTCCAGGCCGTCGGGCAGCTCCAGGGCGGCGCGGGCGTTGGAGACCGCCGCGTCGATCTTGGCGCGGTTGCGGATGATGCCGGGGTCCTGCAGCAGCCGCTCGCGGTCGGCCTCGGTGAAGGCCGCGACCCGCTCGATCACGAAGCCGGCGAAGGCGGCGCGGAAGCCCTCCCGGCGGCGCAGGATCGTGATCCACGACAGGCCGGACTGGAAGGCCTCCAGGCAGACCCGCTCGAAGAGCGCGTCGTCGCCGCGGACCGGGCGCCCCCACTCGGTGTCGTGGTAGGCCCGGTAGTCCTCGGCGGAGAGGCCCCAGGGGCAGCGCAGCAGCCCGTCGGAGCCGGCGGCGGCGCTCACGCCCGGTCCTCCGGGGTGCCGGACGCGGGGCCGCCGGGCGTCGTGCCGCCCGGCCGGGGGGCGTCCTCGCGGGACGCGGGGGCGTGCGGCGCGGGGGCGTGCGGCGCGGAGGCGGGCCCGGCCTGGTCGGACCAGGAGACCCTGCCGCCCGCCGCGGCGGCCTCCAGCTCGGCGATGCGGGCGTCGCGCAGGGCCAGCTCGGCACCGAGCCGGTCGAGGACGTCGTCGACCTCGTCCATGCGGTAGCCGCGCAGCGCCATCGGCAGCCGCAGCCCGTCGACGTCACCCCGGTCCAGGGGCCGGTCCCGGGGCAGGACGGGGACGAGCCGGTCGTGCACGGCCTCGGGCATCGACCCGCCGGCGCCCAGCGCCACCAGGGCGGCCACGCCCACCACCACGGCCATACCCGCCACGATCAACCAGAACACGATCCGCTCCTCCCGGTCACCCCCGCGCCGCCGCGTGGAGGATCATGGTCCCTGGCAGGGCCCCCGGGCCATCATCGCGCACGCGCGGTGACCATCATGGACCACCTCGGCGCGGACCGGGACGGCACGGGCCGTCGCGGGCCGCACGGGCCGGCAGCCGGATTCTGGAGGACGCGTGGCACTCAGGCTCGGACGGTGCGAGTTCGGCGACGACGACCTCGTCGTCATGGCGATCGTCAACCGGACGCCCGACTCCTTCTTCGACCGCGGCGCGACCTTCGCCGACGAGGCCGCGTTCGCCGCCGCCGACCGGGCGGTGGCCGAGGGCGCCGCGATCCTCGACATCGGCGGGGTGAAGGCCGGCCCCGGCGAGGAGGTCACCGTCGAGGAGGAGCTGCGGCGCACGGTGCCGTTCGTGGCCGAGCTGCGCAGGCGCCACCCGGAGGTGGTGATCAGCGTGGACACCTGGCGGCACGAGGTGGGCGAGGCGGTCTGCGAGGCGGGCGCGGACCTGCTGAACGACGCCTGGGGCGGGGTGGACCCGAAGCTGGCCGAGGTGGCCGCCCGGTACGACGCGGGCCTCGTCTGCACCCACGCGGGCGGCGCCGAGCCCCGCACCCGGCCGCACCGCGTGGGCTACGAGGACGTCATGGCGGACATCCTGCGGGTCACCACCGGGCTGGCGGAGCGGGCGGTCGCCCTCGGCGTGCGGCGGGACGCCGTGGTCATCGACCCCGGCCACGACTTCGGCAAGAACACCCGCCACTCGCTGGAGGCCACCCGCCGCCTGCCGGAGATGACGGCGACCGGCTGGCCGGTGCTGGTGTCGCTCTCCAACAAGGACTTCGTCGGCGAGACCCTGGACCGGCCGGTCGACGGGCGGCTGCTGGGCACGCTGGCGGCCACCGCGGTCTCCGCCTGGCTGGGCGCCCGGATCTACCGGGCGCACCAGGTGGCGGAGACCCGGCAGGTCCTGGACATGGTCGCGTCGATCCGCGGCACCCGGCCGCCGGCGGTGGCCCGCCGGGGCCTGGCCTGACGCGGCGCCCCGGGCCCCGGCCGGCCCCGGCCGTCCGGGGCCCGGGGGCCCCTCAGCACTCCTCGACGTTCTCCTCGAAGGCCGCGTACGCCGCCGCCTCGGCGGTCTCCTGGGCGGAGACGCCGTTGCGCCGCCGGGCGTCCTCGATCACCTTCATCACCTCGCCCACGTCGTCGGTGACGTGGAAGAGGTCCAGGTCGGCGGGGGACGCCTTGCCCTCGGCGACGAGGGTGCCGCGCAGCCACTCGACCAGGCCGCCCCAGTAGGCGGTGCCGAAGAGCACCACCGGGAACCGGGTGACCTTGCGGGTCTGCACCAGGGTCAGCGCCTCGAAGAGCTCGTCGAGGGTCCCGAAGCCGCCCGGCAGCACCACGAAGGCCTGGGAGTACTTCACGAACATCGTCTTGCGGACGAAGAAGTACCGGAAGTTGAGCCCCAGGTCGACGTACTCGTTGAGCCCCTGCTCGAAGGGGAGCTCGATGCCGAGGCCCACCGACACGCCGCCGGCCTCGGAGGCGCCCCGGTTGGCGGCCTCCATCGCCCCGGGCCCGCCGCCGGTGATCACCGTGTAGCCGGCCCGGGCGAGCGCCCGGCCGACCTCGACGCCCGTCCGGTACTCCTCCGAGTCGCGGGGGGTGCGGGCGGAGCCGAAGACGCTCACCGCGGACGGCAGCTCGGCCAGCGCGCCGAAGCCCTCGACGAACTCGGAGGTGATCCGCAGCACCCGCCAGGGGTCGGTGTGCAGCCAGTCCGTGGGGCCGGTGGTGTCCAGCAGCCGCTGGTCGGTGGTCTGCGCCCCGACACGGCCGCGCCGCAGCAGCAGCGGCCCCTGCTGGCGCTCCGGCCAGCGGTGGCGCCCCGGCGGACCCGCCGCCGGGACCGCCGGTCCCCGACCGTTCGGCAGCGCCTCGCGCAGCCCGTCGCCCTGCCCGTCGCCCGGGCCCGTTCCCTGCCCACCAGTGCCGTTCATGCAGGAAGGGTAGTGGCGCCGGGGCCCGGACGGGTGGCGGACGGGCCCGGACGTCAGGCGGTGAGCCACTCCCGCAGGCGGCGCTCGCACGCGGCGACGGCCGCGAGCGAGCAGTGCTCCTCGCGCTTGTGGGCGAGGTTGGGCTCGCCGGGGCCGTAGTTCACGGCGGGGATGCCGAGGCCGGCGAAGCGGGCGACGTCGGTCCAGCCGTACTTGGCCCGCGGCTCGCCGCCGGTGGCCGCGAGGAAGGCCTTGGCCGCCGGGTGGGCGAGGCCGGGCAGGGCGCCGGGGGCCGCGTCGGTGACCTCGACGTCGTAGCCGTCCAGGACCTCCCGGACGTGCGCCTCGGCCTGCGCCACCGTGCGGTCCGGCGCGAAGCGGAAGTTCACGGTGACGGTGCACAGGTCGGGGATGACGTTGCCGGCCACGCCGCCCTCGATCCCCACCGCGTTGAGGCCCTCGCGGTACTCCAGGCCGTCGATCTCCACCCGCCGCGGCCGGTAGGCGGCGAGCCGCGTGAGCAGCTCGCCGGTGCGGTGGACGGCGTTGTCGCCGAGCCAGCTGCGGGCGGCGTGCGCCCGCTGCCCGGTGACCCGGACCCGCACCCGCAGGGTGCCCTGGCAGCCGCCCTCCACGACGGCGCCGCTGGGCTCCAGCAGCACGGCGAAGTCGCCGTGCAGCCACTCGGGCCGCTCGCGGGCGAGGTGGCCGAGGCCGTTGCGGGACGCCTCGACCTCCTCGCAGTCGTAGAAGACGAAGGTGAGGTCGCGGTTGGGCTCCGGGACGGTGGCGGCGATCCGCAGCTGCACGGCGACGCCGGACTTCATGTCGGAGGTGCCGCAGCCGTGGAGCAGGTCGCCCTCGACGCGGGAGGGCAGGTTGTCGGCGATCGGCACGGTGTCCAGGTGCCCGGCGAGCACCACCCGCTCGGCGCGGCCGAGGGAGGTGCGGGCGACCACGTTGTTGCCGTACCGGTCCACGGCCAGGTGGGGCAGGGTGCGCAGCGCCGCCTCCACCGCGTCGGCGACGGCCTTCTCGTCCCCGCTGACCGACGGGATGTCGACGAGCTGCGCGGTGAGCGCGCCGCCGTCCAGGGAGAGGTCGAGGAGGGCGGGGGCGGGCCGGTGGTCGCTCATGCGCCCACCCTAACGAAGGCCCGTGGGGGGCAGGCCGCACCTCGTGCTCCGCCGCGGCCTGCCGGTACCTTGGGTGGCCGCAGGGCAGGGAGGGCAGGGAGGGACGGCGTCCGATGGCGATGGGGACATCCTCGGCAGGGGCACCGCCGGCGGGCGCGTCGCCGAAGGGGGCGTCCGCCCGGCGGAGGCGCCGGTGGCGGTGGCTGCTGCCGGCCGTGCTGGCGCTGGCCGTGCTGGCGGCGGCCGTGCTGTTCGCGGAGCGCCGCGACGTCCTGCCCGCCGCCGAGGAGTGCCACGTCGTCACCGCCGCCGGGGAGGTGGTGCTGGACCCCACGCAGGCGTCCAACGCCGCCGTGATCGCGGCCGTGGCCCGGTCGCGGAACCTGCCGGAGCGGGCGGTCACCATCGCCCTGGCCACCGCGCTGCAGGAGTCGCACCTGGAGAACATGGAGGGCGGGGACCGCGACTCGATCGGCCTGTTCCAGCAGCGGCCGTCGCAGGGCTGGGGCACCGCCCGGCAGATCGCCGACCCGGTGTACACCGCCAACAAGTTCTTCGACGGGCTGGTGAAGGTCCCCGGCTACTCGCGGCTGCCGCTCACCGAGGCGGCCCAGACGGTGCAGAAGAGCGGCTTCCCGCAGGCGTACGCCAAGCACGAGACCGACGCCACGGTGCTCGCGGGCTCCCTCACCGGGCGCGAGGCGGAGTCGCTGGGCTGCACCGTGGACGGCGCGGCGCCGGTGGCCGCGGCCTCGCCGCGGGTCGGGCGGGACGGGCTGACCGGGGGCGCCCGGCGGATCGCCGCGCAGGTGCGGCGGGACTTCGGCCGCACCGTCGCGGTGCGCGCCGCGGCCGGGGGCCGCGCCCTGGAGCTGCTGCCGTCCGGTGAGGGCGCGGCGGCCCGCCGCGGCGGCTGGGCGGTGGCGCACTGGGCGGTGGCGCGGGCGGCGGACCTGGGCGTCGCGTCGGTGGCGTACGGGGGAGCGGAGTGGCGGACCGGCGGCTCCTCCGGCGCCTGGCGGGCCGGCGGGGAGCAGGCGCCCGCCGGACGGGTGCTGGTGACCGCGGGCGGCTGACACGGGGGCACCCCGGTCCGGACCGCGGCCCCCGGCCCGGACCGGGGTCCCCGGGCAGGAACGCGGCCCCCGGCCCGGGCCCCGGTCCCGGGCCGGCCGGGCGGAACCGCAATCAGGTGTTCGAGTGTCACGGAGGTTGGCTACAGTCGTCGCGTGCGCCTCCCGGGCGCGCTGCAGGGGGACACACGGGGGAAGCGGGGGGATCCGCGCCGTACCGGCGCGACCGCACACTTTCGGGCTCCGGCTGCCGCGACGGCGGGTGCACACCCCTGTCCCGACGACGAGGAGTCACCTGTGCAGTCCTCCCTCCCCGGCGGCGCCCGCCGCACCCTCCGCCGCCTGGCCACCGCGACGGCCGCGGCCGGCATGGCGGCCGCCATGGCCGGCACCGCGACGGCCGCCGAGGCCGCGGGCCCGTCCGCCCCGGCCGCCCCGACCGCCCCGACCGCCGCCGTCCGCACCGGCGTCCCGCAGGGCGCCGTCGCCCTGCCGTCCGCCCTCGCCCGGGCGGGCACCAGCCGCGTCGCCGCCCTGCCGCTGAACGCCATCGACGGCAAGGGCACCCTCTGCGGGTGGAACCCGTCGAGCAAGGGCGGCTTCGGCTCGCCGACGTGCTACTCCGGCTACTCCTTCGTGAACGGCGCGGTGGCGGGCAGCATCAACAGCGACCGCACCGAGGACGTGTTCCTGCGCCACAGGAGCAACGGCCACCTGTACGGCTTCGTCTCCGGCGTCTCCAAGCCGATCGACGAGGGGGCCGGCTGGAACGGCTACACCGCGCTCGCCATGCCGGGGAACCTGGGCGGCACCGCGGCCGACGACGTGGTCGGCCGCGACCGGTCCGGCGTGCTGTGGGTGCACCCCGGCTACTCCAACGGGCACCTCGGCCGGCGCATCCGGGTCGGCAGCGGCTGGAACACCTACCGCGCGATCTTCGGCAAGTTCGACTACACCGGCGACGGCCGCACCGACCTGCTCGGCGTGGACTACCACAACACGGTGTGGGTGCACCCGGGCACCGGCGACGTGAAGCGGCCGTTCCACCGGCGGATCCGCCTGGCCACCAACTTCCGGGGCTACGACTACGTGCTCTCCACCGGCGACGTGAACCGGGACGGCCGCTCGGACTTCCTGGCCCGGGACACCTCCGGCCGCCTGTGGCTGTTCCGCGGCTACAACCGGGTGAGCCGGCCGTTCGCCGCCCGCTACTCGCTGGGGACCGCCCTGAGGAACGAGAAGATCATTTTCTGACCCGTCCGGATCCGGCCGGCCCGGCCCGGCCGAACCCGGACGGGCCGCGGCCGCGGGCCCCGGTGTGCCGCCGCGTGCGGCGCACCGGGGCCCGTCCGCGTCCGCCGCGGCGTCCGGGACGCACGGAGCGCACGGGGCACACGGAGCGCACGGGGCGCCGGCAGCGTCCGGGGCGTCCGGGGGACCCACCTGGGGATGAACCGGCCCGGCCGCCGGTTGACGTCCGCACGGCCCGGGAGCGGGGCCCGCGGACGGAGGGGCGCCGCACCGGGCGAGGAGGCCGCCGCCGTTGCGGCGCAAGGGGAGCGACGCTCCGCGGACGAAGCACCCCGCGGGCGCAATGTCCGTAATGCGACACGGAAGCCGCCCTCCGCTTTACCGAGTCTTTGCTTTCGGCGGCCGCAACCTTCCCGCTCCCCCGGCGGTAATCACCACGTCCGCCCGGCGGACGGGTCCTGTTCGCATTTCCGTTAGGAGCACCATGTCTCTCCCCCTCACGCGTCGGATCGCCCAGGCCGCGCTGCTCGTCGCGGCCGGAGCGGCCCCCGTGGTCGCGGCGGCCGGCACCGCGTCCGCCGCGGAGCTGCCCCGGACGGCCGACCTGGGTGGGCTGACCCAGCTCGACAGCGACGGCCTCGCCCACCAGGTGCAGGACGTCGCGCACCAGGCCGGCCGCCAGGCCGGATCCGCAGGCGGCCACGCGGTGGCCTCCGGCGTCCCGACCGCGGCCGACACGCTCGGCGCCACCGCAGGTGCCGCGATCCCCGAGGTCAACAGGCTCGTCGGCTCCACCGCGGAGCAGGCCGGCGCCACCGCGGGCACCACCGGCGACATGGCCTCCGGCGCGGCCAACCGCGCCGTCAGCCCGGTGAGCGGCGGCAGCCCGCTCGGCGCCCTCACCGGCGGCGGCCTGCCCACCGACCAGCTCACCGGCGGCCTCCCGCTCGGCGGCCTGGACCAGATGGCGGGCGGCGGCGCCCACCACCGCCTCGGCGGCCTGCCGGACCTCGGCTCGTCCTCCGGCGGCCTCGGCGGCCTGGACTCGCTGACCTCGCTGATCAGCAGCATCGGCGGCGCCGCGAGCCAGGGCACCCAGGGCCTGCAGGGCGGCGGCTCCCCCATCCAGGGCCTGCCGCTCTGACGCATCCGGGTGCGTCCGCACGCACGGACGGGCGGGGCCGGGGAGCTGCACACTCCCCGGTCCCGCCCGTCCGTGGCGCACGGCCTCCGGCCGCCGGCTGTCCGGCCGTCAGGCGCCGAGCCGCCGGACCGCGGCGTCCACCCGCTCGTCGACGGCGGTGAACGCCACCCGCACGAACCGCTCGCCCGCCTCGCCGTAGAAGTCGCCCGGCGCGACCAGGATGCCGAGGCCCGCCAGCTCCGCCACGGTGTCCCAGCACGGCTCGTCCCGGGTCGCCCACAGGTAGAGGCTGGCCTCCGAGTGCTCGATCCGGAAGCCGTACGCCTCCAGCGCCTCGCGCAGCGCGCTGCGGCGGCGGGCGTACCGCTCCCGCTGCTCCGCCACGTGCGCGTCGTCCTCCAGCGCGGCCACCGTCGCCGCCTGCACCGGCGCCGGCACGATCATGCCGCCGTGCTTGCGGACCTGCAGCAGCTCGTGCACCACCGCGCGGTCGCCCGCGACGAAGGACGCCCGGTAGCCCGCCAGGTTGGACCGCTTGGAGAGCGAGTGGACCGCCAGCAGGCCGTCGTGGCCGTCCCCGCAGACGTCCGGGTGCAGCACCGAGACCGGGTCGGCCTCCCAGCCCAGCTCCAGGTAGCACTCGTCGCTGACCAGGAGCACGCCGTGCTCGCGGGCCCAGGCGACGGTGCGGCGCAGCTCGTCCGTCCCGAGGACGCGGCCGGTGGGGTTGGACGGCGAGTTGAGCCAGAGCAGCCGCAGCCCGGCCGGGTCCAGCTCCCACGGGTCGTCGTAGACCACCGGCTCGGCGCAGGCCAGCCGGGCGCCCACCTCGTACGTGGGGTAGGCCAGCCGCGGCAGGGCCACCCGGTCGCCGGGGCCGAGGCCGAGCTGCGTCGGCAGCCAGGCCACCAGCTCCTTGGACCCGATCGTGGGCAGGACCCCCGACGGGTCGGCGCCGGTGGCGCCCAGGCGGCGGCGCAGCCAGCCGGCGATCGCCTCCCGCAGCTCGGGGGTGCCCCAGACGGTGGGGTAGCCGGGCGCGTCCGAGGCCTCGGCCAGCGCCTTGCGGATCAGCTCCGGGACCGGGTCCACGGGGGTGCCGACCGAGAGGTCGACGATGCCGCCGGGGTGCGCGGCGGCGGTCGCCTTGTACGGCTCCAGCCGGTCCCAGGGGAAGACCGGGAGGAGCCCGGAAACGCGGCGCGCCGCTCCCGAGCCGGTCGGGAGCGGCGCGTGCGTGCTGTCGTTGGTGCTCACAGCGTCGGTGCCACCGATCGTCAGGCCTGCTGCGGGGGCAGGGCGGCGATGAAGGGGTGGTCGCGCTCGATCAGCCCGAGCTTGGAGGCGCCACCGGGCGAGCCGAGGTCGTCGAAGAACTCGACGTTCGCCTTGTAGTAGTCCTTCCACTCCTCCGGGGTGTCGTCCTCGTAGAAGATCGCCTCGACCGGGCACACCGGCTCACAGGCACCGCAGTCGACGCACTCGTCCGGGTGGATGTAGAGGGACCGCTGCCCCTCGTAGATGCAGTCGACCGGGCACTCCTCGATGCAAGCCTTGTCCTTGACGTCGACACAAGGCTGCGCGATGACGTAGGTCACGCTGTCGTTCCTCCTCGTAGGGGCTGGCTCTCGCGCGGGGGAGCGCGTCGTCGTCGATGCCCGCCCCTAGTATCGCGGGTCTACGACACTGGATGCACGGGAGGTGGCCGGGATGGCGCACGGAGATCCGCCGCAGGGGCGCGCCGGGGTCCGGCTCACCCCTTCCGACGTGGGACGACGCGTCTCGGTGCGGCGGGTCCTGGACGTCTCGGGGGACCGTCCGGTCTTCGGCGACACGCTGGGCGTGCTCGCATCGTGGGACGCCGGGACGCTGGTCGTGGTCGGCCGGGACGGCCGGGAGACGGCCGTCCCCGAGCACCTGCTCGTCGCGGGCAAGCCGGTGCCGCCCGCGCCCGCCCGGCGGGCCCCCGCGCCCGAGGCCGGGCCGGTGGAGCTGCAGCGCCTCGCCGCCCGCGGCTGGCCCGCGGCCGAGACGGAGCGGCTCGGCGCGTGGACGCTGCGCGCCGCCGGCGGCTTCACCCGGCGGGCCAACTCGGCGCAGGCCCTGGGTGATCCCGGCGTGCCGCTGCCGGACGCCCTGGCGGCGGTGCGCGCCTGGTACGCCGCCCGCGGGCTGCCCGCCCAGGTCGAGGTGACCGTGCCCGGCTCGCCGGAGGGGCTCCGCGAGGAGCTGGCGCGGCTCGGCGCCGAGGAGGCGCCCACGCTCTTCCGGACGGCCCCGCTGGCGCCGCTCGCCCGGCTCGCCGCGGCGGACGACGGGGTGCGGCTCGCCCGGCGGGCGTCCGACGGCTGGCTGTCGCGCTACCGGCGCGTGGGCGGCGACGCCGCCCTGGAGCGGGCCGCGCAGGCGGTGCTGCACGGCGGCCCCTCGGTCTGGTTCGCCTCGCTGCCCTCGGCGGACGGCTCCGGGCCCGACGCGATCGGCCGGTGCGTGGTCGACGGCGCGTGGGCGGGCTTCTCCGCGGTCGAGGTGGTGCCGGGGAGGCGCCGCGAGGGGCTGGCCACCCGGGTCATGGCGGCGCTCGCGGCGCGCGCCGCCGAGGAGGGCGCCACCGGCGCGTACCTCCAGGTGGAGGCGGAGAACGACGGCGCGGTGGCCCTGTACGACCGGCTGGGCTTCACCACCGGCCACACTTACCACTACTGCCGGCTGCCGGAGGGCTGACGTCCGGGCCGGGCCGGGCCGGCCGGGCCCGGCGCGGCAGGCCGGACAGGCCGGACAGGCCGGACAGGCCTGACAGGCCGGACAGGCCGGACAGACGGAACAGACCAGACCGACGCGAACGGGCCGTACCAGTCGTGAGCGAAGAGAGCCGGGCGCGGTTCAGCGCCGAGGCCAGGGCGGAGTGCCCGGACCCCGTGCTGCTCTGCCTGCTCGCCGCCGTGGAGGCGGACCCGCAGGCCGACCCGGACGAGGCGGTCGCCGCCGCCGGCGCCGCCCTGGACGGCCTGGCCGCCGCGGTGCGCCGGGCCGTCGCCGAGCGCCGGCCCCGCGGCGCGGAGGCGGTGGCGGCGCTGCTCGCGGCGGTGCTGGCGGGCCGCGAGCGGTTCCACGGGCGGCCGTCGGACTACAACCGGCTGGAGTCCTCGCTGCTGCCGGCGGTGCTGGAGCGCCGCCGCGGACTGCCGATCATGCTCTCCCTGGTGTGGTCGGCCGTCGGCGCGCGGGCCGGGCTGCCCGTCCACGGCGTCGCGCTGCCGGGGCACTTCGTGGTGGCGGTCGGCGGCCCGGAGGAGGGCGGGCCCGTGCTCGCCGACCCGTTCCGCGGCGGCCGCCGGCTCTCCCCGGAGGACGCCTCGGACCTCGTCGCGGCCGCCACCGGCGGGCCGCTGACGGAGGACATGCTCACCCCGGCGCAGCCGCTCGACACCGTGCTGCGGGTGCTGGGCAACATCCGCACCTGGGCGGCGTCCCGCCCGGAGCACGCGCGCACCCAGCTGTGGGCCACCGAGCTGTCGCTGCTGCTGCCGCGGCACCCGGCCCAGCTGCGCCTGGAGCGCGCCGAACTCCTGGTCCGCACCGGGGACTTCCTCGGCGGCGCGGCGGAGATGGAGTCCTACGCGGGGATCCTGGACGCCTTCGACCCGGAGTCCGCCGCCCGCGTCCGGCTGGAGGCGAAGGCCGCACGGCACCGCCTCAACTGACCGGGGCGCCCGCCGGCGCCGGCCGGGCCCCGCACGGCCGGGGCCCCGGGGGCCGCGGACGGTACGGGCCCGGCGCGCCGGGCGGCCCGGCCGCGCCCCGCGCGCCGTACGCTTCGGCGGGTTCGGGACGCGCGGGCAGGGAATCCCCCCTTTGTGCACTCGTGAACCGGGCCCCGACGAACGCCCCCGGAAAACCCGCGGAGAGAGATGCGCCTCCTGCTCGTGATCGTCCTGGCCGCGGTCGCCGCCTCCCTGCTGCTCGGGGTCGTCTGGGCCGTCGTCGGCTCCCGGCTGGGGGGCGGGCCCGCGGAGCGCGAGCGCACGCTGCGGGAGGGCCCGGGGCCGTCCGGCACGGGGGCGCCGGACCCCGGCCGGCCGCCGGGCCGCGAGGACCCGCCCGCCGCCTGAGGCCCGGCCGGGCACCCGGCTCCCGGCCCCGCCACGCCGTGTCCCGCCGTGCCCCGCGCTCCGGGCGTCCGGCCCGGCCGCGCGGGGCGGCCGGGCCGGGCGCACCGCGCGGCGCGGGCCGCGGGCCCCGGGGCCTCAGAGGCCCAGCGACCTGCGCAGGAAGTCCACCTGGAGCAGCAGCAGGTTCTCGGCCACCTGCTCCTGGGGCGTCATGTGGGTGACGCCCGACAGCGGCAGCACGGTGTGCGGGCGGCCCGCCTCCAGCAGCGCGGAGGAGAACCGCAGGGTGTGCGCGGCCACCACGTTGTCGTCGGCCAGGCCGTGGACGAGCATCAGCGGGCGGCTCAGCTCCGCCGCGTCGGCGGCCAGCGCGTGCGCGTCGTACACCTCGGGCCGCTCGTCGGGGTGGCCGAGGTAGCGCTCGGTGTAGTGGGTGTCGTACAGCCGCCAGTCGGTGACGGGGGCTCCGGCGACGGCGGCGTGGAAGACGTCGGGGCGGCGCAGCACGGCGAGGGCCGCGAGGTAGCCGCCGTAGGACCAGCCGCGGATCGCGACCCGGCCGAGGTCCAGCGGGAACTCCTCGGCGAGCGCCTGCACCGCCTCCACCTGGTCGTCCAGGGTCACGCCGGCCATGTCGAAGGCGATGGCCTTCTCCCAGGCGGGGCTGTGGCCGGGCGTGCCGCGGCCGTCGGCGACGACGACGGCGAAGCCCTGGTCGGCGAACCACTGCGAGGTGAGGTGGGCGTTGCGGGCGGCGACGACGCGCTGGCCGTGCGGGCCGCCGTAGGGGTCCATCAGGACCGGCAGCAGCCCGTCCCGGTCGCGGTCGTACCCGTCGGGCAGCAGCACCGCGCACGGGATGCGCCGCTTGCCCGCCGCGACCAGCCGCACGCCGGTACCGATGACCGGGGTCTCGGCGTACGAGGCGATCTCGGCCACCGGCTCGGCGCCGCGCAGCACCCGGACGCGGCTGCCGGGGCGGTCCAGGGCGGCGGAGGAGAGCACGGTCACGTCCCCGGAGCGGACCGCGGAGTGGTGCCCGGGCCGCCCGGAGACGCGGACGGCGCCCGCGGGGCCGACCCGCAGCACGTGCACCTCGCCGAGTTCGGGGTCGGCGGCCCCCTCGCCGGCCGAGGCGGTGACGAGCACGTCGTCGGGGCCGACGTCGAGAACCGCCCGGACGTGCAGGGCGGCGCCGGTGAGCACCCGGTCGCCGACGGCGAGGACGCGGGCGCCGCCCTCGTCGGCGATCCGCACCAGGCGGCCGTCGGGGGTCCAGGCGGGCACGCCGGGGAAGAGGTCGAGCCAGACCGGGTCCTCGTCGACGTGGAGGGTGCGGGTGGCGCCGGTGTCCGGGTCGAGGGCGAGCACGAGCTGGCTGCGCTGGTCGCGGGCCTGGACGAGGAGGAGCGGCGGGCCGCCGGCCGACCAGTGGACGCGGGCGAGGTAGGGGTACCGGGCGCGGTCCCAGGTGACGTCGGTGCGGGAGCCGTCGAGGCCGAGGACGGCGAGGGAGACCTCGGCGTTGGGGGTGCCGGCCGCCGGGTAGGCGACCTCGGCGGGCGCGGCGGCCGGGTGGGCGGGGTCGGCGATCCACCAGCGCTGCACGGGGGTGTCGTCGACGCGGGCCGCGAGCAGCCGGCCGCCCTCGGGCGCCCACCAGAAGCCGCGGCCGCGGTCCATCTCCTCCTGGGCGACGAACTCGGCCTGACCCCAGGTCACCCCGTCGGCGTCGGGCTCGGCGAGGGCCCGGTCGGTCTCCCCGTCGGAGGTGACCACGCGGAGGTCGCCGCGGGTGGTGGCGTAGGCGATGTGGCGGCCGTCGGGGGACGGGCGGGGGTCGAGGACGGGTCCGGTGACCAGGATCTCGCGGGCGCCGCCGCCCCCGGCCTCCCCGGCGCCGTGCGCCAGCGGCGCGGTGAAGAGCCGCCCGGAGAGGGCGAAGGCGGCCAGCGCGGCGTCGGCGTCCACGGCGTAGCCGACGATCCCGGCGGACCCCTCGCGGGTGCGCTCGCGGCGGGCCCGCTCGGCCGGGGAGAGGTCCTCCCCGCCGCCGCCCAGCAGCTCCGCCGGGTCGGCCGCGGCGCGCTCGCGGCCGGTGGCGGTGTCCAGCACCCACAGCAGGTTCGCCCGGTCGGTGCCGGAGCGGGAGCGCAGGAACGCGACCCGCGCACCGTCCGGCGAGACCGTGAAGGAGCGCGGTGCGCCGAGGGTGTAGCGCAGCGTCCGCGAGTACTGGCGGGGGAAGGAGGTCTCCTTGGTCATACGGGTGACCCTATGCCGCCGCGCCCCCACCCGGAGGGAGTACGGGCGCCCGTCGTCCTGCCGTCCCGGCAGCCGGCGCCGGAGGGGCCCGGAGCCCGCCGGGCACCGGGGTTCCGGGGTGCGTGCGCCCCGCCGGTGCATCTGTGCACCGGCATATGCGGGCTGACGGAAAGTAATGGCGGGCTCACCGATCGGGTATGAAGGGATAGCCGGTTGGCCCCAGCCGGTGCGGCGGGGTCCCGCCTCCGCCGCGCAGTCGCACCCGTCCCCGCCGTCCCGCCCGTCCCGACCGCCGCCCCGGCGGCGGCGCGCTGAGAGGTGTTGAACCGCCATGGCCCTGACGGTCTCCGCAGCCATCCTGCTGCTGGTCATCGTGGTACTGCTGATCCGCCGCTCCGGCCTGAAGTTCTGGCATGCACTGGCGTGCACCCTGCTCGGCTTCTACCTCGCGTCCAGTTCCATCGCCCCGTCGATCCAGCAGGTCACCAGCAACGTGGCCGGCATGATCAACGGACTGAAGCTGTGACCTGAGCCGGCCCCGCGCCCCGGCACGGACCCACCGGTCCACCGCCCCGGCGGGCCGCCCTTACCCTGATCCCATGAGCGACCTGCCGCACCAGCCGGACCCGACCGAAGACGCCGCCGGTGCGGGCGCGGACGACCTCCCGCCCCGCCGGCTGCTGCTGGTCCACGCCCACCCCGACGACGAGTCGATCGGCAACGGCGCCACCATGGCCCGGTACGCCGCGGAGGGCGCCCTGGTCACCCTGGTGACCTGCACGCTCGGCGAGGAGGGCGAGGTCATCCCGCCGGAGCTCGCCCACCTGGCCGCCGACCGCGACGACACCCTCGGCGCGCACCGGTCCGGCGAGCTGGCCGCCGCCATGAAGGAGCTCGGCGTCACCGACCACCGCTTCCTCGGCGGCCCGGGCCGCTACCGGGACTCCGGGATGATGGGCGTGCCGAGCAACGACCGCCCCGGCTGCTTCTGGCGCGCCGACGTGGACGAGGCCGCCGCCCACCTGGTCGCCGTGGTGCGCGAGGTGCGGCCGCAGGTGCTCGTCACGTACGACGAGGACGGCGGCTACGGGCACCCCGACCACATCCAGGCGCACCGGGTCGCCATGCGCGCCCATGCGCTGGCCGCCGACCCGGCGTTCCGGCCGGACCTCGGCCCGGCCTGGGCGGTCCCCAAGGTCTACTGGAACTGCATGCCCCGCTCGGTGCTGGAGGCCGGCTTCGCCGCGCTGCGCGCCGCGGGGAAGGAGAGCCCCTTCCCCGGGGTCGCGAGCGCCGACGACGTCCCCGGCGTGGTGGACGACGCCCTGGTGACCGCCGCGGTGGACGGCTCCGCGCACGCGGCGCGGAAGGCCGCCGCCATGGCGGCGCACGCCACCCAGATCGCCGTGGACGGCCCCTTCTTCGCGCTCTCCAACGACCTGGGCCAGCCGATGCCGGCCGTGGAGTACTACCGGCTGGTGCACGGCGTTCCCGGCGTCGCCGACGGCCGGGAGGACGACCTCTTCGCCGGCCTGGACACGGGTCCGGACAGCGGCCGGGGCGCCGCCTCCGCCCGCGCCGGGGAGACCCGGTGAGCCCCGCCATGCCGGAGGACCCGCGCCCGGGCAGGCCGCTGCCGGTACCGCCGCGGCCCCGGCCGTCGGGGGTCGCCGCCGTGCTCGGCTCGCGCTCCGAGCGGCTGTCGGAGGCGCCCCCGCCGCGCGCCGCGCGGGCCGCCGCCTACGCGGCCCTGACGGCGGTGGGGGCGGTGACCGCGCTGGCCGGCTCCTTCACCCAGTCGCTCTGGTTCCCCGGCGGCCTGCTGCTGGCGCTGGCGGCGACCCTGGGCCTCTTCTACGGCGGGCTGCGGCTGACCACCACGAAGCTCGGGGCGGGCGCCCCGCTGGCCGGCTGGTTCCTCGCGCTGATGGTGCTGATGAGCCCGCGGCCGGAGGGCGACTTCGTCCTCGCCAGCGGCATCGGGTCGTACGTGTACCTCTTCGCGGGGGCGGTGGGGGGCGTGATCTGCGCCACCCTGCCGACCCGCCCGCTGTACGAACCGGGCTCCGGGGCCGGGCGCGCGGGCGGCCGCTGAGCCGTCCGGCCCGCCGGGGCGGTCCTCCCTGAACCGTCCGCCGCCGGGAGACGTCATCGGTGGTGTCCGCCGGGAGCCGGCCCTCCGGACGACGACCGGACGACGGTGCGTCAGCAGCCCGGGCAGGGAGGTGCATACGCCGCGATTCGGACCAAAGGGGTTCTATCGGAACCGGACCGCCACCACGGCGTTCCCAGTATGGTGGTGCGGCGGCCCCCCGAACGGCGGGTCGCCCGCAGGACCCTAGACTCCCGACAGCGGTACGCACGCCGGGAGGTACCGGCCGTGCCCCGCGGGGCCGGTCCGCGGGCCGGCGCCGGCCAACCAGATCCTGTGTGCGGTGCGCCGCACGGAGGTCGATCCACCATCCGCGACTGGAGCCCCCGGCGGGCGACAGAGGCGAACCCGGAGCAGCATTGAGCAGCCGCGAAACTGACAACGCGTCCCCGAGCCCCCGTCGCAAGGGCGGGGACGCCTATCCGTCGGGCACGCCCCCCTACGGCGTGCCGCAGGTCACCGGCGCCGACGGCCGCGCGCCGGGCGGCTTCGGCGGCAACAGCCTGCGGGACGGCGGCTTCGGCACCGGGGGGCCCGGCCCGGCGGGCGGCGCCGAGGAGCCCGCCGCCGAGGACGGCCCCCGCACCGAGACCACGCTCACCACGCGCATCCGCATCAACATCCCCGGGTCCCGGCCGATCCCGCCGGTGGTGGTGCGCAGCCCCGTGAAGGACGGGGAGGCGGCCGAGCAGCCGGCCCCCGGCGACGGGAAGGACACGGCGCCCCGGCGCCGGGCGGGTGCGCCCGCCTCGCCGGTGCTCGGTGTGATGGACCCCGAGAACCGCACCTCCACCCCGCCGGACCTGCCGCCCGAGTGGCAGACCCCCGAGAGCGGGGAGGCGCCCGCCTCGCCCGACGCCACCGGCGAGTGGTTCCGGCCGCGCCGGAAGTCCGGACCCGGGGCGGACGGCCCGCCCGCGAGCACGCCGCCCGCAAGCACGCCGCCCGCGAGCACGCCGCCCCGGGGCACCCCGAACGGGAGCGCCCCGAACGGGTCGGCCCCGAACGGCGGCCGGAGCGCGGGCGCGCCCGTCCCCCCGCCGTCCGCTCCGGCGCCCGACGAGGCGTTCGCGCCCCCGCGCACCACCGGACGCCCCAACCAGGCCGAGCCCGGCCGCGGCGCCGCCCCGGAGGGCGCCACGCCCCGGCGGGGCCCCGGCGGCCCCCGGCCCGGCGGCGCGCCCGCGTCGCCCTTCGCCCCGCCGCCCCAGCAGGGGTCCGGCGGCGACGCCTTCCCGGGCGGCCCCGCACCGCGGCCCGCGGCCGGACCGTTCCCGCCCGGCCTCGGCGTCCGCAGCCGCCCCGCGGGCGGCGCTCCCGGCGGCGCTCCCGGCGGCGGCTTCCGGCCCGACCACGGGGACGACCCCTTCGGCCCCGGCCCGGCCGGGCCGGGCCGGGACACCCGGCCGCGGAACACCGCACCGGGGGACGCCGCCCCGGGGGACACCGCCGTCGGCGGCTTCCCCCCGGTCGCCGGCGGGCGCCCGGAGGAGACCACCGCCGCCTTCCCGGCCGCCGCCGACCCGTTCGCCGGCGGCCCGGCGGGCCACCCGGCCGACCCCTTCGCCGGCGGTCCGGCCGCGCCGTCCGCGGACCCCTTCGGCCCGGGCTTCCGCGAGGAGGACTTCCGCCCCGGTCCCGCGGGCGCGTCCCGGCCGGCCCCGGTCACGGTGCCCGTGCCCGAGGCCGGCCCGGCCGACGGCGGGGCGGCGGCGGACGACGCCTCCGCACCGCGCCGTCCCGGTCGCGCGAAGAAGCTCCTGGTCTACGCGGTGGGCGCCCTGGTCTGCGCGGCCGGCGCCGCCTACGGCGCGGGCCTGATGCTCAACCAGGCCGACGTGCCCAAGGGCACCACCGTGCTCGGCACCGACATCGGCGGCAGCAGCCGTGACGCGGCCGTGCACACCCTGGACTCCACGGTCGCGAGGATCGGCCGGCAGCCCGTCCCGATCAGCATCGGCGGGCGGCAGGTGTCCCTGGACCCGGCCACGGCAGGCCTGTACTTCGACACCACCGCCACGGTGGACGGGCTCACCCGGCACAGCTACAACCCGGTGGACGTCGTCGGCTCGCTGACCGGCGCCACCAAGGCCGTGGCGCCGGAGGTCAGGATCGACCTGCCCAAGCTCCGCGCCGCGCTGCAGCAGCTCGCGGGCCGGGCGGGCCAGGGCCCGAAGGAGGGGTACGTGTCGTTCGCCTCCGGCAGGCCGGTGGTCGTGCCGCCGAAGGCGGGCAGGAGCGTCGACGTCGACTCGGCCGCCGCAGCGGTCCGGCGGGCCTACGAGGCCCGGGCGCAGGGCCGGACGTCCGCCCCGATCGAGCTGCAGGTCACCGACGCGCGGCCGAAGGCCTCCGTCGCCGACCTCCGGGCGGCCGCGGCGGGCCTGGGCCGGCAGGTCGTGCAGGGCGGTTTCGTCCGGGTCCGGCGCGGCCAGGCCGACCAGGTGGGCGTCCCGTTCGGCCCCGCCACGTTCGCCCGCTCCCTGCGGCTCGCCCCCGACGCGAGCGGCAGGGTGGTCCCGGTGTTCGACCTGTCCGTCCTGGAGTCGCGCATCAAGGGCGCCTTCACGGGCCTGCAGATGAAGCACGGCTCCACCGTCGGACCGGTGACCGTCAAGGACGTCGCGGACGCCATCTCCTCGGCCCTGGACAAGACCGGCGCCGGGCGCACCGTCGTCCTGCCCGTGACCGCCGGCTGACCCCCGGCCGCTCCGCGGAGGCCGGACCCCGTCCACCGGGGTCCGGCCTCCGGCGTATCCGCCTCCGGGGATTTGTCACCGGCGTGTAAACAGCGGCCTGAACGCGTGGCGGGACGACGTCGGTGGCGAGTATTGGCCACCCTGTCGGGAATCCGCCACCCCGGCAATTTCCGATGCCGCCACAATGCAGGACGCGGTCGGACCGCAGGCCCGAAAGCACCCCGGAGCGGACAACCGCATCGATCCGTCGATTCAGTCCGAAAAGGTTCGAAGAGCGACAGGATCCAGTCAAGCTGTCCGATCTTGGCCAATCCAACCACCCTTGCGTTCGATATTCGGACAGAGGCGTACAGGGCGTCCGCCGCGCAGAAAGACCCGGGACTGCGTCGCGAGCGGCCCGAGAAGCGGCCCTCAGCGTTTGCCAAAGCGCCGGGGAATCCACCCGGCGTTACCAATCTTTGATCAGTGGCTTGTCGACAACGCTGCTGCGGCAACAGCAAGATGTGCCCGAGCCGTTCCACAGCGGCCAGTCTTCGTCCACCTGTCCGGAACGCGAGACGTCCAGAGCACGCACCACCGCGCGGGACCCCTCATCCCCCGGGTCGCGCCGTCCCGGGACGGACCGCCTCCGCGACAGCACTGGACCGCACGAGGGAGAAGAGCACGTTGGGTCAGTACCTGCTGCGCCGGTTGGCCAACTACCTGGTCCTGGTGATCGTGGCCGCCTCCCTCACCTACTTCCTCGCAGCGCTGAGCCTGAACCCCCGCTCGAACTTCGCCGGCCGGAACCCCCCGCCGTCGGCCGCCTCGATCACCAGCACGCTCGACGAGTACAACCTCAATCCCGATACGCCCGTGGTGACGCGTTTCGCCCACTGGGCGGAGGGTGTGGCCGAGGGCGACCTGGGCCGGACGGTGACCGGCGGCCAGGTGAACGAGGAGTTCACCAGCCGCGTCGGTGTCAGCGCCCGCCTGCTGCTGCTGGCGACGGTCATCGGCTCCGTGGCCGGCGTGCTGGTGGGGGCCTGGGGTGCGATCCGGCAGTACCGGGCGTCGGACCGGGCCGCGACCCTGGCGTCGTTCTTCATCCTGGCGATGCCGGTGTTCGTGATCGCGGTGACACTCCAGCTGTGGGCCCGCGACTTCAACGACCTGCTGGGCAGTACGGTCCTGGAGTACGTCGGCGAGAAGGACCCTTCGGTGAGCGGCTTCTGGCCCAGCCTGGTCAGCCGCGCCAACCACCTGCTGCTGCCCAGTCTCACCCTGATCGTGCTCCAGATCGCCATCTACAGTCGGTACCAGCGCAGCACCATGCTCGACGTGCTGGGCAGCGACTTCCTGCGGACGGCCCGCGCGAAGGGCCTGTCCCGCCGCAAGGCGCTGATGAAGCACGGGCTGCGCACGGCGGTCCTGCCGGTGATGCCGCTCCTGGTCTACAACGTGGTGCTCCTGTTCACCGGCGCCACCTTCACCGAGACGATCTACGGCTGGCACGGCATGGGCTCCTGGCTCGTGCGCTCGATCCAGACCAACGACGTCAACGCGGTCGCTGCCGTCGGGATGTTCACCGCAGCACTGGTGCTGATCGCCGGTCTCCTCTCCGACCTGGTGTACGCAGCCCTTGATCCGCGCGTCCGCGTGCGCTGACCCCGCACCGCACGAGCCGATCCCGAACACGCGCACCGAGGAGCCACCGATGGCCGTCACCTCCACCCCGCAGCCCACGCAGCCCGCGGCGCCCGACGCCGCACCCGCCGGCGCCGCGCCGACCCGCCGCCGCACCAGCCGCGCCCGCCTCACCGCTGTCCGCTTCAGCCGCAACCGGACCGCCCTCTTCGGGCTGGTCCTGCTGGTCCTGCTGTTCCTCATGGCTTACGTGGCACCGCTCTTCTACCAGTGGGGCTATGACGAACTGGACTTCGACGCCTTCCAGCAGCCACCCTCCGCGACCCACTGGTTCGGAACCGACCAGGCGGGTGCGGACCTCTTCGCCATGACGGCGCGCGGCATGCAGAAGTCCCTGGTGATCGGCATCCTGGTCGGCATCATCTGCACCGTGCTGGCTGCCCTGGTGGGGGCCAGCGCCGCGTACTTCGGCGGCTGGGTGGACCGCATCCTGATGTGGGTGGTCGACCTCCTGCTGGTGATGCCGAGCTTCCTGATCATCGCGGTGCTCTCCCCGGTCTTCCAGGGCTCCACCTGGCTGCTGTTCGTGGTGCTGCTGGCGGCGTTCAGCTGGATGATCACCGGCCGCGTGGTCCGCAGCATGACGATGACGCTGAAGGACCGGGAGTTCGTCAAGGCCGCCAAGTACATGGGCGTACCCGACCTCGTGATCATCTTCCGCCACATCGTGCCCTCGATGGCCTCCATGCTGATCATCGACGCGACCATCCAGGTGAGCGCGGCGATCATCGGTGAGACCGGCCTGTCGTACTTCGGCTTCGGCGTGCAGACCCCGGACGTCTCGCTGGGCACGGTCATCGCCTCGGGGACCCCCGACGCCCCGTCGTTCCCCTGGCTGTTCTACTTCCCCGCCGGCTGCCTGGTCCTCATCGGCCTGTCCATCGCCTTCATCGGGGACGGCCTGCGGGACGCGCTCGACCCGAGTTCCAGCACCGCGAAGGCCAGGCCCCCGCGCCGCGACCGCAAGGCCGACCGCCGCGGCGACGAGATCCCCGGCGCCGACGCCAATCCCACCGCCACCTCCTCCTCCGACGTCCTGGGCACACCGTGACACGCGACACCCACCCCAGCACCGCAGCACCGCAGCCCGGTACGAGCAAGGAAGGAACCACCCCCGTGACCGAGACGCTCCACCGACCGGGACCGGCGGCGTCCGCGGACGCCGCTCCCGCACTGGAGGTCACCGACCTCCACGTGAGCTTCCCGAGCGAGGCCGGACCGGTCCGCGCGGTCCGGGGCATCTCCTATGCGGTGCGGCCCGGCGAGGTGCTGGGCATCGTCGGCGAGTCCGGCTCCGGCAAGTCGGTCTCCTCCATGGCCGTGCTCGGACTGCTTCCGGACAGCGCCCAGGTGAGCGGGTCCGTCAAGCTGCACGGCCGGGAGCTGCTGGGGCTCGGCGACAGGGAGATGTCCGCCATCCGCGGCAAGGACGTCGCCATGGTCTTCCAGGACCCGCTGTCGGCGCTGACCCCCGTCTACTCGATCGGCACGCAGATCGTCGAGGCCCTCCAGATCCACCAGGAGATGGACCAGGCCGCAGCGCGCAAGCGCGCCGTCGAGCTGCTGGACGTGGTGGGCATCCCGGACCCGCACCGCCGGGTCGACGCCTTCCCCCACGAGTTCTCGGGCGGCATGCGCCAGCGCGCGATGATCGCCATGGCCATCGCCAACGACCCCTCGGTCATCATCGCGGACGAGCCCACCACCGCCCTGGACGTCACCATCCAGG
This sequence comes from Streptomyces sp. NPDC001380, assembly GCF_042895785.1. Classification (NCBI taxonomy): domain Bacteria; kingdom Bacillati; phylum Actinomycetota; class Actinomycetes; order Kitasatosporales; family Streptomycetaceae; genus Streptomyces; species Streptomyces sp. NPDC001380. Next base: position 3,766 of record NZ_JBIAWP010000004.1, on the reverse strand, counting down.
CGCAGGTGCTGGAGGTGCTGAAGACCGCCCAGGAGGTCACCGGCGCCGCCATCGTGATGATCACCCACGACCTGGGCGTGGTGGCCGGCTTCGCCGACCGGGTCCAGGTGATGTACGCGGGCAAGCCCGTCGAGGCGGGCACCGTGGATCAGGTCTACTACCAGCCCCGGATGCCCTACACGATCGGCCTGCTGGAGTCGATCCCGCGGCTGGACGAGACCGGGAAGCACGCCCTCACCCCCATCGAGGGGACACCGCCGTCGATGGTGGCGCTGCCTCCGGGCTGCCCCTTCGCCCCACGCTGCCCCATCGCCGTCGACCACTGCCGGGAGGCAGAGCCCGAGCTGGTCCTCCGGGAAGGTGTCGGCCACCCGACCGCCTGCCACCGGAGCCACGAGCTGAAGGACGGCGGCGCACTCGACCCCGCGGCCATCTACCCCGTTCCCGAGCTGCCCCCGGCCGCCGCGGTGGAGCGGCTGCCGCGCGAGGAGCGCACCACCGTGCTCTCCGTGGACGGCCTGGTGAAGCACTTCCCGCTGCTCAAGGGCGCCGTCTTCAAGCGCCGGGTGGGCACCGTGCGGGCGGTGGACGGCATCGGCTTCGACATCCGCGAGGGCGAGACGCTGGGCCTGGTCGGCGAGTCCGGCTGCGGCAAGACCACGACCCTGCTGGAAATCCTGGACCTGCCCAGCGGGCAGGCGGGCACGGTCACCGTCTTCGGCAAGGACATCCGCTCGCTGCGGAAGGGCAGCGAGCGCAAGGCGCTCCGCCGCGACCTGCAGGTCGTCTTCCAGGACCCGATGGCCTCGCTGGACGCCCGGATGCCGGTGGGCGACATCCTCGCCGAGCCGCTGAAGACGCACGGCTGGGGCAAGGAGCGCATCGCCGCTCGGGTGCCCGAGCTGCTGGACCTGGTCGGGCTCAACCCGGACCACGCCGAGCGGTTCCCCTCCGAGTTCTCCGGCGGCCAGCGGCAGCGGATCAGCATCGCCCGCGCCCTGGCCCTGGAGCCCAAGCTGGTGATCCTGGACGAGCCGGTCTCGGCGCTGGACGTGTCCATCCAGGCCGGCGTGCTCAACCTGCTGGACGAGCTCAAGTCCCGGATGGGTCTGAGCTACCTCTTCGTTGCGCACGACCTGTCCGTGGTCCGGCACATTGCGGACCGGATCGCCGTGATGTACCTCGGCCGGATCGTCGAGCTCGGTGAGGCGGACTCCGTGTTCGCCTCACCGTCACACCCGTACACGCAGGCGCTGCTGTCGGCGGTGCCTCTGCCGGACCCACGCAAGGAGCGGGAGCGCAAGCGCATCCTGCTCACCGGTGACCTGCCCAGTCCGGCAGATGTGCCGGACGGCTGCCGGTTCCGAAACCGGTGCCCCAAGTTCGCCGCCCTCCCCGGGGCGGAGCAGAACCGCTGCCGCGATGAGGACCCCGCACTGCGCGGTCTCGGCGAGGACCACACCGCAGCCTGCCACTACGCGGCTGCTCTGACCGTGGTGTAGTCCGCCCGCATCACCCGACCACCCGTTCGTCCCAACCACTCCCCTGGAGAACCCCTTGCAGAGAAACCGCGTCTCCCTCGCGCTGGTCGCCACCATCGCCACGTCCGCGCTGTGCCTCACCGCCTGCAGCAGCGGCGACGGCGGCAAGGGTTCGAGCAGCTCCTCGAAGCCCCTGCCGAAGTCGAACGCCAACAACGTCAACCCCGTGGACCGGGCACAGCTGAAGCAGGGCGGCACCCTCAACTGGCCGCTCGGCGAGATTGCCGAGAACTTCAACTACAACGAGATCGACGGCACGCTCTCCGACGGCCTCGACGTCGAGCACGCCCTGATGCCGGTGACGATGATCGCGGACGCAACCGGCACCGTCTCCCCCGACCCGAACTACCTGACCGACGCCAAGGCCGACAGCAGCTCGGGCAAGCAGGTGGTGACCTACCACATCAACCCGAAGGCCAAGTGGTCCGACGGCAAGCCGCTGTCCTACAAGGACTTCGAGGCCCAGTGGAAGGCCCTGAACGGCAAGGACAAGAAGTACAAGATCTCCTCGAGCACCGGCTACGAGCTGATCACCAGCGTGGCGAAGGGCAAGGACGACCAGGAGGTCATCGTCACCTTCTCGTCCCCGTTCGGCGACTGGAAGTCACTGTTCTCGCCGCTGTACCCGGCCTCGATCAACAGCACCCCGGACGGCTTCAACAACGGCTACCTGGGCAAGATCCCGATCACCGCGGGCCCGTTCAAGTTCCAGGGCATCGACAAGACCGCCAAGACGCTGACCGTCGTCCGCGACGACAACTGGTGGGGCGAGAAGGCAATCCTCGACAAGATCATCTACCGCGCGCTGGATTCCTCCGCGACTCCCGGCGCCTTCGCCAACGGCGAGGTCGACTTCTTCGACGTCGGCCCGGACCCGGCGGCCTACAAGCAGGCCAAGGGGGTTGCCGACGGACAGATCCTCAAGGCCGGCGGTCCCAACTACCGCCACGTCACGATGAACGGCAAGAGCGCGATGCTCAGTGACGTCAACGTGCGCAAGGCCATCTCCATGGCGCTCAACCGCAAGGCGATCGCCAACTCCGACCTGCAGGGCCTGGACTGGGCGGCCCAGCCGCTGAACAACCACTTCCTGGTCAACAACCAGAAGGGGTACCAGGACAACTCCGGCGACACCGGCCAGTACGACCCTGCCAAGGCGAAGGCGGCCCTGGACGCGGCCGGCTGGAAGCAGGACGGCGAGTTCCGCAAGAAGGACGGCAAGACCCTCGAGGTCAACCTGGTCATCCCGGCCAACGTCTCCGTCTCGGCCAACGAGGGCAAGCTGATGCAGCCGATGCTCAAGGCCGTCGGCATCAAGCTGAACATCAAGTCGGTCCCGCTGGACGCCTTCTTCGACAAGTACGTCACCCCGGGTAACTTCGACCTGACCGTCTTCAGCTGGATCGGCACGCCCTTCGCGGCCTCGTCGAGCAAGTCGCTGTACGTCAACCCCAAGGGCGACGAGATCCAGCAGAACTACACCCGGGTGGGCAGCCCCGAGCTCGACGCCGCGATGGACAAGGCGGCCGCCGACATCGATCCTGCGCAGGCCCTCACGGACCTCAACGCCGCCGACAAGCTGGTGTGGGACCAGGCCGGCCTGATCCCGCTGTACCAGCGCCCCGACATCTTCGCCACCAAGAAGACCCTCGCCAACCTGGGCGCCAAGGGGTTCGCGGACCTGAAGTACCAGGACATCGGCTTCACCAAGTGATCCGGTAGCACCGCGCGCAACGGCGGAGTCCGCGTCCCCGGCCGGGGACGCGGACTCCGCCGTTCCAGCGTCCGTCCGTCCTGACAGCGGGGAACGCCGCAGGGCCCGGGCCGCTGCTGCGGTCCGGGCCCTGCGGCGCGTCACGGGCGGAGTGCCACCATGCATCTCAGGCGGCGTGGACGACGTCCTTCTCCTCGGCGAAGTGGCACGCCGAGTCGTGCGCCGCCTCGCCCTTCAGCGTCGAGGGCACCGCCAGCAGCGGCACCTCGGTCGCACACCGCTCCTGCGCCTTCCAGCAGCGGGTGCGGAACCGGCAGCCCGACGGCGGGTTCGCCGGCGAGGGCACGTCCCCCTGCAGGATGATCCGCTCCCGCCCCTCACGCGCCTCCGGATCCGGCACCGGCACCGCCGAGAGCAGCGCCTGCGTGTACGGGTGCGTGGGGTGGTCGTAGATCTGGGTGTCCGTGCCGATCTCGACCATCTTCCCCAGGTACATCACCCCCACCCGGTC